>CAYVRS010000007.1:1529-18224 GCA_964454075.1 uncultured Chitinophagales bacterium
TGATCATCGGCGCGGCGTCGGTGATCAAGGTGGAGGATGTGGATGAGGGGCGGTAGACTGTGGGGCGGGAAGACAAGTTAAAATTGCAATTTTTTGATTTTGAATCGGGGAGTTGAAAACCGATATCGCCATGGCGATCAACGTCCTCCTCAACGACATCACATCATCCGCATGACACGCACTCTCATCAGCTCAGGATCACCGTTCGAAGAACAGATCGCCTACTCCAGGGCCGTGGTTCAGGGCGACTGGATTTTTGTGTCCGGCACAACGGGCTTCGACTATTCGACCATGAGCATTTCGCCAGCGGTCGAAGCGCAGGCCAAGCAATGCCTCGAAAACATTTCCCAGGCGCTTCAGGAGGCGGGGGCCTCGCTCGCGGATGTCGTCAGGGTCACCTACATCCTGCCGAACGGCTCCGACTTTGAGCGATGCTGGCCTGTGTTGAGGGAGTATTTCGGTGATGTGCGTCCTGCCGCCACCATGATCTCCGCCCAATTGCTCGACCCGCGGATGTTGATCGAAATCGAGGTGACGGCTCTTCGTCAAAGGTCTTGATCACAACCACGTGGACGTTTCAGTAGTTCGGAGTTTATGATGTCTTGCGGACAGTGTCACTTATTCTCCTGTCAAATCGATGCAAAATCCTGATTATACTTCATCTACGCGCCGAAAACGTTACGTAATCTGGAATTCTGAAAAGTTCGAATTCGTCACATAACGTGCATGTTAAGGCAGGCTTGCGGACAGCATCCCCAACTGTCGTTCGCGTCGACCGACGAGGTTTTTCTGTTCCGGAAGCGCTGAACCCGTCCTATTCGTCGCCCTTGTCGAGCTCCTGCCGCAATTCCAAGATCAACTGACGGTGCTCCGTCATGTCGTCATCCTTCAGGATTTCCTCGATCTCGCGCGGTTTGGGCAGCTCATCGACCGAGTTGATGCCGAAATGCTTCAGAAACACGCTCGATGTGCGGTACAGAAGCGGCTTCCCGGGCGCGTCTTTGCGTCCGGCCACATCCACGAGCTTTTTCTCGAGAAGCTGACGGATGATGTATCCCGAATCGACCCCGCGGATGGCATCCACTTCCGGCTTCGTGAGCGGCTGCTTGTACGCCATAATGGCCAAGGTCTCGATGGCCGAGGCCGAGAGCTTGCGGTTCGCGTTGTCGTGCTGTAGGTGCGACAGGTACGGGTGAAACACTTCGTGCGTGGCATGCGCGTAGCCACCGCCGGCATGGCGGATGGTGAACGCGAGTCCGGCGTCGGTGTAGCGCTGATTCAACGCCTGCACCATCCCTTCGATTTCGGTGGGCTGGATCTCGAGCGAAGGATCTTCCGTGACCAGCGCTTTGACGATGTCTTCGGCCGGAAGCGGCTCCGGACTCGCGAAGATCAGCGCTTCGACGATGTGGAGGAGGGTGATGTCACCGTGTTGCATCGATCACTCCGTAAGCGCGTTTGAGGTTCATGATGCGTTGGTACGATTCGTCGATGCGCGCCTCGGAAATGCGTCCGGTCTCCACCAGCCTTTTGATGGTCTTGAACGCGCGCTCGGCGATGTCCGGCTCGTAGTGGTGCGTGTTGTTGCCGAAGGTGAGGATGTCGATGCCGGCGTTGATGCCGAGCTCGATGGCTTGCTCGAGTCCGTAGAAATCGGCCACGGCTTTCATCTGCATGTCGTCGGAATAAATGACGCCTTCGAAGCCCAGTTCCTCGCGCAGCATGCCGGTGAGCACGCGTTTCGACAGCGTGCCGGGATGGTCTTTGTCGAAGTTCGCGTTGAAGATGTGCGCGGTCATGATCGCATCCAGCTCGTTGGCTTCGATGGCGCGGCGGTAGGGGATGAGTTCGGAGGCGGCCCAGGTCTCGGTGACGTCCGCCATCCCCACATGCGAGTCGTTCCAGGCGCTGCCATGACCCGGGAAATGCTTGAAGGTGGTGACGATGCCATGCTCTTTGTGCACGGCGGTGACGATGCGCGCGTGCGTGGCCACGATTTCCGGATCGGCGCTGTAGCTGCGCTCGAGCTTGCCGATCACGGGGTTGTCCGGGTTCGAGTTCACATCCGCCACCGGCGCGAAATTCACGTTGATGCCGACCGATTTCAGCGTGCGGGCGGTGCGGTCCGCATAAAAGCGCGTGGAATCGGTGTTGTTGATGCGGCCCAAATACTGCGCCGAGACCGATGCCGGGAAGCCGTAGGCGGTTTTGAGGCGGTTCACGCGTCCGCCTTCCTGATCGATGGCGACCAGCAGAGGAATCTTGGAGAACGACTGCAGCGAATCGACCAGGGCTTTCAACTGCGCCGGAGAGGCGACGTTGCGGTCGGCTTTTTTCAGTTCCACATCGAAATCGAAGAAGATCACGCTTCCGAGATGATAGTCTTGGATATACCGCGCGATGGAGCTGTCGGACGTGGCCACGGTGCCACGGAAACCGACCATCAGCATCTGGCCGATTTTCTCATCGAGCGTGGGCCCTTGCGGCGGTTGCGCGCAAGCCAAAGTGGTGGTGAGCAGAAACAGGGAGAGAAGCAGATGTCGCATGGTCAAGGGGATGAGCGTTTGAGTCCGGCGTGGATGCCGAGTCTGGATCCGGCCAAGGCGCCGGTCAGGATGATGCCGACGTACAGCCAGGCTTGGGAGGGTTCGGGGAAATCTTGCTGAAGATGCACCTGGATGGCGGCTGGAACCACCATCAGAACCGACAGCAGGTATGGAATCCAGGTCAGGATGCGCGTTTTCCGGAAATAGCGTTTGGAGACGGACCAGGCCAGGTTTCCGTACATGAAGGCGTATGCGGCCATCACGCCGAGGCCGATGCCGGCCGGGATCTGTGTGAACGGAAGGAAGCTGCTGGTAAGCATGTGCACCACGGCGCCCAGCATGAAGGCGGCGGTGGTGTAGGAGAAAAGACGAGGGACGTTCGGAGTTTCGGTGGTCATGATCAGGGTGTCGGGCTGCGGCGCGGCTGAATCCATTGCGCGGGATCCACGTTCGTCTGGCCTTTTTTGATCATCAAAAATACGCTTTCTCCTTTGGATGAGGAGGAGGTTCCGCCATAACCGATAAGTTCGCCGGCCCTCACGTAGGAATTGGGACGCACCACGACTTCGCTCAGGTTTCCGTAGATGGATTTGTATTCGCCATGGAAAAGGATGACCAGGTTGCCGTATTCGGGCACTTGCAGGTGTCCGCCGGCGCTGGAGAAGCCGTCGTGGATGGCGTAGACCGGTTCGCGTGAGCCGGTGGCCACTTCGATGCCGGGGTTGGGGATGCGGGTCTTGTAGACGGGATCGACGATGTCGCCGAAGGGTACCGAGATGGCGCCGCGCTGCACGGGCCATTGCAGGCGTCCTTTGCTGGCCGCGAACGAGGCTTCGATGCTGGCGACGGAGCTTCCGGCGGGCGCGGCCACGGGCGCCGGCGTGGGGGTCGAGTACCGCGCCACTTCCTCCTCACGCTTGGCGTTGTCGGTGATGCGCTGGGCTTCGGCCAGCCGGCGCAGGCGCTCGGCCTCGAGCTCGGCGATGCGCGCCGCCTCCGCGCGTTGGATGCGCTCTTCTTCGGCGATGGCTTCGGCCAGCACACGGTTCAGGTTCTGGATCTGCTTGCGGGTGTCATCCAATCGCTGCTGGGTGTTTCGGCGGTCGCGCTGCAAGGCCTGGATGGTGCCGTTCTGCTCGCGTCGCCGCGCGTCCATCCGCTCCCGTTCGCGCTTGCTGCTGTCCACACTTTTGAGGATCTCCTGGCGGGACGCGATCAGCTCTTCTTTTCGCTGCTTGAGCTGTTCCTGCGAGGCGCGGATCGCCGTGGCCTGCTTCTGCCGATGCTCGGTGAACCGGCGCAGGTAGTAGGCGCGGGCCAGCATCTGGTCCAGGCTTCCGGCGCTCAAGATCAAGGCCAGCTCCGGCACCCGACCGTATTTATACATGTAGGTCAGGTTCTTCTTGTACGAGGCCACCATCTCGTTCAGTTTGGCCTCCAGGTTGGTCACTTCCTGCTCGGTGAGCACGATGTCGCCCTGGATCTCGCGCTGCTCGTCGCCGAGTTTGCGGAGGACCTCATCCCGAAGGGAAATCTCCCTCTGCAGATTGCGGTAGAGGCGATAGAGCTGGTCGTAGCGCATGCCGGTGTCTCGGATCTGCTTCTCGTACTGCTCGATGCGCGACATCAGGTCGTTGATCTCCGTGCGTGTCTGGTCTTGGCGCTGTTTCGCGGCCCGGCGCATCTGTTCGAAATCCTGCGCGACCAGTGTCCCTGTCGTCAGGCAAAGCAGAACGGCGATGGTGAGAAGCGGGCGGAGGGTCATGGGCGTTGGAGGCGTGTACCTTCAGGCAGCACCAGGTCGAACTCCATGGTCGACGGGTTGATCTCCACTGCCTGTATGTTCAAGAAAATATTGGATTTTTTATCAGCGCTCAACCACTGAATGCGTCGCGCCATGGGCACGCCGCGCACCGGTCGCACGTCCTCGTACAGGAACGTGGCCCCAAGGGCATCGTAGCGTTTCAAGAGACCGCTTTTTTTTGTGACGATGGCGCCGCTGCCGTCCGCGAACCGGAAGTACCAATAGGTTTCGTTTTCGTACAGCCGGGCCAAGGTCTTGACACGGAAATCCGGGTTCATGATCTCCAGCAAGGGGAACGAGAACAGCGCTTCGTCGGTCGCGAACCGCTGTGCGATGCGGTCGATGCGGTTGTACACGGTGGTTGAATCGGGCTCGATGAGGATCCGGTACCCTTCGATGCCCAAGGTGTTGCGCAAGGTGGCCAGGCTCCGGGTGCGGTCGGTGGCGAAATCCATAGCACCGCGCTCGGTGAATTCCGGCGATGAGGCCTGGATGCGGGCCGAGCCCGTGATGCCATCGGCGTAGGCCGATGCGGGAAATACCGACGCCAACACCTCGGCACCCGGCTTCCGGGAGGCGTCGAAACTTCCTTCATTCAGGACGATGGGCTTCGGCGCGCACGACATCACCAGGAATGCGATCGCAAGGCTGCGGCGGATCAAGGCGTGGCCTCCATGATCCGGTCGAGCAGATAGGTGCGGGTGGAGTCGGCCTTCAAGGCATCGTTCCAAAAGCGGATGGCTTCTTCGTTGCGCCCCAGCTTATGCAGCACATCGCCTTTGTGCTCAAGCACCTCGGCGCTGGTCGACCCGTTCTCCAGGGAGCGCGTGATGTAGTCTAGCGCGGTCTCATAGTCCCCCAGCAGGTAGTGGATCCAACCGTAGGTGTCGAGGAAGGACGGATTCTTCGGGTCGATGCGCAGCGAGCGCTCCGACATGGTTTTCGCCTCTTCGAGCCGCTCGCCTTTCTCGCTCATGTAGTAGGCGTAATTGTTGAGCACGCCTTCGTTTTCCGGATTCAGTCTCAGCGCCTCCTCGTAATGGGTTTTCGCGGCTTCCCAATCGTTGAGCTGGTAGGTCACGTCGCCCAAGGTGCCGATCACGACCGAGCGGAAGGGAGCTCTCGCCGGAGATTTGGCGGCTCGCTTGAGCCAGTCTGCCGCGGCGGCGTTGTCTTTCTTCATCATGTGGGACACGCCCACGAAGAAGCGGACGAACGCGTCCTCCGGAGCGTATTGTTCGGCTTGCTCGGCCAATTCGATCACATCGTCATACCGCTCCGCCAGGTACAGCAGCTGGATGCGCTGCCGCCAGGCATTGCTGTTGTCCGGATTCAGTGCCAGCGTCGCTTCGATTTTGAGCAAGGCGTTGGCGTTGTCGTCGATCATGCTGTAGAAATCGGCGGCGATGGCCTGGGCCATCGCGTTCCCGGGCTGCGACACGCTGTAGCGCTCCACCAAGTCGGTGATCATGAGCTTGAGCTCGTCGTTGTCGGGCTGCTTCCCGAAGAGTCCCAGCAAGTACTGCATGAGCTCGGTCTTCGTATCGGCCCGCACCTCCTCGCTCTCCATCACCGCGCTCATGGTTGCGCCGGCCTTGCCCCATTCCCCGCGGCTCACATACACGTCCGTCAGTCCGATCTTCAGCTCGATGTTGCCCGGATGCCGTTTCAGGATGTCTTCGTAGACGGTCACGGCCTCGTCGGTCCGGTCCAGACTCAGATACAGCTGCGCCAAGGTCTGGGCCGCGAGGATGTTCGCCGGATCCAAGGTCCGGATCGCCACCATCTGCGCGATCGCCGAATCCGGGAGGTTCAGCGCCGTGTAGTTGCGGAATTTCTGATAATAGACGCTGGTCTCGTCCGGGTCTTTCTTCAGGATGCGGTCGTACATGCGGTTCGAGCGCAAGAACTCCTTCTGTTCGGTCAAGGTCGCCGCCAGCAGATACATCATCTCCAGGTCGTTCGGGAAACGGATCAGCGCCGACTCCAAGACATCGACCGCGGCCGCAGGCTGGCTGTTGCGAAGATGGATTTCGGCCAATTTCAGAGGATAGAACCGGTTTTTCGGATCGATCCGCATCGCTTGACGGGCATAGTAGGCGGCGTTCACCACATCGGCGGTGGCCAGATACGCATCCGCCAAAGCGAAATTCACACCGGCATGCTCAGGGAGACGGAGGTAGGCCATCGACAGCAGATCGAGCGCCTCTTCGTAGTCTTCGAGCTCGTACGCGACGATGCCCCGAAGGAAATAGTCGTTCGCCTGATTCAGTTCTTCCGCTGAAAATCGGGCGGCGGGAGCGGATGGGGGGATCTCCTTCGGACCCGCGCAGCCGGCGACGATCGCTAAGAAGAAGAAAAGGGGAAGGAAACGTCTCATTGGCGGATCAACGCTCCAACTGCTTCAGGATTGCGGCGCTGGTGCGCAGGCAGATCTGGTAGACCTCTTCGAAGCCTTGCTGGCCGCCGTAGTACGGATCGGGCACCTCGCCGTCGCCGGGCTCTGGGTCGAACTCACGGAACAGCTTCACTTTATGCGCATACCGACCCGAGCGATCCATCGCAAGGATGTCGTTCAGGTTGGAGCGGTCCATGGCCAAGATCAGGTCGAAGTCGTCGAAATCGGAGACTTGGAACTGCCGCGCGCGTGAATGTAGCGTCACACCGTGGCGGTTGGCTGTGGCTTGGCTTTTGCTGTTGGCGGGATTTCCCACGTGCCAGGCGCCGGTTCCGGCCGAATCGATGTGGATGCGGGACTCCAGCCCAGCCTCGTTCACCAGGTGCTGGAACACCCCCTCGGCGGTCGGGGAGCGGCAGATGTTTCCGAGGCAGACGAACAGAATCGAGCGAGGGGTCATCGGCTGAGCGTCTCCATTTCGATCCGGGCCGATTCGACCATCACGCTTTCAGGGAATTGGGCGATGAACTCGGCGTAGGCGGCTTTCGCGGCGACGGGGTCTTTGACGAATTCAGCCAGGGTATAGGCTTGGAGGAAGCGGCAGCGCTCGGCCAACTCATGCGTCGGGTAGGTGTCGGCCACGCGCTCGAAGAGAGGCGGGGTCGTCGAGGAAGTCGGCCGCGATGGCGCCCGCGTTATGCAGATACTCCGGCGAGCGCTCATGGTCGGGGAAATCGTCGGCAAAGGCGACCAGCCGGTCCTTCAGGGCGCGGGCGTCGGCCAGGGTCGCATCCCCCATCCCTTTCTGATCCACAAGAACCCTAAAGGCGTCTTCCTGCGCGGTGATTTCCGTGACTTGCGCCGCCGGATCGGCACATCCGACCAGGGCCACGACGAGCCAGATCCATCGGGTGCCACGCGAAAAGGTCGTATATTTGGGGTCTTTATTCATGCCCATCAGGGATTGAGCCATTGTATGGAAAAACGCTTCAAAGAAGTTAAGCAGGTCGATTATCCCAAGCTCGAGCTTGAGATCCTTTCGTGGTGGAAAGATAACCGGATCTTCGAGCAAAGCCTCGAGACCCGTGAAGATGGCATCCCCTTCACGTTTTATGAAGGGCCGCCCACCGCGAACGGAAAACCAGGCATCCACCACGTGATGGCGCGGTCGGTCAAAGACCTGTTCTGCCGATACAAAACCCTGAAGGGATACAAAGTCGTCCGAAAAGCGGGATGGGACACGCACGGACTCCCCGTTGAAATCGAGGTCGAAAAAGAGCTTGGGCTGAAAGGCCGTCTGGAAGTGGAAGCCTACGGCATCAAGGAATACAACGCGAAATGCCGCGCCTCGGTGCTCAAGTACAAAGACCTGTGGGACGGCCTCACCACCCGCATGGGGTACTGGGTGGATCTGGACGAGCCGTACATCACCTTCGAGAACAACTACATCGAATCGTGCTGGTGGGCGCTGAGCACGCTGTATCAGAAGAACCTGCTCTACAAAGGCTACAAGATCCAGTGGTATTCGCCCGGTAGCGGCACCGTCCTCAGTTCGCACGAAGTGAGCCTGGGCTACAAGGAAGTGCAGGATCCGTCCGCCTTCGTCACCTTCCGCCTCACCGAAGCGCCCGACACCTTCTTCCTGGCGTGGACGACCACCCCGTGGACGCTCCCATCCAACATGTTGTTGGCAGTCAATCCGGATGTGACCTACGCCTTGATCCGTGAGCATGGCGACACCGGCCGGCATCTGATCCTGGCCGAAGCCTTGCTCGCCAGCGTGATCGATGGCGGCTACGACGTCATCAAGACCGTCAAAGGGAAGGAGCTTGTCGGCAAAACCTATGAGCCGGTGTTCGACGGCGCGCAAAAGACCATCCCGAAAGACCAGGCCTGGCGCGTGGTCGCGGCCGGCTTCGTGACGTTGGAAGACGGTACCGGCATCGTGCACATCGCCCCGGCGTTCGGTGCGGATGACTATGAGGTCGGAAAAGCCGAAGGCGTGCCGATGTACAATCCGGTGACGCGCGACGGCACCTTCGAAGACGGTATGGAGCTGATCGGTGGCAAATGGTTCAAAGACGCCGATAAAGACATCCTCCGCTCACTCAAAGAGCGTGGCTTGCTGTACCGCCAGCAGACCTACTTGCACAACTATCCGCACGACTGGCGCAAAGGCACGCCGCTGATGAGTTATCCGGTGGAGTCGTGGTTCATCCGCACCACGGCCGTCCGCGACCAGATGGTGGATCTGAACACGCGCATCCATTGGAAGCCGGCCAGCACAGGAACCGGACGCTTCGGAACCTGGCTTGAAAACAACGTGGACTGGGCGATTTCGCGTCAGCGCTATTGGGGGACGCCGATTCCGATCTGGGTGAACGACAACAATCCGTCCGAGATGGTCTGCGTGGGATCCGTGGCTGAGCTTCGCAAGCTCGCCGGCATCCCGGCCGACAAAGAATTGGATCTTCACCGTCCGTATATCGACGACATCACCTGGAAAGCGGCCGATGGCGGCACCATGCGCCGGATTCCGGACCTGCTGGATGTGTGGTTCGATTCGGGTGCCATGCCCTTCGCGCAGTGGCATTATCCGTTCGAGAACCAGGACATCTTCAAAGCGGCGTACCCGGCCGATTTCATCGCCGAGGGCGTCGACCAGACCCGCGGCTGGTTCTATACGCTGCACGCGCTCGGAACCATGCTCTTCGGCGACATGGCGTACAAGAACGTGGTGTCGAACGGGCTCGTGCTTGATGCCAAAGGCGAGAAGATGTCGAAGTCGAAAGGCAACACCGTCGATCCGTTCGAGATCATCAAGACGTACGGTGCGGATGCCGCCCGCTGGTACATGATGAGCAATTCGGCGCCTTGGGACAACCTCAAATTCAACGAGGAAAGCCTGAAGGAATCGCAGCGCCGCTTCTTCAGCACCGTGGTGAACACGTATTCCTTCTTCGCGCTGTATGCCAACATCGACGGCTTCCGCAACACCGCGGCCCGCGTGCCGGTGGCATCGCGCACGGAGATGGACCGCTGGATCCTGTCGCGTCTGAACTCCACCATCAAATCGGTGGACCTGTTCATGGACGATTACGACGTGACCAAGGCTTGCCGCGAGATCGAAGCCTTCACCGAAGAGCTGAGCAACTGGTATGTGCGCCGCAACCGCCGCCGGTTCTGGAAAGAGGGCGATTCGGTCGACAAGGCCGCCGCCTACCAGACCCTCTACGAATGCTTGCTGAGCGTGAGCAAGCTGATGAGTCCGGTGGCGCCCTTCCTCTCCGAATGGCTGTACCAGCGTCTCACCGAAGTGACAGGCGCCGACGAGATGTCGGTGCATCTGAGCTATTTCCCTGCCGTTGAGGAGACCTCGATCGACAAAGGACTCGAATACCGCATGGAGATGGCGCGCAAGATCACCAGCATCGTGCTGCGCATCCGCAACAAGGTGAATCTGAATGTGCGTCAGCCCTTGTCGCGCATCATCATCCCGCTTCAAAGCCAGGAAGACCGTCTCGCTGTCGAAACGATGAAAGACATCGTGCTGGATGAGGTCAACGTCAAGCTGATCGAGTTCGTCAAAGACGATTCCGGCATTGTCCACAAGAGCGCGAAGCCGAATTTCCCTGTGTTGGGCAAGAAAGCGGGCAAGCACATGAAGGCCATCGCGGCGATGGTCGGCACGCTGAGCTCGGAGCAGATCACCGCATTCGAACGCGACGGACAGCTTTCCCTCACGATGGACGACGGCACCGTGATCGCGCTTGACGGCGACGACATGGTGGTGCTCCGTACCGGACTGAGCGGCTGGCAGGTGGAATCGGAAGATGGCCTCACCGTCGCTCTCGACACCACACTCACCGATGCCTTGCGTTCCGAAGGGGTGGCCCGTGAGGTGGTCAACCGGATTCAGAATATGAGGAAGGAAGCGGATTTTGAGGTAACAGACCGAATATCTGCGTATTTTTCAGGAAGCGACACGCTCAACGCGGCGGTGCTTGCCCACAGCGAGTACATCCGCCATGAGACCTTGTCGGAAGAGCTCAGCATCGGTGGTTCCGCCCGCAATGACTTCTCCAAAGAGTGGGACATCGACGACCAGCCTTGCACGATATCTATCACCCGTATTCAACGTTGATCATGGAAGCGAACAAAGAACAACCCAACCGCATCTCTCCTTACAACGACGAGGAGCTGGAGTACTTCCGGGAAATCATTCTGAAAAAACGGGAAGAAGCCGAACGCGATCTGGGACTGCTGCAGCAATCGCTGCGCGAGAGCACCGAGAACGCCTCCGACGAGTCGGCCTACTCTTTCCATATGGCCGATGCGGGGTCCGACGCGCAAGAGCGTGAGAAGACCTACATGCTGTTCAACCGCACCAAGAAGTTCCTGAAATACCTGGACGACGCCCTCGTGCGCGTGGACAACAAGACCTACGGCGTGTGCAAGGTGACCGGTGCGAAGATCTCCAAAGGTCGCCTCGAAGCCGTGCCACACACTCAGATCAGCATCGAAGCCAAGCTGAAGCGCCGCTGATGAACCGCAAACTGACGCTGCTCGGCAGCGCCGCCACCTTGGTCATCGTGCTCGACCAGCTCACCAAAGCCTGGATCCGCGGCTCCGAGGCCTGGCAGTACCGCGATCTCATCGAGGGCTGGCTGGCGTTCCACTACATCCACAATCCGGGCATGGCCATGGGCATCGACTTCCTCGATACGCGCATGGTCAGCATCCTGGCGCTGCTGGCCACCGTCGGCATCAGCATCTACGTGCTGAAAAACCTGGCCCAGCTCACCCAAGGCTACGCCCTGCTCATGGGCTTCATCCTCGGCGGAGCGATCGGCAATCTGATCGACCGGTTCGTGCTGGCCATCGCCGGCGGCTACGGCGGCATCCTGGAAGGGCATGTCACCGACTTCATCCACTTCACCCTCGAAATCAACGGCTTCGCCGTCTTCCCCTACATCTTCAATGTGGCGGATATGGCGATCTCCACATCGGTGGTGATCCTGCTGGTGTTTTCGAAGCGGTTCATGCCGCCCTCGGCGCCGGCATCCGCGCCGGACGCGTGACCTCAGACCGCCTCATCGGTCATTACAAGCATCCGGTCGGCCTCGGAATACCGGAAGGGGCCACGCATCGCGCGCATCATCGCAACCACAGTTGCGGCGACGACATCACGTTGGGATGGATCGTCGAGAACGGCATCATCACCCAGATCGGGGTTGAGATACATGGATGCATGATGCATAAGGCGTCGGCTTCCATCTTATGCGCCAAAGTGGCGGGGATGCCGGTAGACCGCATCCCCGGGTTGGCCGCTTTTGTCGATGCGCTCACCGATGCCACCAAACCGATGCCGGATACCGATGATGAGGATTTCCTCGCCCTGGCCGATATCCGGAACTACCCGACGCGTCGGAATTGCGTGATGCTCGGCTGGGAAGCGTTGCGTTAAAAATCGATCGCCGCACCGATCGAGGCGAGTACCGCCTCCGCTTCCGCTTCAGTGCGGAAACCCCGAACGAACGCCGTGATCACGATCGGATGCTCGCCGAGAACGATGCCCGCATCCCCGCGGACGATGGTCAACGTGCCCGTCTTGTGCGCGAACCGGACTCCATCCGGCAGGCCCGCAGGAAGGGTGGACGTGTCTTCGCACATCAGCAGGATGTCGATGAACTCGGTGTTTCCAGCGAAGCGCCGCAGGATCGCGTTCATCTCCCGGGGCGTGGTCGTGTTCTCGAACCCTCGGCGTTGCGCCTCGAAATCCATCATCTGGCGACGCAAACGGGTGTGGGTGAGTCCCCAAGACGCGAGATCGTTGTTCACCGCCTCCATCCCCAAACCCCGGATGATCGCGTTCGTGGCGGAGTTGTCGCTCACGGAGATCATCAGCTCGGCGAGGCGCCGCCATGTGAGGGTCGTGTCGGCGCGATGTTCCTGCAAGATGCCGGTGCCACCCACGAGCTGATCGGCGCCGACTGTGGTTTCGCCGCGAAGGTCCGACGCGAGGAAGGTCGCCAGGATCGGAATCTTGATGACGCTGGCCGAGGGCACGACATCATCGGCGCCGTGCTCGAAGAGCGCCTCGCCATCCATCCGTTCCACGATCATGGAGACGCCAAGATGGGACGGTAGCGAGTCGATCATTGCCTGAAGCGGAGGGGAGAAGAGGACCATGAGAAGCAGGCTGATCATGCCAAGGGGAGGTTCAGGTAGGGATGGGACGACCAAAAACTTGAGTTTGTCGTAAGATGGAAACCAAAGTAGCTTGTTCTACGCATCCAAACAACCATCCACCATGACCTTGACCTACGGCTTTTACACCTCTCCATTCGGCGGCTGCCTGCTCGCGGTCAGCGAGCGCGGACTCTGCCATCTGGCCTTCACCCCTCAGGGTGCCGATGCCGTGATGTCACGCCTCGCCAAAGACTGGCCGGAGGCGGATCACCGACGGGATGACGCCCTCATCGAACCCTTCGCCAAGGCGGTCTTCACGCCGGATGGGTCCGACGCAATGCCCTTGGATCTGCGCGGAACTCCCTTTCAGCGCAAAGTCTGGCAAGCCTTGCTGAACATTCCGCACGGGGAAGTGACCACCTACGGGGACCTCGCTTCGGCGATCGGACAACCTGCCGCGGCCCGTGCGGTCGGAACCGCTGTGGGCGACAATCCCGTCGCGGTGCTTGTGCCATGCCATCGGGTAGTGCGTCGAGACGGGTCGATCGGCGGCTATGCCTACGGAACCGATCTCAAATCAGCGCTTCTGCGCTGGGAAGGTGCTCTTGGATAGTTTGCGCCCGTCGGCGTCGAGCACCAGCGGATGATGTTCGAACCGGATGTTGAGGAAGGTGCTGAGCCCGAGCCGCCTCGCGATGTCGAGCTGTAGACCGGTCGATGCGCGTAGATCCTCGCCACGCACCACATGCGTGATCCCGAATCGGACGTCGTCACTGATGGAGGCGATATGGTAAGCCGGGAGTCCGGCCCGGGTCCGCATCACGGAATACCCGGGGTCTGGTGCCGGATGGTCGAGACGTAGCCGCCAGACGGTTTCCGGCGCGTCGAAGGGCAAGGCCTGGTGCGCACACCCTCGGGGACATCCATCCCCGTCGAATCCGGCCCAGTCGCGCCGGCTGCAGACACAGGCAAACAGGTGGCCGTCGCCGCGGAGGCGGTCGAGAAGGGCATGGTAATCCGCCATGCGGTGGCGCTGGCTCCAATTCGCTTCGAAATCGGCAGGATCTTGCGGACCCTCATCCCAAAGGATGCCTTCCGCCTCAAGGACCTGGAAAATATGCCGGACGTATTCCGGACGCACCCGCTCCGCATCCAGGTCGTCGATGCGCAACAGGAGGGAGGCGCCGAGTTCGGCGCGGCGCCGGGCGACGGTTCGGAAGTTCTCGCGGTTTCCCTCGTGGAGAAAGCCGCTGGGCGTGGGGGCGATCCGGAACCGCATCGCCGGACCGTTCAGTGCTTGAACATGCCCAGAAGTCCCAGCTCATGACCCATTTTATCGCGCTTGGTCTTCATGTAGCGGTCGTTCTCAGGCAGGTGGCCCACTTCGAGAGGGACGCGGTCGGTGATCTCCAGGCCGTAGCCGGTAAGGCCGACGCGCTTGGTGGGATTGTTGGTCATCAGGCGCATTTTGGTGATGCCCAGATGGCGCAACATCTGCGCGCCCACGCCATAGTCGCGGTGGTCGGGCTTGAAGCCGAGCGCCACATTCGCTTCCACGGTATCCATACCTTCTTCCTGAAGCTTGTATGCGCGGAGCTTGTTCACCAGGCCGATGCCGCGGCCTTCCTGGTTCATGTAGAGCAGCACGCCTGTGCCTTCGGCTTCAATCATGCGAAGCGCGGTGTGCAGCTGCTCACCGCAGTCACAGCGTTTCGAGCCGAAGATGTCGCCGGTGACGCACAGCGAGTGCACACGCACCAACGGCGAATCGACGCTGGCGATATCGCCCTTCACCAAGGCCAAGTGTGTGCCGCCGGTGAGCACTTCATCGAACGCTGTCAGATGGAAATGGCCGTATTCGGTGGGGAGATCGACAGTAACCGCTTCGCGGATCAGCGATTCGTGATCCATCCGCCACGCGATCAGGTCTTTGATGGTGATGATCCGCATGCCGAATTTCTTCGCCACGGCCATCAGATCGGGAACACGGGCCATCGAGCCGTCGTCGTTCATGATTTCGCAGATCACGCCGGCAGGCGAGCATCCGGCCAGACGGGCCAGATCCACGGCGGCTTCGGTGTGTCCGGCGCGGCGCAAGACGCCCCCATCCACGGAAATCAAAGGGAAGATGTGTCCCGGACGGCGGAAATCGGAGCCTTTCGTGTCCGGATGGATGAGCGCTCGGATGGTGTTCGAGCGGTCGGTCGCGGAAATGCCCGTCGTGGTGCCCTCGCGCACATCCACAGAGACCGTGAACGCCGTCTCGTGAGATTCGGTGTTCTCGGTGACCATGCGGTCGAGCTTGAGCTCGATGGCGCGCTGCCGGGTGATGGGGGCGCAGATCAAGCCTCGGCCCCAGGTCGCCATGAGGTTGATGGCCTCGGGCGTCACCTTGTCGGCGGCCATGAGGAAATCGCCTTCGTTTTCACGATCCTCGTCATCGCAGACGATGACGATCTTGCCTTGACGGATGTCGTCGATGGCGTCGTCGATCCGATCGAAGGTGAAGGAACTCATTTTCCGGGATTGACGTCGCCGATGGCGGTTTTCACGAGACGGATCTTCACGTCCTTATCGACTTCGATCAGCACTTCGGTGTCTTCGATGGACGCCACGGTGCCGATGATGCCGCCGGTGGTGATCACTTTGTCGCCTTTCTTCAGGGCGTTCACTTTGTCTTGGATCTCTTTCTGGCGTTTCGACTGAGGACGGATGATGAAGAAGTAGAACACCACGAAAATCGCGGCGAGGAAGAAGAGGCTTTCGAAACCGCCGCCTTGGGCGTTCGGATCAGCTAAAAGAAACAGCATGGACACAGCGGAAAGGGTTAAGTGTTCAGAGGAAAATCACAAGTCCAAAGGTACGGGTTTTCAGCGAACCAAATGCCTCAGCCACGCGAAGATCGCCAGAGCCATGGCGCTCATCACCCAGTAGGAACCGTCCGGACCCGCCACCGCGAAGAGGAAGGCCATGAGCAACGGACCGGCGGTCTGCCCCAAGCGCAACACCATCCCGTTGATCGACAAGATCGCGGCGCGTTGCTCCGGTCTCACCGATTTGGCGATGAGGGTCTGCACGTTCGGGTTGTTGATGCCGATGCCGATGCCGAACAGCATGGACGGGAGCACCAGCCAGTAGGCCGCGGGCATCACCGGGATGAGGGCCAGCGCGAAGGCATAGATCAGATAGGAGATGAGCAAAAGCTCCACAGAGGTGAAGCTCTTCACCAGACGGCCCAAGGATGCGCCGGAGATGACATTGCCGACGGCGGAGGTGGCCAGCACGATGCCGATGGTGAGCGAATCGCTGGCGAACCGGTTGGCCATGTGGAAAGGAAGGAAGGTGAGCAGCGGACCGTACAGCAGCAGGAAGGTCGACGTGCTGAGCAGGAACATGGTCCGGATCTTGCGCGATTTCAGGCTGCGGAACACTGCGCTGAAATAGGCCCGCATGTCGTCGCTTCGTGCGGTTTTCGGTGATTCCAGCTTGAGAAGCACGAGAAAGGCCGTCGGAAACGCGAGCAGAGGAAGCAGTAACGGATACCTCCATCCGAGCAAGGCCAGGCTGCCGCCGATGGCCGGGTACATCGTCGCGCCGATGCTCAGCACGGCCGAGTTGTAGCCTAGCGCGGTGGTGCGCTCCTGCCCGCGGAACAGATCGCTGATGATGGTGACGTTCATGGCGCCCAGCGACGCCGCCCCGATACCCTGCAAGGTGCGGAGAACAAGCAACGTGGAGAACTCCTCCGCATAGAA
>CAYVRS010000007.1:18250-33248 GCA_964454075.1 uncultured Chitinophagales bacterium
CCAAGCCGAAGAGCGTGAGCACCGGCACGAGCACGCGGCGGCGGCCGTACCAATCGGCCAGGATGCCGAACACCGGCGTCAGGAACACCCCCGGCAAGGTGAACACCGTGATCAGCAAGGCCGACTGCTCCGGCGAGAGGTTGAACTCGTACGCCACCGTCGGCAGGATTGGCGTCACGCTCGACACACCCATGATTCCGGTCAACGTCACCGCGAACACGATGAGAAGATTGGGATTTAAGCCGGTGTGGGATGATTTTGTTTGCATATCGATGGAAGCGTGCCGTATCTTTGTGGCCCGCCGGTAGACTTGGATGCTTAGCTCAGTCGGTTCAGAGCATCTGCCTTACAAGCAGAGGGTCGGGGGTTCGAATCCCTCAGCATCCACTCCATTGCAGATACAGGTGTCGGGTATCGTTCAGCAATGCGTCCACTTCCTCCTTGCCGTACCGAGACGTGTCGATTTCCTCATTCAGCACGACACGCAACGTTCCAGCCTTACTGATCAGGGAACCGCCATGCGCCAGCTTCGACGCGCCGTCGATGTAAATCGGACAGATCGGGTAGCCGGTGTTCAACGCCATATGGAACGCACCTTTCTTGAACGGGCCGATCACACCTTCATGCTTGCGTGTGCCCTCCGGCGCCATGTACAAGGATAGTCGCTGCTCGCGGATGTCGTTGAAGGCCTTGTCGAGCGCTTTCACCGCCTTGTCACGATCCTGCCGCTGCAGGAAAACCTGTCCGGTCAGCCGGCCGATCACGAAAAAGAACGGATTGTACTGAAGCTCGTATTTGGCCACGAACCGCGTCCGTTTCAACCCCAAAGCCAAGATCACGAACATGTCGAGCGTGGAGCTGTGGTTGCTGATATAGACCATCGGTCGGTCGGGTTGTTTGCGATGGTCTTCGACGATCATGCGGATGCCGATCGTGGCCAGCACCACCCAACCCAGGAAACCGCCCACATACTGGATGAGCGGATCGCGCAACCGACCGAAGGACAGCACCAAGGCCGGAATAGCCAATAGGGTGAACACGCCTAGGACCACGATGAACACGGTCATGGCGAGGATGGAGCGTAGCATATGGATCATTTTTCCAGGGTGACCACCGTGCCGTTGTCGGCTTCAAAGGTGAGGGAGGCGTTGAGTTGTTCGGAAAGTCCGCGGACGATCATCATTCCGACCGACGCGCTGTTTTCCACGCGCTCGATCACATCCGTCCGTTTGCCGTCATCGATCACCCGGAGGGTGAACCCGCCCTCTTTTTTCCGGAACTCGATCAGGATACGGCCCGATTCCTGATCTGTGAAGGCGTGCTTGAAGGCGTTGGTCAGCAGTTCGGACAAGATCAGTCCGCACGGGATGGCGGTGATGATGTCAAGGATCATCGGTTCGGCATCCACATCCACGCTCACCTGCTTGCCGGAATGCATGGAGCTGGCCACCGAATCGGCTAGGCTTCGGATGTACTCGCTGAATTCGATTTCAGCCAGAGACTTGTTCTGATACAGCTTCTCATGGATCAGGGCGATCGATTTGATCTTGTTGATCGCCTCCGTATAGACCTGTTTGTAGAGCTCGTCTTCGATCTTGTCCTGCTGGAGCATGAGGATGCTGGACACGATCGCCAGGTTGTTCTTCACCCGGTGATGGATTTCGGCGAGCAGGATCTCTTTCTCTTTGAGGTTGGCTCCCAGCTGTTCTTCCCAGAGTTTACGCTGCGTGATGTCTTTGGCGAAGAAGCTGACCCCGGAAATCAGCGAATCCCCATCCAGGATCGGATTGACCGACACATCCATGATGCGTTCACCGCCCTCTTCAAAGGTGAAAGGAAGCTCATGATGCGATTTATGTCCTAGAAACGCGGATTTCACAATCCGGTCCCATGACGCGATCGCCGAGGAGGGGAGTCCGTCAGGGAAATACATGCCGGCGTGAATATCCACGCCGTACATCATACCTAAGCAGCGTTTGGAGGCATGGTTCAGGATGGTGATCCTCAGGTTCCGGTCGATAGACCAGATGCAGTCGTCGGTGTATTCGATCAGCGCCTGAAGGTTGTGCTGGTTGGTCTGAAGCACATGGTCGGCGGCTTTTTTCTGCCGACGTACTTGAGCCGAGGCCACTTCCCGCTCGATGGCGTCGGGAAGCCGGGTGAGTTTGTTCTTCGAGACGAAATCGCTCACACCGGATTTCAGAGCCTGCACGGCGAGTTCGTCGCCCATGGTATCCGAAACGAGGATGAACGGAAAATCGGAGCCTGAGGCCTGGTGGCGTTCGAAGGCATCCATCCCTGTGAACGTTCCGAGCTGATAGTCGCTGATCACCGCATCGAAGAAGCCACGCTTGAGGGAGGTCTCGAAGTCATCGAGCGTGTTCACGACGGTCATCTCGCAGTCGGCGAGTTCGCGCTTGAGGAAGAGGTTCAGCAGGAGCGTGTCGTTGTCGGAGTCTTCCAGCAAGAGCAGATTCAGCGGCATGGATCAGGCTCCGGTCGATTGGTTGAGCACCAGCCAGTACAGCCCCAGCTGTTTCACGGCTTCCGTGAAATTGGTGAAATCGACGGGTTTTCGAATATAGCTGTTGGCACCGTTCGCATAGCCCGAGGCGATGTCCGACTCTTCGCGCGATGAGGTGAGGATGACGACGGGAAGCGACTGCGTTCTCGGATGCGCCCGCAAGGCTTTGAGCACATCGAACCCGTTCAAGACGGGCATGTTGATATCCAGAAGCACCACCTTGGGCAGCAGGCGGAGGGCGGGGTCCATGGTTTCGTCACCATGGAGCATCTTGATGGCTTCGAAGCCGTTCCGAGCCACCACCACGTCGCAGTCTAGGTGGCTGCGCTTCAAGGCGAGTATGGTGAGATCCACGTCATCCGGATTGTCGTCGATGAGGAGGATGTAGTCGGTGTCTGGCATGGAAGGACGATTTATCTACTCAATTTAACATAAAATGAAGTGCCCGACCCAATGCCGGATTCGGCCCATACCGTTCCGTTCAAATGGCGCATCACGCGTTGCACGGTGGCCAATCCGATCCCGCTTCCTTCATAGCCTTGATTCTCGTGCAAGCGCCGGAAGGGAAGGAAGAGTTTGTCGGCATAGACCATGTCGAAGCCGATGCCGTTGTCGCGCACGATGAAAAGCCGCCCGTCGGGAAGATCTTCCGTGTCGATCTCCACCTTCGGCGCGTCGCCGCGCGCCGAGTACTTGAAGGCGTTGGAGATGAGGTTCTGAAATAGGATGCGCAACAGCGACTCGTCGGTCCGCATTGCGAGGCGGGTGAAGCGGATGTCGACCTGGATGTTCGCATAAGCGGGTTCAATGGATAGCAACCGTACGACATCATCGATCATCGCCCTCACATCCACGTCGATCGGTTTTATTTCGGTGCGCGATACACGGGCCAGAATCAACAGATCGTCGATGAGACGGCTCATCCGCTTTCCCGCCTTGGCGATTCGGGTGAGGTAATCGGTGGAGGTTGGGTCGAGACTCGCGGAATGGCGCTGCACCAGTTCTTCGGAAAATCCGACGATCGCCCGGAGAGGCGCTTGAAGGTCGTGCGACACGGAATAGGAAAACGACTCCATCTCATTGTTCAGCATCGAGAGGTCGCGGGTGCGCTCGCTCACGCGCTTTTCCAGCTCTTTCGTGTAGGTGGCGGTCGTGTTGAGGATGGTCCGCCGATGCTGCACGAGTAGATAATACAAGCCGAAGGCGGTGATGCCGATATAGGAGAGTCCTTTATAGGACTGCATGCGGGTGAGCGTCTGAACGTCGTTCACAGCCGCTTCCAACCAACTGTCTGAAAACGCGATCCACAGGCTTCCGATCACGAAGTAGATCGTGGTGATTCCCAAGGGGGAAAAGATGGATTCACGGATCCTCATCCTGCATGATACACAAAAAAAAAGCCCATCCGCGAATGCGAATGGGCTTGTGAATCGGGTGGGACTCGAACCCACGACCAACGGCTTAAAAGGCCGATGCTCTACCGGCTGAGCTACCGATTCAGCCTGCAATTTCTTGCCAAGGCTCCAAATATACGGAGGAAAGTATTGTATATTCAATGACAAAATTCATGTCATGACCATCTTCAGCCGAATCATAGCCGGGGAAATCCCTTGTCATAAGGTCGCCGAAGACGAGCGGTTTTTCTGTTTCCTGGATATCCGCCCCATCAGCAAGGGTCATTGCCTGGTGGTGCCGAAGGTCGAGATCGATTACGTGTTCGACCTTGAGGATACCCTGCTCGCCGATATGATGCGATTTGCCAAGCGGGTGGCCATGGCAATCGATGAGGCCACGGGATGCATGAGGACCGGCATTCTGGTCCAAGGCCTTGAAGTGCCGCATGCCCACCTCCATTTGGTTCCCTTGTATTCGGAACACACGAAACTTGCGTTCGGGGTGCCTGTGACTGTCTCTTCGGAAGAGATGGCAGACATCGCCGCGGCCATTTCTTCCAAAGTGAGCCTATGAACATCCTTGTGCTGAACGGACCCAATCTGAATCTTCTAGGTGAGCGCGAGCCCGATATTTACGGGTCCACCACCATGAATGACATCGAAGTGCTTCTCCAGGCCGGTTTCCCGACACATCAGCTCACGTTTTTCCAGAGCAACCATGAAGGGGAGCTGATCGACCGCCTGCATCAGGCGTTCCGTGATGTGGACCTCCAGGGGATCCTGATCAATCCGGGAGGCTTTTCGCATACGTCGGTCGCGCTGCGCGACGCGCTTTCGGCCATCCGGGTGCCGAAAGTTGAAGTGCATCTGTCGAACATCCACGCCCGTGAAGCCTTCCGCCACACTTCGCTCACGGCAGGCGCCTGCCAGGGACTCATTTCAGGATTCGGAGTCGACAGTTACCGGCTCGGCATCCGGGCTTTGGAACGGTTGATGTGAGCCGGTTGCGCGAACTGCTCAGCGACAGCCTCGTCTACGGGCTTTCGAGCGTGGTCGCCCGGTTTCTGAACTACCTGCTGGTGCCTCTGTACACCGGCGTGTTCTCGCCAGCCGAGTACGGCGTGGTGGGGTTGATTTACGGTGCCATCGTCTTTCTGAATGTGATCTTCACGATGGGATTGGAATCGGCGTACATCCGGTATGCGTCTGAACGGGATCGCGCGAAGGATGTCTTCAAGACCCTTCAGATGCTCTTGCTGGGTGCTTCGGCCGTGTTTTTGGCGGTGATGTGGATCGCCGCGCCGTTCGCGTACGAGGTGATGGGGCTGGAAGGGACATCCGGGGACCAGATCTATGCCTACCTCTTCGCCATTCTCTTCTGGGATTCGGTTTGCGTGGTACCCTTTGCGGAACTGCGTCTGTCGGAGCGCCCGTGGACCTTCGCCGGACTCAAAACCCTGAATGTGGCGCTCACGATCGGCATGAACCTGGCGCTGATCCTCGGCATGGGGATGGGTATCGAGGCCGTCATGTTGAGCAATGCGGTGGCCTCGACTGTGACCGGGCTCATCGTCTGGATCGTGACCTGGCCGATGCTCAAGGGAGCTTGGTCCGCTGGCATCGCCAAAGAAGCCTTGTGGTTCGGATTGCCCTATGTGCCGAACGGCATCGGATTCGCCATCAACGAGGTGCTCGACCGGTTCTGGCTCAGTCGGATGGATCCGGCAGACATCCTTCGGCTGTACGGAGAAGGCGTGACCGCCGCTGACGTCACCGGCTATTACAATGCCGTGTACAAGCTCGGGGTCTTCATGCTGCTTCTCGTTCAGATGTTCCGCATGGCCTGGCAGCCGTTCTTCATGAAACACGCCACATCGGCCGATGCGCCGGATCTGTTCGGACGGGTGTTCCGCGCGTTCAACATCGGCGCCGGGATGGTCTTCATCTCCGTGGCCTTGTTCGCGCCGGAGATCGCGGCCATCCGCATCCCCTTCACCTCGGCCACGCTGATCGATGCCCGGTATTGGTCGGCCTTGCCCATCGTACCATGGATCTTGGCCGCCTATTGGCTGCAAGGTTGGTTCGTCGTCTTTTCGGTGGGGGTGTTCCTGAAAAACCGGACCAAGCGTCTGCCGGTCATCACCTGGGCTGGAGCGATGGTCACCATCGGAGCGAATCTGTTGTTGGTTCCTCTGTTCGGGATGGTGGGGGCCGCGATGGCGACCACCGCGAGCTACGCGGTGATGAGCCTGTATCTGCTCAACGACACGAAAAAGGCGTACCCGGTGGCGTACGCCTTGAAGCCTGCCATGCTGCAGGTCGCCGTTCTTGCGATGTTGGTGTGGCTGGGAGACGGAGCCGGATGGCTCACCCGCGGCGCATGTCTGCTCGCGGGGGCCGCGGTGCTCTTAGTTCCCGCTGGTATCGGCAGGAATCGCTGAGGGCGTGCTGATCGGAGCCGGTGCGTCGACCGCGGAACCGGTGATAATGCTTCCACCCGTGCTTTGACGCTCGATGAAGAAGTTGGACGCCAGGCAGAGCACCAGGAATGCGGTTCCGAGATAGGTGGTCGATTTCGAGAGGAAATCGGATGTGCGGCGTGCGCCGAGTACGGAATTGGCAGCCATGTTGCCGGCGATGCCGCCCGACAAGCCTTGACCTTGACCGCTCTGGAGCAGGACCGCGAGGGTCAGCAGCAAGGCGATGAACGTGATCAGAATGATGATGAAGGTATACATTCTTTAAAATTAGGCATTTTCGGTATCTGAATCAATTCAGTCTATATTTCAGCATGCAATCCCTACGACTTCTCCTTGTCGGACTCGCCTCCATGGCGGTCCTGTCCTGCAACTCGGCCAAAAAGGCCTACGACAACGGCGATTACGAGCAGGCGGTGCGACTGAGTGTCGCCAAGCTCAAGCAGGATCCCGACAACCGCAATGCGCGCAAGGTCCTTGTGAACGCGTATCCGAAAGCCGTGGAAGTGAATCTCCAGACTGTCGAGGCTTACGAACGCCTTGAGGATCCGCTCCGTTGGGAGCCGATCGTTCGCGCCTACGGCCGGCTGAACGCGCTTCAGGAGCGCATGGCCCGGTGCCCGGTCTGCGATGACCTGCTGCCGGAACGCCGTCTTTACATCGATGAATGGAATGATGCCCGTGGGAACGCGGCCGAGGTGAGATATCGCATGGGAGTGTCCGAATTGCGGGGCTCGTCCCGAGAGAGCGCGAAAACCGCTCTGGAACATTTCATGCTCGTTGAGCAATATCAGCCGGATTTCAAAGACGCGCGAGAACTGATGGACCAAGCCGTGGAACGGGCCACGCTCCATGTGGTGATTTTGGACATGCCGGAGCAGCAGCGTGCCTTCGAACCCATCCAGAATGCGTTCGAACAAAAGCTTCGTGAGCGCGTCTCCTACAGTACGCGCCGCTCCATGGTCCGTTTCTATTCGCAGAAGGAAGCCGACACCCAGCCGCCTCCCTATGTCGATCATGAGATTTCACTTGTCTTTGAAGCATTCAGCGTGGGCAATGTGGTGTTTGACCGGAGTACCGAAACCGTGACCAGCAAAGACAGCGTGAAGATCGGGGATGTCCGCATCGAAGGGCTTTCGGTTCCGGTCTACGGGCTGGTGACCGCGAAATACACGCAGATCAGCAAGACGGTGCTCGGCGGCGGACAGCTGCTGCTTAACATCACGGATCCGTCGAGCGGGCGCATCGTGATGCAGGAACGGTTCGACGGCGAGTATGCCTGGGTTCATCGGTGGGCCACGTTCAATGGTGATGAGCGCGCCTTGACGGCGGATCAGAAGCGGCTGACCCAGGTCCGCGAAGCGTCGCCGCCTCCGCCGGAATTCATTTTCGAAGAATTCACACAGCCGATCCTGGCGAATCTGAGCGAACGGTTGAGACGGTTCTATGCGCAGCAATGACCACCCCTCGTTTGAGATTACCAAAGCCTCCGGCGAACGGACCCACTACGACCGCGACAAGCTGATTCAAAGCCTGCGGCGGTCCGGCGCAAGCGACGACGCCATCGAGCGGGTGGTAGCCGACGTGGAATCGACCCTGCTCGATGGCATGAGCACGCACAAGATCTATCGACGCGCATTTCAGTTTCTTAAGCGCACGAACGCGGTGGCCGCCTCGCAGTACAAACTCAAATCGGCGGTGATGGCGCTGGGTCCGAGCGGATATCCGTTCGAGCAGTTCGTCGGCGCCTTGTTCCGGGCCATGGGCTGGACCTGCCAAGTTGGGGTCATCCTCCCCGGAATGTGCGTGACGCATGAGGTCGATGTGTTCGCGAAAAAGAACGGGGTGATCCGCTTCATGGAGTGCAAATTCAGGAACATGCCCGGCTCCAAGGTCGATGTCAAAGTGCCGCTCTACGTGCACAGCCGCGTGCGTGACCTGATCGCGAGATATGGCAAAGATCATCCGACCGAGACAGTGGCGGGATATCAGGGTTGGATCGTCACCAATTCCAAATTCACGGAAGACGCCGAGCGCTATGGGGAATGCGAGGGTCTGAACTTGCTGGCATGGGATTATCCGCAAGGTCGAGGGTTGCTGGACATGATCCGGAGCACGGGTCTGCTCCCTGTCACTGTGCTGCATTCGCTGTCCAATAAACAGAAAGAGATGCTCTTGTCGAAACACATGGTCTTGTGCTCGGATTTGTGTGAACATCCGGATGTGTTGGCGGAATTGGGGATCGACGGTACGTCGAAAAGCAAGGTTTTGGAGGAGATGGAGGCGCTAAGGTTCGGATAGTGCAAAATATTTGCACAAATTGCAGAAAAATTTGCATCATTCTGAGGAATCCTCTATCGTATCCCATGGTAGCGCTTCCTGCGTCGCCACGGCATGTATTTCATCAAAACCACATCCATAGAATGAGAACACTATTACTAACCGCCTTCCTGCTGATTGCGCAGATGGCCAATGCGCAGCTTTCGCTGCCCGTGACGTTCGATGTCGCGACCACGAATTACGGGTTGACCGATTTCGGTGGTAACGCATCCAGCATCGTCGCAGATCCGACGAACGCCGAAAACAAGGTGGTTCGCTCTGTAAAGTCGGCTGGCGCCGAATTGTGGGCCGGAACCACCGTGGGTGGCTTCATCGGCTTCGGCACCAAGATTCCTTTCACCCTGACGGCGACGAAAATGTCGGCTCGGGTCTGGTCGCCAGACGCGGGCATCAAAGTCCGACTGAAAGTGGAACAGGCCGGTGTGCCAACCGTGAGTGTCGAGACTGAAGCCACGACCACCGTCGCTGGCGGATGGCAGACCCTCGTGTTTGATTTCGCGAACCATGCCACTGGCACGGCTCCGTTGAACATCGCCAACAGCTACAACCTCGCGTCCATCTTCTTCAATTTCGGAGTGACGGGAGCCGTTGCCGGGGAGAAAACTTATTATTGGGATGACCTCGCCTTCGGCGCAGGTGCGGCGGCTCCTTCAGGACCGACCTTCCCTGTGAATGTGGAAGACGCAGGCATCGACTGGGCGGCCATCATCACCGGTTTCGACGGCGGAGCGCTTGCCCGTGTTGAGAACCCATCCAAAACGGGCATCAACACCAGCAACTTCGTTCTTCAGATGATCAAAGGCGCAGGTCAACCTTGGGCGGGTGCATGGTTCCCGATGGCCGGAAACATCGACTTGAACGTATCGACCGAATTCAAAGTGAAAGTCTGGTCGCCTCGTGCCGGAGCCAAACTTCTCTTCAAGATCGAGAACGAAACCAATGGCGGTATCAATTTCGAGCAGTCGCGGGAGATCACGGTCGGCAACGAGTGGACGGAACTGACCTACGACCTGTCGGCTGCGAACCGCGCCGCAAGCTACAAGAAGATCGTTCTGATTTTCGACTTAGGAGCAATTGGTGACGGTGGACCGAACTTCACGTTTTACGTGGATGACATCCTCCAGACAGCTGCGGCTCCTCCTCCTCCTCCTCCTCCTGTGACCTTCCCGATCACGATGGAACTGGCCGAGATCCCTTGGGACGCCATCATCACCGACTTTGACGGTGGTGCTTTGACTCGCATCCAGAATCCGGACAAATCCGGTATCAACACCTCCGACAATGTGCTTCGCATGGTCAAGGGCATCGGTGCACCATGGGCGGGAGCCTTCTTCAATCTTGGCTCCGCCATCGACTTCTCGACCGAGAAAGAGATCAAGGCCCAGGTTTGGTCGCCTCGTTCAGATGCGAAAGTGCTCTTTAAGTTGGAGAATTCATCCAATCCGGCGGAGAATGCCGAGCGTGAAGTAGTCATCGGTACGGCCAACGCATGGACGGAAGTCTCCTTCGATTTCACTGGCATCAGCACGACCATTCCATACGACCGCGTGGTTCTGATCTTCGATCTGGGTACCTCCGGTGACGGATCGACGAACTTCACTTTCTACATCGACAACATCACACACGGCACCCAAGCGCCTCCTCCGGTACCCACATTGGCCTTCCCTGTGACGGCGGAAGAGGCTGGTATCGATTGGGCGGCTTTGGTCACCAACTTTGATGGTGGTGTGCTGACCCGTGAAGCCAACCCGGACAAGTCGGGCTTGAACACCAGCGACAACGTGCTGAAAATGGTCAAGAACACGGGCGCTCCTTGGGGTGGTTCGTTCTTCCCGATGTCGGCCAACTTCGATCTGTCGGGTGGCAAGTCCATCTTCAAAGTCCTGGTCTGGTCGCCACGTGTGGGTGCCAAGATGCTGTTCAAACTCGAAAACGAGAGCAACGGCGCAATCAACGCCGAGCGTGAGCAGACCATCGAGGTGGCCAATGCCTGGACCGAGCTCACCTTCGATTTCACGGGTGCAAGCACGACCGATAGCTATCGCAAGGTCGTTTTGATCTTCGACCTGGGTACTGTGGGTGACGGCAGCAGCAACTTCACCTTCTATTTGGACAACATCCGTCAAATGACGTCCCAAACCCCGCCTCCACCTCCTTCCGGAGTGCTCGCCTTCCCTGTGACGGCGGAAGAGGCTGGTATCGATTGGGCGGCTTTGGTCACCAACTTTGATGGTGGTGTGCTGACCCGTGAAGCCAACCCGGACAAGTCGGGCTTGAACACCAGCGACAACGTGCTGAAAATGGTCAAGAACACGGGCGCTCCTTGGGGTGGTTCGTTCTTCCCGATGTCGGCCAACTTCGATCTGTCGGGTGGCAAGTCCATCTTCAAAGTCCTGGTCTGGTCGCCACGTGTGGGTGCCAAGATGCTGTTCAAACTCGAAAACGAGAGCAACGGCGCAATCAACGCCGAGCGTGAGCAGACCATCGAGGTGGCCAATGCCTGGACCGAGCTCACCTTCGATTTCTCGGGTTCAAGCACGACGAACAGCTACCGCAAGATCGTGTTGATCTTCGATCTGGGTACTTCGGGTGACGGCAGCAGCAACTTCACCTTCTATGTGGACAACATCCGTCAAGTGACGGCTGAAACGCCTCCACCTCCTCCGTTGGCCTTCCCGGTCAGCTTCGAAGAAGCCGAGATCCCATGGGCGAACATGTTCACCGGATTTGATGGCGGCGCACTGAGCCGTGTTGAAAACCCGGACAAATCGGGCATCAACCCGTCGAACTTCGTTGCCCGCATGGTCAAGAACACCGGCGCTCCTTGGGGAGGTGCATGGTTCCGCATGAGTGAGCCGATCGACATGACGAACAAGACCTTCAAAGTGAAAGTCTGGTCCCCACGTGCCGACGCCAAATTGCTCTTCAAGCTGGAAGGGGATACCGATGGCGCCGTCAACGTCGAGTTGGAGCGCAGCATCGGTGTGGCCAATGCCTGGACCGAAGTCTCCTTCGACATGTCGCACGCCAACCCGGCGCACGTCTACCAGAAAGTGGTTCTGATCTTCGATCTCGGAACCGTTGGTGATGGTTCGAACAACTTCACCTTCTACCTGGACGACATCACGAACACCACGTCGACCAGCGTCGACCGTACGGACTTGGATTCGCCTGTAGGCTTCAGCCTCAGCCAGAACTACCCGAATCCGTTCAACCCAAGCACGATGATCGGCTACACGCTGATGGAGTCGGGAATGACCCGCCTCACCGTGTTCGACATGCTGGGTCGTGAAGTCGCGGTTCTCGTGGATCAGAACCAAGCCGCCGGATCGTACCAAGTGTCGTTCGACGCTTCGGGACTGCCGACCGGCATGTACCTGTACCGCCTGCAGTCGGGCACACGCTCGCTCACGGGCAAGATGTTGCTGGTCAAATAAGCGACCAGACCGAAAAGAAAAAGGCCCCGGATGTGAATCCGGGGCCTTTTTTGTTTTCTGTACGCCCGTAGGGATTTGAACCCCAAACCTTCTGATCCGTAGTCAGATGCTCTATCCAATTGAGCTACGGGCGCATTTTTCGATAGACGCTTAAGATACGGGCATTCCTGTCTTTTGACAAGATGCAATTTAGCGATTCGCGTTGCGAACCATCGGTTCGGAGTCCCAGGCATGGTCCTCCGAGGTCGGAAGGATATCGCGGTCTTTGCGGAGAAGCTCTTCCTGGATCTCGATCTGCCGCCTGGCAGACGCCATATACCCTTTCTGATCACCCCGCTTCGTCGCAAGCATGGCCAGGTCCGATTCGTCGTATTTGATGAAATTCTGCGCCGCGCGGGTCATTATAACGCCCGATGTGCCTGCGAAACTTGTCCAATCCGTGGCCAATCAGCAACGAAAAGCCGTTTTCACCAACGTCGGAGTCAGCCTCATCCTGATGGCGGTGCTGTTGGGCGTGAATCTGGCTGCACACGGACTTACCGGCGCCTACCTCGTGCTTGTGTCTGTTGTGAGCGCGATAAAGCGCAAGCGCCAGATCGCCGAACTCGACGCGCTCATCGCCGACGTGAAGCGGATGGTCGATCCGCTTTAGCGGACCGCCTCCACCCGGGTGATCAGCTCGTCGAGCTGGTCGTTCGCGATCCAACGGGTCACCATCACGATGCCGCTCCTCCGGTTCACATAGATGACGTTGGTTCCATTGCCCAGGTGGGTGATGGAACCGTCGGGGCGGATGTACCAGTTCATGAACCCGAGCTCTTTGTTGGCCGGACCCGGCGTTTCGGACAGCTCGATCCACCGTTCCGAGAGAATCCGCTTTCCGTTCCACACTCCTTTGTTTTGCATCAAGACGCCGAATCGGGCCATGTCGAAGGCGTTGATGAACATCCCGCCTCCCCAATGCCCGCCGCCACCCACGGCTTGAACCTTGCGCCCGTCCATCACCACCCAGGAGTTGTCATACCCCAGCCAGCGCCAGGTCGGTGATGCGCCGATGGGATCCATCAAATGGGTTTTCAGTACCTCCGGAAGCGGTTGGCGCCACACGTTGAGCGCGGCCAAAGCGAGCACGTTCACACGAACATCGTTGTATTCGTAGACGGTTCCGGATGGATGCCGCTCGCGGGTCATGTCGGTGCGGATGTCCCTCGCCGGACGGTCCGCCCAATCCGGCTTCTCCCACAAGGTGCCCTGCCAATCGCTGGTTTGGCGAAGCAGATGATCCCACGTGATGGTCTTGTGATGCGGGGTCGGAAACAGATCCAGAAGCAAGGGCGAACCCACGACATCGGCGCGCGGTTTCGGGTTCGCATCCACCACCGCAATCGGTGCCATCAGCAGATAAGCGGGCTGATGGATGTCGGGGATGAGTCCGCGATCGACGGCCAGCCCAACGGTAGCCGACAGGAAGCTCTTGGTGACGCTGAAGGTCATGTCCACGCGATCGGGTTCTCCCCATTTGGCGACGATCACACCGTTCTTGATGATGAGTCCGGTGGCCGGGCCCCGTTCCTTGAACGGACCCACGCCGTCGCCGAACGGCTCGCGGCCGAAGCTTTGATAGTGAGCGATCTCCAAGTTTTTGTCTGTGGTCGACTCATTCGCGATCGCGAACGCGGCGATGGAGTCATAGGCCGGGTCCAGTCGCTCGGGCCAAGTGCCAGAGGGAGGGAATTGGAATAGAAGTAGGAAGAGGAGAAGCATAAGAGGGACAAGGTGTTAGAGACAAGAGACAAGGAAAGATGAGGAAGGTCAGCCAAACAAAAAAGGCCCGGATGTCTCCGAGCCTTTTTACAGTCAACTGAAAACCGTCTTAGTACCGGTAATACTCCGGCTTGAACGGACCTTCGACCGGAACGCCGATGTAGGCGGCTTGCTCCGGGGTCAGCACGTCGAGCTCGACGCCGATTTTTTCCAGGTGCAGACGCGCCACCATCTCATCGAGGTGTTTCGGAAGCACGTACACGTTGTTCTCGTACTGGTCGCCTTTGGTCCACAGTTCGATCTGGGCCAAGGTCTGGTTGGTGAAGCTGTTCGACATCACGAAACTTGGGTGACCCGTAGCACATCCCAAGTTCACCAGGCGGCCTTCGGCCAGAAGGATCACATCCGTGCCGTCGACGGTGTATTTGTCGACTTGGGGCTTGATGTTCACATGCGTGGAGCCGTAGTTGGCCTTGAGCCAAGCCACGTCGATCTCGTTGTCGAAGTGACCGATGTTCGCGACGATGGTCTTGTCTTTCATCATCCTGAAGTGGGCGGCCGTGATGATGTTGGTATTGCCGGTGGCGCTCACGATGATGTCGCCTTGGGGAACGGCTTTAGCCATGGTGGTCACTTCGTAGCCTTCCATCGCGGCTTGAAGCGCGCAGATCGGGTCGATTTCAGTGACAATCACACGCGCGCCGGCGCCGCGGAAGCTCTCGGCGGTTCCTTTGCCGACATCACCGAAACCGGCGACGACGACCACTTTGCCTGCGATCATCACGTCGGTGGCGCGACGGATCGCATCCACCGCGCTCTCGCGGCAGCCGTATTTGTTGTCGAATTTCGATTTGGTGACGCTGTCGTTCACATTGATGGCCGGGAAAGGCAGGGTTCCGGCTTTCACGCGCTCATAGAGGCGATGCACACCGGTGGTGGTCTCTTCCGACACACCCGACACATGGTGGGCCAATTCAGGGTATTTGTCGAGAATGACGTTGGTGAGGTCGCCGCCGTCGTCCAAGATCATGTTCAACGGACGGTCTTCGCTTCCGAAGAAGA
>CAYVRS010000008.1:0-5637 GCA_964454075.1 uncultured Chitinophagales bacterium
GCTGGGTTGCCAATTGAAGCAATAGAGGATTTTGCTGAAGATATACCCGCTCCTCTGCGTGAGCAGTTTCGGGTAATAGCCCCAGTTCTGGTACCACTCGTCGATGTCGGCTTCGGACGGACCGCCATGGATCGCCAACATCAGCGGATACCGTCTTCCCGCCTCGTAGTCGTCGGGATAGTAGAGGATGCCGGACACCTTGTCTCCAAGGGCGCCGGTCCACCAGATCACCTCGGTTTTGGGCATCGATTTTCCGGCGAGATGCGTGTTGATCTTGGCGACCTCCTCACCCAACGTGAGCCAGGCGCCCGTCCGGTTCCGTTGCAAGGTCGACTGGTGGTATCGCGGCAGATGGGAGGAACGGCTGACCGCAACCACGGCGGATTTCGAGTCCGGACTCACCGCCACCACGCGGCCATGGTTCGAATCTTGTCCGATGGAGACGTCGATAAGCTTCCAAAGGGTTCCCTCCCGAGTGAAAAGTCCTGTTTTCAGGGTCGGGCCGTTCGCCAACGAGGCGAGCACTCCATTCGGAAGGACGTGGTATCCAAGGGCGAGTCCCCAGTCATGCGCTTTGTTCACGAGGGAGATGGCGCCGGTGGTGAGGTCATAGAAATGGAGGTCATCCACCCCGTAACCGCCCCACTCGGGGTCGATCGAACGGACGGATATGAAATAGAATCCGGAGTTGTCAGGCGCGAACTGGATGTCGCGCGGTTCCTGATGGGAGGCGAGGATGGCTTTCGAGGATCCATCCCGAAGGTCCCACAAAAAAGCGGACATCGCCGGTTGAGCGTCGACCCCGTAATGGACGGAGTTGACATGCGTGGTGACGAGCCAACGGCCGTCTTTCGAGATGCCGAACGATTCGATCGGGGTGGCATTGGTGGTCAATCGGCGGATCTGCTTGGTGGCCATGTCGAAGCGGAAGACCCGGTTCGGAGTGAACGTCGTCGTGTCTTCGATCACCATCGTCTTGTCGTTGCGTTCCGCGAAAGCCTGGGTATACCGGATGTCGCCCTCATCCGCCAGATAGGCGATGGACGTGCCGACGATCCACTTGGGATCGCTGAATCCGGTGTCGAACGAATGCACGGCGACAGCCTCTCCTCCTGAGAGGTTCAAGGACCACAGCGTTTGGCCGTCTCCGCGGGTGGAGGAGAAATAAAGCGTGCGGCCGTCCGGAGAGAAGAAGGGGTCGGATTCGGAATCTTCCCCGGGAGTCAGCGCGAAGGGTTCGCGACCGCGTTGCGAGAGCCATAGGTCGCCGACGAAACGGTCGTGCTCGATGGATGGACGGCGTTTCACCCAGGCGACGGTTTGTCCGTCAGGAGAGAAGACGAAGACCGAGGCCATTTCTTGGGAGACGATGTCGTCTACGGTCCAATCCTGGGCGTGGATGGGAGTGGCGAGGGTGACGATGCAGAACATGGCGAAGACAAACGTGCGCATAGACAGAGATGACGATTGGTTTCTGGGCAAGGTGGTAAGAATGGTTGGAAGATGCAATTTGATAGGAGTTTATTTACACTGTCCGCAAGTTTTACTTCGATCCTATCGATGGGCGTGATGGTAGGTCGGAGCCCGGTAAAATAAAAAAGCGTCGATTCCTGATTGGATTCGACGCTTTTCTAATCTAGGCACTCCGAAGGGAATCTGACGAGCGGAGTCTATTTGATAGGAGTTGATGTCAACTTGCGGACACTTTTCCCACCTACTTCAGCCACTGATCCAGCCAGCCGTAGAACTCGCGATGCCAGACCACGCCGTTCTGCGGACTCAAGATCCAATGGTTCTCGCCCGGGAAGACGACCATCCGGCTCGGCACGCCGAGCCGTTGCGCCGCGGTGAACGCTTCCATGCTTTGGCTCACCGGCACTCTGTAGTCTTTTTCGCCGTGAATCATCAGGATCGGTGTGTTCCATTTGGCCACATAGGAATGCGGCGAATCGGTGAGGTAGCTTTCCGGAACCGGGGTTTCCCAGTAGGCGCCGCCCATGTCGAAATGCGCGAAGAACATCTCTTCCGTGCTGCCATACATGCTCTCCAGATTGAAGACGCCCGCATGGCTGATGAAGGTCTTGAAGCGGCCTTCGTGGTTGCCCGCCAACCAGAAGACGGTATAGCCACCGAAGCTGGCACCGACCGCGCCACGACGCGCATTGTCCACGTACGGCTCTTTCGAAACGTCATCGATGGCGGAGAGCATGTCTTTCATGGCTTGTCCGCCCCAGTCGCCCGAAATCGCCAGGTTCCATTCCTGCCCGAAGCTCGGCAATCCGCGGCGGTTCGGTGCCACCACGATGTAGCCTTGGCTGGCCATCACTTGGAAGTTCCAACGGTAGCTGAAGAACTGCGACACGGTGCCTTGCGGTCCGCCCTGCGCATACAGAAGTGTTGGATAGGTCTTCGTCGAGTCGAAATCGGGCGGATAGATCACCCAGACTTTCATACGCTTGCCGTCGGTGGTGGGTACCCAGCGCTCACGGACGTCCGCACGTTTCACATCCTTGAGTTTTTCGGCATTCATCGCGGTGAAGGCGGACATGGCGCCGCTCTGCGGATTCACGCTGAACAGCTCGGTGGGTTCTTGCATGGATTGGCGACCGCCGATGAGGATGTCGTTTCGTCCGCTACGGGCCACGGCCACGCTGGTGAAATCGTGCACGCCGCGGGTGATCTGGCGGATGGGTGGTGTGGCCGACCGCGCGCGGAGGTTCATGGCGAACAGCTGCACCGTCGCTTCCGTGCCACTGGTGAAGTAGATCGTGCCGCCATCTTTGCTGAACACGAAATTGTCGACGTTGGCATCAAACCCTTGGCTCAGTTCACGGATGGCGCCTGTGGCGAAGGTCAGTTGCATGAGGCGATGGCGGTCGGCTTCGTACATCGGGGTTTCCATGGAGCTCCAGACGATCGAGGTGCCGTCAGGACTGAACACCGGCGTGGTGTCGTAGCCTTTGTTCGATTCACTCAGGTTCTTCGTGGACTTGGTGGCCAAGTCGTACAGGTAGATGTCGGAATTGGTGGAGTAGGCCGCATCCGTGCCGGTCAGTTTCTTGGAAGTGTAGGCGATCTTGGTGCCGTCCGGACTCCAAGCCAGGTGTTCGGCTCCGCCGAAGGGCTTGAGCGGGGCGTCGAACGGTTCGCCGGCCATGATGTCGACCGGTGTGCCGAAGCCGGAGGCGGTCCGCTCGGCCACGAACACGTGCGAAACGGTGCCGTCGGTCCAGGTGTCCCAATGGCGGTACATCAGTCCGTCGATCAGACGCACATCGGCGTTCGGCATGTCCCCATGCTTCGCCTTCCCCCGGGCGTCGGCCACAGGCACCGGCTGCGTGAACAGAATGTGGGTGCCTTTTGGCGAGTACAGCACATTGGCGATGCCCCCGTCGATCTGCGTCACTGCGGTGGCGTTCGCACCGTTGGGATCCATCTCCCAAAGCTGCCCGCCGCGCATGAATCCGATCTTCGCACCGTCCGGCCGCCATTGAGGCGACGATGCCGAGGCGCCGCTGGTCAGCCGTACCGCCTCCCCACCCGCGCTGGGTTTGGCCCAGATCTGGGTGTTGCCGCGGTTTTCCGCGATGGAGACGTCCGTGACGGTGAACAGCACGGTGCCGCCGTCAGGCGACACCGCCGGCGCACCCACACGGCTCAAGCCGATCATGGCCTCGGGCGACAGTTGGGCGATCAGCAGCGACGGCGCCGCGAGAAGGAGCAGAATCAGGCGAAGGGTTTTCATGGTAACGATGATTTGGAATTATTCGAGGGATTTCAAGCGCGCGGCTTCGAACTCGTTGCCAGGGTACCAGGTCGGCATCACCGGGTTGTTCGCCACGCTCAAGGCCACGCGGAACAGGAGACGCACGTCCTCGACGGCGCCGATGAGGTCCCATGCATCGGTGTATTCATCCCCTACGGCGTGATACCGGTTCCGAGTATAATCTTCGGCCACGGTGGTGGCGTAATCTTCCGGTTTGCCGATGAAATCGGTGCCGCGGTTCGTGTACAGCGCTGGTACGCCGATCTTGGCGAAGGCGAAGTGGTCGCTTCGGTAGAAGAAGCCCTGCTCAGGGAAGGCGTCGGGCTTCACGGTGCGTCCGTCTTTGGCCGCTTCCGCCTTGATCACCTCATCCAAGGTGTTTTTTCCGAAGCCGACCGACACGATGTCCGTCGTGCGACCGAAAATGTTCACGCCGTCGATGTTGATGTTCGCCGCCATCTTGTTCGGGGCCACGGTCGGGTTCGCCGCGAAGTAGTTGGCCCCGAGCAGCCCCGATTCCTCTCCGCCCACGGCCACGAACAGCAGGCTGCGGTGATGATGGTTCGGCACTTGGCTGAAGGCTTTGGCGATGTTCAGGAAAGCGCTCACGCCGGAGGCGTTGTCCAAGGCGCCGTTGTAGATCGAATCGCCGTTGACCGGAGTCGGCGCGATGCCCAAATGGTCGTGGTGGGCCGAGAAGACCACGTATTCGTCTTGCAGGGCGGTGTCGGATCCCGGCAGGACGCCGATCACATTTTTGAGCGTGATGGTGCGGGTATCGGCCACCGCATTGATCGATAAACGGGTGCGACCCAGCGAGACGGGCTTGAAGTCGGCCGACTCGGCGCTGTCCATGAGTTTCTGGAGGTCGAGTCCGGCACGGTCGAACAGATCGACGGAGGCCTGCGACGAAATCCATCCCTGCATCTGGGTCGGGCTGCCCGTGTTCTCCTCAATCAGGCCGAAACGCTCCCGGCCGAAGCTGTTCTGAACCACGGCCCATGGATATCCGGCGGTCGGCGTGGTGTGCACGATCAGCGCGCCCAAGGCGCCGAGCTCCTGCGCTTTTTCGAATTTGTAGCTCCATCGGCCATAGTAAAGGCGGGCGTTTCCGGCGAACTTGTCGGGGAAGCCGGACGGATCGCTGTTCTTGAACACCAGGATCTTTCCTTTCACATCCAAGCCTTTGTAATCGTCCCATCCCTCCTCGGGAGCTTGGATGCCGTAGCCCACGAAGACAAGTTCGGCATCCTTGATGTCGATCTCCGAGAAGGCGGCGTACGGGGAAACCACGAAATCCGGACCGAAGGTGAGGCTCTGCACGGTGCGTCCGCCTTGACGGAACATCATCTGAGCGTCACGGCGGGTGGTTTGTGCCAGCACGGGCACTTCCTGGATGTAGGAGCCGTTGTTTCCGGGTTTGAGTCCCATCGCTTCGAATTGGGACACGAGATAGGCCACGGTTTTCTCTTCACCGGGCGAAGCGGGCGCGCGGCCTTGCATCGAATCGTCGGCGAGAACCAAGACGTGCTGCTTGAGCGATTCGACCGTGATGTCGAGTTGTACGGATTCCGGGGTGATGGTGGGTTGGCACGCGGCCAACAGGACGAAAAAGAGTGGTGAGTAGCGGGACATAGGGATGACGATCTCAGAGTTGGTTCGTCGCAAACTTATCAAAACCGCACCATAATTGCCGGATAAAAGCGGTATTTTACATCCCTTAAACTATCAACATTAAACATTCAACATTTCTTCGATGTCCAACCGTACCCTCGCGATTCTCAAGCCCGATTGTGTCCGTAAAAACCTCCAAGGTGCTGTCATCAAGCAGATCCAAGACGCCGGTTTCAAAATCGTCATCATGAAACAGA
>CAYVRS010000008.1:5647-11555 GCA_964454075.1 uncultured Chitinophagales bacterium
CCCGCCTCACCATGGATACCGCCGGCGGATTCTACGCTGTCCACAAAGAGCGTCCGTTCTATGGCGAACTGTGCGAGTTCATGAGCTCCGGCGCCTGTGTGCCGATGATCCTCGAGAAAGAGAACGCCGTCGCCGAATTCCGCAAACTGATCGGAGCCACCAATCCGGCCAACGCCGAAGAGGGCACCATCCGTCGTCTGTATGCGGACAGCGTGGGCGAGAACATCATCCATGGCAGCGACTCCGACGAGAACGCGGCCATCGAAGGCGCGTATTTCTTTGCGGCATCCGACGTTGTGGCTAATTTGGCGTGATCATCCGATCCGCCATTCATGAAACACCTCACGTTTGCCTTTTTGGTCGCCTTCGCCGCGGCCTGCTCATCCACAGAAGCCGTTGTCCGTCCCGCTGAACCCGCCCGTCGGGTTCAGGTCGGGGCCGACTTCCTCATCCAGCGCCATCTTCCGGAGCTCCAAGGCCGACACATCGGCCTGGTGATGAACCCCACCGCGCGGGTCGACGGCACCCACATGCTCGACACCTTGCGCACGCTCGGCGTCTCCATCAAGGCCCTTTTCGCCCCTGAGCATGGCTTCCGAGGCGATTACGGCGCGGGGGAGAAAATCGCGGATGGCGTCGACGCCTCCACCCGACTACCGGTCTTTTCCCTCTACGGCGCTACGCGCAAGCCCTCGCCCGCCATGCTCGAGGGCATCGATTTGATCATCTTCGACATGCAGGATGTCGGCGCTCGGTTCTACACCTACATTTCCACGCTCGGATTGGTGCTCGAAGCCGCCGCCGAAAACAATATCGAGGTCTGGGTGTTGGATCGCCCCAATCCCGCTGGCGGGAATTATGTCAGCGGATGGATGCTCGATCCGAAGCATACCTCGTTCGTCGGCGCGTTTCCCATCCCCATCGCCCATGGCATGACCCTTGGCGAGCTCGCCGCCATGATGGTGGGCGAGAACTGGCTCGCCGGCGCGGCCAAACCCAAGATGAGGATCCTGAAGATGGACGGGTGGAATCGGGAGATGCGTTGGGCGGACACCGGCCTGGCTTGGGTGCCGCCATCCCCGAATCTCCCGACGGCCGACCATGCCTGGATCTACCTCGGCACCTGCCTCATCGAAGGCAGCACAATGTCGGAGGGACGAGGCACGCACGACAGCTTCCTGCAATTCGGGGATCCGTCGGCACGGGTCACGAAAACCACGCGCTTGGCGGTGCAAAAGCAATTCGGCGTCTCGCTTCGCGCGGTGACGTTCGTGCCGCAGGACATTCCCGGTCGCGCCAGCAACACCAAGCATCGCGGAAGCACCGTACGCGGATGGTCGGTCGATCCGAAGACCGGGGACGGTTTCGATCCCGTCGCCTTCGGCCATGTGGCGATGAAGGCGTTCCTGGATGCCTCACCCGAGGCCAAGACGAACAATTTCCTTTACCGCTTGGCGGGTACCGACCGCATCATGGACTATCTGAACTCCGACGGACTTTCCTCACCCGCCTCCCTTTGGCAGGCCGAGGTGGACGCGTTCAAGGCGCAGCGCAAGCCCTACTTGATGTACTGATCAGCCCCGCTGCCGCAGGGCTTCGTAGCACAGCAAGGCCGCCGAGACCGACGCGTTGAGGCTTTCCACCTCGTTGCCCATCGGGAACTTCACTTTGAAGTCGCACAGCTCGAGGGTTTTTTGACGGATGCCGTCGCCCTCGCTGCCTACCACGATCACGAGAGGGGAGACAAGGTCCTGTTTCCAGGCGGGTTGCGGTGCCGATTGGTCCAGGCCGCAGACCCAGAATCCGGCGTCCTTCAGATCGCGCAAGGTCAGGTTCACGTTCGTGACACGGATAATCGGCACTTTGCCCACGGTTCCGGCCGAGGTCTTGTACACCACCGCATTCACGGGCGCCTGGCGATGCTTGGGGACAATCACTCCCGCCACGCCCGCGGCCGCGGCGGTGCGCAGAATCGCCCCGAAATTGGCCACATCCTCGAGCTCGTCAAGCACCATCACGATCGGGTTGGTTTTCATATCCACCGTCTCGATCCAATCCTCATATTCGCTGTATTCGACGGCGCTGAGGGTTGCCGCCACGCCTTGGTCGTTCACGGCGCCCACCAGGTCGGCGAGTTTGCGTCCGGGCACGCGCCGCACAGGAATCCGGTTTTCCGAGGCCAGCGATTGGATCGTCTGCAACGGACCCATCGGCGCAGTGTCTTTCAGCCAAATGGTTTCGATGCGGCGAGGCTCGCGTTTGAGTTGTTCTTCGACCGGCTTGCGCCCGTAGATCGTCAGCGTTTCTTCCATATTTTCCTGTGTAATCAACCCAAAGGTACACAGATGACGCCCGAAATCGAATCGACCCTGATCCTGCATGTGGGGAAACACCATACCGAGGTTCCGCTTCCTGTCAAAAAAGAGCTTCTCGAAAAGAAAAAGAAAAAACACATCGGTATGGCCGTCATCAACGTGCTGGCGCTGGCATCCTTCGGCTACGCGTTCCAAAGCGGCATGAGCGCCTTGCCCGGATGGGTGTTCGTGCTCATGCTCGTCGTCTTTTCGGTGAACATCGGGATGATTTTTTGGCAGCGAACCCTCATCAACAAGGCATTGGCATTTTTGGATGACACGGTGAATCCGTAGTTTATGCATCCATCCACCTAAGCCATCCGGCATGTCTACCAAATACGTCTTTGTGACAGGAGGAGTGACCTCCTCCCTGGGCAAGGGGATCATTTGCGCCTCCTTGGGTCGTCTTCTCATCGCGCGCGGCCTGAACGTCACCATCCAGAAACTCGATCCCTACATCAACGTGGATCCCGGCACCATGAACCCCTATGAGCACGGGGAAGTGTATGTGACCGACGATGGCGCCGAAACCGATCTCGATCTGGGCCACTACGAGCGGTTCCTGGACCTACCGACCTCCCAGAAAAATAACGTCACCACCGGACGCATCTATTATGATGTGATCTCCAAAGAGCGCAAAGGCGCGTATCTGGGGAAAACCGTGCAGGTGGTGCCGCACATCACCGACGAGATCAAGTCGAAAGTGCTGGATCTGGGCCGAAGCGGCCATTACGACGTCGTGATCGTGGAAATCGGCGGCACCGCGGGCGACATCGAAGGCCTTCCGTACTTGGAAGCCATGCGCCAGATGCGCTACGATGTGGGCCGTAAAAACACGCTCAGCATCCACCTCACGTTGGTTCCCTTCCTCAAAGCCGCGGGCGAGCTCAAGACCAAGCCCACGCAGCACTCGGTCAAGACCTTGCTCGAAATCGGTCTTCAGCCAGATATTTTGGTGTGCCGCTCGGAACATCCGATCGATGCGAACATCCGCCGCAAAATCGCGCAGTTCTGCAACGTGGACGTCGAAGATGTGATCGCTTCGCTGGATGCGGACTCGATTTATGAAGTCCCGCTCTTGATGCAAGCCGAGGGACTCGACACCCGCGTCATCGAAAAACTGAACATCCAGACCGGCGCGCCGGATCTCACCTCGTGGAACACCTTCGTGAACCGCGTGGTGCATCCCAAGAAATCCGTCAACATCGCGCTGGTCGGCAAATATGTGGAACATCACGACGCGTACAAGTCCATCGTCGAGGCCTTCATCCATGCCGGCGCGGTGAACGATGCGAAAGTGAACCTGAGATGGGTGCAGAGCGACGACATCACTGATGAGAATGTCGTTGAGACACTCAAAGGCGTGGATGGCGTGCTCGTGGCGCCCGGTTTCGGCGGACGCGGCATTTCCGGCAAGCTTGCCGCCGTGCATCATGCCCGCACCAACGGCATCCCCTTTTTCGGAATCTGTCTGGGCATGCAATGCGCCGTGATCGAATTCGCGCGCAATGTCTGCGGCTTGAAGGATGCGAACAGCACCGAGTTCGAACCAACGACCCGCCACCCGGTGATCGACATCATGGCCGAACAGAAACTGGTGACCGACAAAGGCGGCACCATGCGCCTGGGCAAATTCGCCTGCGATCTGGAAGCGGGCACCAACGCCATCCGCGCCTACGGATCGGAGCACATCAGCGAGAGGCATCGTCATCGCTATGAATTCAACAACGGGTACAAAGCGCAGCTCACCGGCAAAGGACTCAAGATATCGGGAGTGAATCCGGATCGCGGCTTGGTCGAGATCGTCGAAATTCCGGAGCATCCATGGTTCGTCGGGGTTCAATTCCATCCTGAACTGAAAAGCACCGTCACAAAACCCCATCCGCTGTTTGTCGGCTTTGTGAAAGCGGCCCTCGAGCGCGCGGAAACCGCATGAGCGCGAATCCCTTCACGGGTCGCGTGAGGGTGAGGGTGCTCGGACTGCTGGTCGAGGACGGAAAGACGCTGATGGTGCGGATTGATCCCGGCACCACGTCCGAGCCCTTTTGGGCACCGCCGGGAGGTGGCGTGGACTTAGGGGAGACGCTCGAAGAGGCGCTGAAGCGCGAGTTCCGTGAAGAGACGGGCTTGGAGATCGAGGTCGGAGAGCTGGCCGACGTGAAGGAGTTCATCCAGCTGCCCTGGCACGCGGTCGAGCTGTATTATCACGTGACGAGAGTGGGAGGGGAGCTGAAGCTGGGCTCCGATCCGGAATTGCCGGAGGGCGGGCAGATGATCTTGGAAGTGGGGTGGGTCTGAAGACCTACAGCACATCCTTCAACCCGATGCTCAACTCCACCTGCCAATCTTTGAACTCCGCGTTATAGCGCGCATCGATCACTTTGAAGCCTTCCTGAAGCCCGAGCACCAACATGCCCGGATCGCGGTTCGGAAAGGTGTGGTACTGGAGGGTGTCGAACCCGGACAGATACACCCGGCTCATCATGAAATGCAGCAACCGTCGCGCCACGCCTTTGCGACGCCAGTTCGGGTCCACCGCGCCCTTGGCCGAGTAAAACACGGTGCGGTCTTTCGGATAGCCCACTTTGAAGCCGATCAGCTCGCCGCCCATGTACGCGCCGATCACAAGCAGACCCGGATGGTCGATGTGCTGCACCAGCCGCGTTTCACTGAAAATGCGCTGATTGAGGTCCTGGATCTCGTGGATCTGCTCCACGGAGAGTTCGGCGATGCTGAGGTCGTCCATTGTGCGGAGGAATATGGTTATTTTGCGTGCTAAACTACACATTCCGGAGTTTCGATGCGCATCCTTCCTGTCCTCCTCATCCTCCTCGCCGCCGCCTGCTCGTCGCCAGAGACGCAGCCCGTCGAGACGCTGGTGGTCCACAATGTGAACGGGTACGACCTGGCCGACGGACGCGTCGAGCCCTTCTCCGTGCTTGTGGTGCATGATGGGAAGGTCCTGGCCAAGGGCGATTCGACTTTGCTCGCCCAATATCCGGACGCGCCACGTCGGGATGGAGGCGGACTCACGCTCCTTCCCGGACTGATCGACGCCCACGCGCACATCATGGGCTTGGGAAGCTCGCTGATGTCGGTCGACCTGATGGGCGTTGCCACCAAACAGGAAGCCCTGGCCCGCATCAAGGCCTTCGCCGACGCCAATCCGACCCAGGAATGGATTGTGGGACGAGGCTGGAACCAGACACTTTGGCCTGAGAACGCCTTCCCGACCGCGGCCGACCTCGACGCCATCCTCCCCACGCGTCCTGTCGCCCTCGAACGCGTCGACGGCCACGCCACGTGGGTCAACTCCCGTGCCCTCGAACTCGCCTCCGTCACCAAGGATACCCCGAACCCCGACGGCGGCGTGATCCTGCGCGACGGTTCCGGCGCGGCGAGCGGCGTACTCATCGACCGGGCCTCGTCCTTGGTCGAACGCGTCATCCCCAAACCCACGCCCGCCGCCCGCCGCGAAGCCCTGGGCCGAGCCCTCGCCAACATCGCCTCGAACGGACTCACCGGCGTGCACGACGCCGGCATCAGCGTCGCCG
>CAYVRS010000008.1:11565-12496 GCA_964454075.1 uncultured Chitinophagales bacterium
ATGCTCACCATGCGCTCGGTCAAACTCTACGCCGATGGCGCGCTCGGAAGCCGTGGCGCCGCCCTGATGGAAGACTACTCTGACGACAAAGGCAACAAAGGTCTCCTGTTCTACACCACCCAGGAGCTCATTCCCATGTTCGAGAAAGTGAGCGGAAAAGGATTCCAGATCAACATCCACGCCATCGGCGACATGGCCAACCGCGCCTCGCTCGATGCCTTCGACGCTTTGGCCTCGAAAGGCGCCGACTCCGGACTCCGTCACCGCATCGAGCATGCCCAAGTCGTGGCGCCGACCGACATCCCGCGCTTCAAATCGCTCAATCTCATCGCGTCGATGCAGCCCACCCATGCCACCAGCGACAAGAACATGGCCGTGGCCCGGGTCGGCATCCACCGCATCCGCGGCGCTTACGCCTGGCGCACTTATCTGGAGCAGGGCACGATCATCGCATCGGGTTCCGATTTCCCTGTGGAAGCGGTGAATCCGTTCTTCGGGCTGTATTCGGCGGTCACGCGGATGGATTTCGATGGGAATCCGCCGGGCGGATGGTACCCCGAACACCTGATGAGCCGCGCCGAAGCGCTCAAATCCTTCACCTTGGATGCGGCTTATGCCGGACATATGGAGGACGTGACCGGAAGTCTCACACCGGGCAAATTCGCCGATTTCATCCTCATCGACCGCGACTACTTCGAGGTCCCGGCGTCTGAAATCCATCAGATCAAGGTGATGCAGACCTGGGTCGGCGGACAACAAGTCTATCAACGGACCGACGAATGAGAGCCCGCCTCCATCAGCTCAACCCCACCGTCGGCGACATCGACGGAAACGTGGCGGCGATCCGCGCGGCGTATGAAGACGCCTCCGCCCACAACATCGACCTGCTGATCGTCACCGAACTCGCGACCTGCGGCTATCCGCCGATGGA
>CAYVRS010000008.1:12506-19260 GCA_964454075.1 uncultured Chitinophagales bacterium
GGACCTGCTCGAACGGCGTTCCTTCCTCGATCGGCTTCTGCGGGCCAACGCCGAACTCACCGCCGGCACCGGCCGCACCGCGCTCGCGTTCGGAACGGTGACCGAGGCGCCCGTGACCTGCAGCCGTCCGATCTTCAATTCGGTGATCGTGGCCCGCCACGGCAAGGTGCTCTCCGAGACGCGCAAAACCCTCCTCCCCACCTACGACATCTTCGATGAGTTCCGATATTTCGAGCCGAATACAGAGTTCGCGCCGGTCGTGATCGACGGCGTTCCGTTCGGATTCACCATCTGCGAAGACATCTGGAATGCCGAGAACGAGATCGTGTATCATCGCTATTTGGTGAATCCGGCCGAGGAACTCGTCCAACGCGGCGCCACGGTGATCGTGAACGTGTCCGCATCCCCCTTCAGCAAGCGGAAAGCCGACATCCGCATCGGCATGCTCAGAAATCATGTGGCCAAGCTGAAGGTGCCCATCCTGTATGTGAACCAAGCCGGGGCGAACACGGAAGTCGTGTTCGACGGCGATTCGATGGCGCTCGACCGGAACGGCGCGCTGGTGGCGTCCGCCGGACTCTTCGACGACGCGTTCTGCGATGTCGAGGTGAGTGCTGACGGATCGGTGGTCGGACTCACACCGGTGCGTCCGCGCGAATTCGTCTACGAAGAGCGCATGTTCAAGGCCTTGGTGTTGGGCATCCGCGATTATGTTCGCAAATCGGGCATGCCGGCGAAAGCCTTGCTCGGACTCAGTGGCGGCATCGATTCGGCGCTCGTCGCCGTGCTGGCGAAAGAGGCCCTGGGCGCGGAAAACGTGATGGGAATCACCATGCCCTCGGAGTTCTCCTCTGTGGGGAGTGTGGACGATTCCATGGTTCTGGCGAAGAACCTGGGCATCCGCATCGAGACCTTGGCCATCGCGGACATGTATAAGACGGCCTTGGGCACGCTTGATCCGCTGTTTTCGGGAACGGCCTTCTCCCTGGCCGAAGAGAACTTGCAGAGCCGCATCCGCGGACAACTGCTCATGGCCGTGTCCAACAAATTCGGTCACATCGTGCTGAATACAGGAAACAAATCGGAAATGGCGGTCGGCTACTGCACCTTGTATGGGGACATGGCGGGCGGACTCAGTGTGATTTCCGACGTGTACAAGACCGAAGTCTATGCGTTATGCCGCTGGTTGAACGACGTTCACTATAAGAAAGAGGTGATTCCGAACGCGATCCTGACCAAAGCGCCGAGCGCGGAGCTGCGTCCCGATCAGAAAGACTCCGATTCCTTGCCCGAGTACGACGTGCTCGACGGCATCCTGAAAACCTACATCGAAGAACAGCGTCCGCTTTCCGAGATCGTGGCGTTGGGATACGATGCCGCCACCGTCGAAAAGGTGGTCCGCCTCACCGATGGCGCCGAATACAAGCGCCGGCAGGCACCTCCGGGCTTGCGCATCAGCGCGAAAGCCTTCGGCATCGGTCGCCGATTGCCCATCGCGCAACATTGGCGTGAACGGGCCGCACCATAAAATGGCTATCTTTGCGTTTTCGTACGATCACCCTTTGACCTGCCCATGATCCGGATTTTCCCGCTGCTGCTCCTGCTCTCCGTCGTCCAACCTCTCAGCGCCCAAGAAGGGCGCGTGATGTATCAACCGGTGCCGGATCCGCAGCTGCCTTTCGACCCGCCTGTGCGCGTGGATGCCGTTTGGGGGATGGATCAGGCCGCGGCGGGGGCGGAAGACGCCGAGCGCGAGCTGGTGCGACGCATCGCCGAGGTGTACACTCTTCATGTGGCGCAACTGCAGGCGCAGTTGGCGATGGACATCCTTTCGGCGGAAAAATACCTGCTCGAGTCGCTCTCGGCCTTGCAGAGCATCATCGATGAATATCCGGAGGCGCAGGCCAACCGGCGCTACACCGAGCTGTACCGCACCATCCTCATCGAATACCAGAGTTTTTACGGCATCACCGAGCCGATCCGTGATTCCGAAGGCGAGATCTTCGCCATTTTGGAAGACATGTTCGCCGTGCAGGACGAGTTCCTGGACAATTCCAACCTCATCATTCCGCGCCGTGAGGAGCCCCTCGCCACCACTGTGCCGCTGATCATCAACGCGCAAGTGCAAAGCCAGTTGGTCTATCTGACGCAGCGTCGCCCGGAGATCATGGAACGTTGGCTGGAACGGTCGAAGACCTATTTCCCGATGATGAAACGCATCTTCAATGAGGAAGGCGTTCCTGAAGAGCTGATCCACCTGTCGATGATCGAGTCGGGCCTGGTGCCTGTGGCACGGTCCAGCGCCAGCGCGGTCGGACTTTGGCAGTTCATCAAAGCGACCGGAAGCAGCTATGGCTTGGAAGTGAATTACTGGGTGGATGAGCGCCGCGATCCGCTGAAATCGACTCGGGCCGCCGCGCGCCACCTCAAAGACCTGTATGCCGTCTGGGGCGATTGGCATCTGGCTCTGGCCAATTACAACGTGAGTCCGCGCCGCATCCGCAGCTCCATCCAACTGGCGAACGGACAACGCGATTACTGGGCGATCTATCCGCACCTTCCCCGCGAGACCCGCGGCTATGTGCCGGCGTACATCGCGGCGACCATGATCGCCATGAATCCGGAAGATTACGGGTTCAACCGGGTGGCCATGCCCGACGAGCAGACCTTCGATGTGGTCGAGATCAAAGGGTCGGTGTCGTTGAGCGAATTGGCCAGACTGGCCGGCATCACGACCGAAGAGCTTCGCAGCATGAATCCCGAACTACTGCGCTGGGCCACGCCGCCGGGTCCGCGTCCCTATCCCTTGAAGATTCCCGTGGGGCGCAAAGACGCGTTCGTTCAGGAGTTCGAGCAGATTGCGGCCACTGCGGTCAGCGATATCACCATCCACACTGTCAAAAGAGGCGAATCGCTCGGAATCATCGCCAACAAGTACAACATCACGGTGCGTGAGCTGATGGCGGCCAATGAAGGATTGAGAAGCACCATCCATCCGGGCCAGACCCTCACCGTACCGGTGCCTGGCGCCGGCAACGTCGCCATCAGCGCTGATTCCCCATCCCGAGCCCGCACTGCCGCCGTCTCCACCTCGAACACCACCCGCAAGTCGGCCACCACCTCCACGTACCGTGTACGGTCGGGCGACAACCTTTGGGAGATCGCCAAGCGCCACAACATGACCGTGAACCAGCTCAAGCAGATGAACAATCTGCGCAGCAACACGGTGCGTCCGGGTCAAGTGCTTCGCGTCTCGCGCAGAGGCTCCTGATGGCACGCTATCGGACGCTCTTTCTCGCGCTCGGACTGGTCGGCGTGGTCTTGTGGCAGACCGACAGCTATTTCCAGATCAAGAAGAATTTCACACTGTTCAGCGAGGTCTATGGCGAGATCTCGCGCCGTTATGTGGATGACGTCGAGGCCGGATCGATGCTCCGCAACGGCATCAACGCCATGCTGGAACTGCTCGATCCCTACACCGTGCTGATGGATGACGGTGACGACGCCGTGATGGACATGATGCTCAAGGGCACGTACACCGGCGTCGGTATCGAAGTGGGTGCCCGCGGCGGCGATCTCGTGATCATCGCTCCGGTCGAAGGCTATTCCGCGTTCGAAAAAGGCGTCCGCGCCGGGGATGTGATCCTCGCCATCGACGGGGTTTCGGTGGAAGGCTACTCGGTCGAAGATCTGTACAGTCTGCTCAAAGGGGAAGTCGGCACCAGCGTCACATTGACCCTCCGGCGCACAAGCATCGAAGAACCTCTGGATTTCGTGCTCACCCGTGCCAAAGTGAACGTCACGAATGTGTCCTACGCCGGCTGGCTCGACAAAGAGAACGGCCTCGCCTATGTGTCGCTGACATGGTTCGGCTACAACGCCGCCGCAGAGATCGGAGAATCCATCGCCAAACTCCAGGAAGAGCGGGCGGTGACGGCCTTGATCCTCGATCTGCGCAACAATCCGGGCGGCTTGTTGGATGAGGCCGTCAAGCTGGTCGATCTCTTTGTGAAGCCGGGAGAGCTCGTCGTCAAAACCTACGGTCGCGCCGTGGAGACGCGGGAAGAGTACCTGACCAAAAACCCGGTGTACTTCGACGGGCCGCTTTCCGTGCTTCAGAACGAAGCTTTGCAAGACCTCGACCGTGCGGTGATCGTGGGAGGACGCAGTTTCGGCAAAGGCCTGGTCCAGATCGTGCGTCCGCTCTCGTACAATACGGCGCTTAAATTGACGGTGTCCCGTTATTACACCCCATCCGGCCGATCCATCCAAGCCCTTCAGTACCTGCATGATGGGGAAGAGGCCCGAACCCTGCCTGATTCGCTCCGAAACAGTTTCACAACCCGGAATGGCCGCATCGTCAAAGACGGGATGGGCATCGAGCCGGATCTCCCCATCGACACCGAATCCTCCGAACGGCTGGATGTCTTTCTCCGCCAAGGAGGTCACTATTTCCGGTTCGCCAACGAATATCGGGCACGTCATGCGTCCTACACCGCGACGACGCTGCCTCCCCAGGTCTATGCCGAATTCCAAGAGTGGCTTGCGACGACCGGCTTCCAATACGAAACCCGTCCATTGGCCATGTTCGAGGAACTCCGTGGCAGTGTTCCGGAATCCGAGCGCATCCGTCACGCCGATGTCTGGAAACGCATGGAAGACCAATTGCTCGGCCTTCGTGATGAGGACATGGCCCGACTCGCGCCTGTTGTGAAAGCCAGCCTGCACGAAGAACTGCTCTCCAGGTATGTGGGCTCGAAAGCGCTCGCCGAGCACCGCCTGTCCACCGATCCAGTGATTTTAACGACACGCTCGCTCTTGGCCGATCCGGCGCGGCTGACCACCCTCTTGTCCGGCCGACTCTGATGCGCATCGGTGATTTCCATCTTCATACCCGCGCTTCCGACGGGGCGCACACGCCAGCGGAAGTCGTCAATATGGCGGTTGATGCCGGACTCTCGTGGCTATCCATCACCGATCACGACACCATGGAGGCGTATGAGGACGCCATTCCAGCCGCCGAAAGTGCCGGAATCGGTCTGACCTACGGGGTGGAATTGTCGACCTCCCTCAACCGGAAAGATTGCCATCTGCTCGTGTATGGCATGGCGCCGGACCATCCGGTGATGCGGGAGACGCTCGAGTCGCAGAAATCCATCCGCTACAGCCGCATCAAAGCCTTGCTGGCCCTGCTCAACGACCGTGGGGTCGACATCGGCATCCAGGATGTGGCCGCATCCGCCGGACATCTCACCCTCGGGCGTGTGCATGTGGCGCAAGCCATGGTCGATGCCGGCGTGGTTCCGACCTTGCGAGCGGCCTTCGACATGCATCTGTCGGCTGTCGCACGCAAAACGCCATCGCCGTTTCCCCCCACGCAAGAGATCATCGCGCGGTTCAAAGACGCGGGCGCCGTCACGGTGCTGGCGCATCCCGGACATCTGTACAGCTTCCTGGATCTCCGCGAGCTGGTGTCCGCCGGCCTGCAAGGCATCGAAGTGGTGCATCCGAGCCATGACCAGGCGCTCCGCGACAAATTCAACGAGTACGCCCGCCTCTGCGGTCTTGTGGTGAGCGGCGGCTCCGATTTCCATGGCACAAAACCCGACGACCGAACCCTGATGGGGCTGGTCGCGCTTCACGAAACCGAATCCCTCACATTCTTAGACCATATCGATCATGTCTGCGACATCCACAGGTAGTGTGGCCATCGTGATGGCCAAATGGAACAGCTTCATCACCGAGAAACTTCGCGATGGAGCCATCGACGTGTTGTCGGCATCCGGATGGAGTCGGGACCGCATCGTCGTGGTCGAGTGCCCCGGTGCGTTTGAAATCCCGACGTTGGCTCAGGCTTTGCTGGAGAAAGACGGCATCGTGGGTGTGATCGGCATCGGCGCCATCATACGTGGCGACACGCCACATTTCGAGTATGTGTCTTTGGGCGTCACCCGGGGCTTGGGCGACCTTGCCATCCGATATGGAAAACCGGTGATCTTCGGCGTGCTTACCACGAATACCGTGGACCAGGCCATGGAACGGGCAGGGGAGCGCATGGGCAACAAAGGGGCGGAAGCCGCGGCCACCTTGGTGGAGATGCTCGATGCGCTGGCTCGCATCCGGAGTCTTTCCGTTTGAGAATAGGGCGATAAACCCCTAATTTTACCCGATTAATCCACAAATTTTGAAAGAGTCCGCCACAGACCGCGACATACAGGATTCCTTGAAGGGAATCGGCAATATTCCGCGTCACATCGCCGTGATCATGGACGGCAACGGTCGTTGGGCCAAGGCCAAAGGCCGCATGCGGATCTTCGGCCATCAGGCCGGGGTGGAATCGGTACGCGACATCACCGAGGCCTGCGCGCAGCTTGGTGTGGAATACCTGACCTTGTACACCTTTTCCACGGAGAATTGGGGACGTCCGAACGATGAGGTGACCGCGCTCATGCAGATCCTCGTCCAAAGCCTGCGCAAGGAAACACGTCGGCTGAACAACAACGACGTGCGTCTTCATGCGATCGGACAGATCGAACGCTTTCCGGAAATCTGCCAGAATGAACTGCGCGAGGCCATCGCCCTCACCAAAGACAACACGCGTCTGCAGCTGAACCTCGCTCTGAGCTATTCGGGGCGTTGGGACATCACCCAGGCGGTCCGCAAGATCGCCGAACATGTGAAGGCGGGCGAAATCGACCCCGCCGACATCGACGACGCGATGATCTCGTCGGAATTGGTCACCGCCGGCATCCCC
>CAYVRS010000008.1:19270-30930 GCA_964454075.1 uncultured Chitinophagales bacterium
GATCCGGATCTGATCATCCGGACCAGCGGCGAGCTTCGCATCAGCAATTTCCTGCTCTGGCAACTGGCCTACTCGGAATTGTTCATCTCAGATGCGTTCTGGCCAGACTTCCGTCGCGATGAACTGTATAAAGCCATCCAATCCTATCAAAAAAGGGAACGACGCTTCGGAAAAGTTTCCGAACAAATATCTTCCGTCACTTGAACGTTACCTCCTTCGTGAATTTGAAACACAGCCTCCTCGCTCTTCTCATCCTGGTGGTCACGCCGCTTCTCGCTGTTGCGCAGATCAGTGACCCGACCCAGACGGTCCCCCGTCAGTACACCATCGCCGCCATCAACGTCGTGGGTGCCGATGTGCAGACCCAATCGTTCGTCATCGCCTCAGCCAGTCTGGATGTAGGGGATGTGGTTCAGATTCCGGGTCCGCAGATTGCCGACGCCATCCGCCGAATCTACCGTTCCGGACTCTTTTCGGAAGTCGAGATCTACCAGACCGGTGTGATCGGCGACCGTGTGACCCTCGAAATCCGAGTGAAAGAGCAGCCACGCTTGGATGAGTACGAGCTGGCGGGTATCCGCCGTGGTCAGCGCCGCGAGCTCCGCGAAAAGCTGAACCTCTTGTCGGGTTTCGCGATCACCGAAGCGATGATTTCCCAGGCGAAGGGAACCATACGCCGCTATTATGAGGAAAAAGGCTATTCGGATGTCACCATCGAGCATAAATTCGGTCGGCTGGACACATTGCGCAATCGTCAGAAATTGATGTTCGAGATTGAACTCGGTCGCCGCATCCAGATCGAGCGCATCGACATCGAGGGGAATACCGCGTTTTCGGAACGCAAGATCCGCAAGGAGCTGAAAGAGATCAAAGTGAACACCTGGTGGCGCCTGGCACGGCAGACCTTCCAGCCCGAGAACTATGAGACCGCGATCGACAACATGACCGCGCTCTACCGCAAGAACGGCTACCGGGATTTTTATGTGGAACGCGACACAGTGTATGTGTACGACCACAGCAAACGTCGCAAAGGCGTGGCGATCGAGCTGAAGGTGTACGAGGGTCCGCAGTACCGCATCCGCAACATCACCTGGGAAGGAAACACCGTATATCCGGTCGAGGCCCTGACCGCCGCATTGGATTTCAATTCGGGCGACATCTACAATGAATCGAAGCTGCAGGAAAACCTGACCGCGAACAAGAACAGCACCGATGTTACGAGCCTGTACCACGACGGGGGGTATCTGTTCTTCCGCTTCGAGCAGGATGTGACCTTGGCGCCGGACAACCAGCTCGACCTGACCTTCCTGATCGCGGAAGACGAGATCGCCAAAGTGCGCGCGGTCACCTTCAGCGGCAACACCAAAACGAACGACGATGTGGTGCGCCGCACCTTGCGCAGCGTGCCGGGGCAGAACTACAACCGCACGGCGATCATCCGTACGGTCCGTGAATTGGCGACCTTGGGCTACTTCACGCCGGAGAAGATCACACCAAACCTGGAGCCGAACTTCGAACGCAAGACGGTGGATGTGGACTTCGCGCTGGATGAGTCGGTGAGCACCGACAACTTCGAATTCTCAGGTGGTTTCGGGGGCCGTCAATTCGGCGTCATCCTGTCCAGCCGGGTGAACTTCAACAACTTCTCGGCCCAGAACCTGTTCAACAAGGAAGCCTGGAGTCCGCTGCCGAGCGGCGACGGCCAGAAGCTCTCCCTGGGTATCCAGATCACCGGAGGCGGCTACCGCAACTACAACTTCTCGTTCATGGAGCCCTGGTTCCTGGGCCGCCCGAACAGCTTCGGATTCGGAACCTCGTACAGCTTCTACCGCTACACCAGCACGCAGAAATACGAGCAATTCACGTCGTACGTGAGCTATGGACGCCGCCTGCAATGGCCGGATGACTATTTCACGCACACCTCCACCTTGCAATACCAGATGTTCGATGTCTTCCGTCAGGAAGGCTTCATCGAGCCGGGTGCCGCGAGCATGCTGTCTGTGAAGCAGATCTTGGAGCGGAATTCGCTGGACAACCCGATCTCGCCGAGCTACGGATCCAAATTCACCTTGGCCGCCGAACTGGCTCCACCTCTGGGTGATTTTCGACAGTTCTTCAAGATCAACACCGCCTTCCAGAACCACATTCCTGTGGTCGGCAAGCTGGTCTTCACCAACGGATTCGACTACGGCTTCCTCGGCTGGTTCAGCGACGACAAGAAAAGCCAGTTCAGCCGCTTCTACCTCGGCGGAACGCCCTTGCAGCAGCAACAGACATTCTACCGGGAGAACATCGACCTGAAGGGATATCCGGGCGGATTCAACGGATCGATCTCTCCATACATCAACGGTCGTGAAGTCGGCGGCACCATTTACAGCAAGTACTTCTCGGAGCTCCGCTATCCGGCCATCGCCAACGAGCAGGTGCAGGTGATTCCGTATCTCTTCGCCGAAGCGGGCAACGCCTATATCGGATTCCGCGACTTCGATCCCTTCTCCGTGAAACGCTCGGCCGGTTTCGGAACGCGGCTGTTCCTCCCGATCCTCGGACTCATCGACCTGAGCTACGGCTACCGTTTCGACGGCATCGACGGCGCCCAGTTCATTCAGCCCGGCAAATGGGAATTCCTCTTCAACATCGGCGCACCTTTCTGATGCGGACCTTCCTCTTTCTTCTTCTTCTGATGGTGATGCCGCTGGCTGCCTCCTCGCAGGACCAGAAAATCGCCTATGTCGATTCCGAGTACATCCTGTCGAAGCTGCCGGAGTACACCGGGCTCGACCAACGCCTGCGCACCTTGCTGACGGAATGGAACCAGGAGCTGACGGCCATGCAAGTGGAGATCGACCGTCTCGAGCAGGAATTCAACGCTCGTGAAATCCTGTTCACAGCGGAGGTGAGGCAACAGCGGCTGACCGAAATCCAGACCAAGAAGCGCGCCAAAGAGCAGATGGAGCAGTCGCGGTTCGGACCTGAAGGCGAGTATTTCCGTCAACAGCAGCAATTGCTCGAACCGATCCAGCGCCGTGTGATGACCGCCATCGAGAAAATCGCCCAGCGGGACGGATACGACTTTGTGTTCGACCGCACCGGGGATTTCCTGTTCCTGTACACCCGATCGCAATGGAACATCAGCGACGAAGTCTTGCTCGAGTTGGGCATCACTCCCACCACTCCCTGAGGAAAAGACCAAACGAATCCCTATCATTCCACGTTTTTCACCCTAAACCTACTGTATGACCGTTCATAAAACCCTTCTGCTCGCTGCCGTTTCCGTGCTCTTTCTGCACGGAACCGCTGCCGCGCAACACCGCATCGGTGTCGTGAACCCGCAGGCGGTGCTCGATTCGCTTCCTGAAAAGCAGGCCGTGGAGCGCCGTTTGGCGGAGTACCAGGCTGAACTGCAAACCGAATTGCAGAGACGTTACACCGCCCTTCAGCAAGCCGGCGAAGCCTATCAGGCGCGCAAAGCGGCCTTGAATCCGACCGCGCAGCGCGAAGAGGAAACCAAGCTGGGTCGAAGCGCCGCCGAGCTGCAGCAGTTCGAGCGCGGACTTTCGCAGCTTGTGCAGGCCCGTCAGTCTGAACTGATGCGCCCTGTTCTTGAAGCCATGAATGCCCAGATCGAGGCCATCGCCACCGAACTCAAGCTCGATTACATCCTGAATCAGAAGATGGCTGCGAACCAGTTTCCGATGATTTTCTTGGCCGACCCAAGCAAAACGCCTTACGACATCACTCAGCGCCTCATTGACCAATTGAAGAAATAACCCATATGAACCGCACACTTCTCCTCGCTCTCGTCCTCGTCCTTTTCGCCGGCACCGTTTCGGCCCAAGAGACCAAAGTCGGCTATGTCGAACTCAACGGACTCGTGAGCCGCATGCCTGAATTCGCTTCCGCCCAGCAGCGGATGAACAACTACCGGGAACGCGTCACACGCGAGCTCACCACCGAAGACAACCGTCTGCGTCAGGAAAACCAGGCGCTTCAGACCAAAATCGAATCGGGAGTGCTGTCGCCGACCGCCGCCACCGCTGAAGAGACCCGTCTTCGCGAAGACGCCCGCAAACTGCTCGAGCGCAGCCAAGCCGCCGACCAGGAAATGGCTCGCATCGAACAGGAAGAGATGGGCAAGATCCTGACCAAAGTGCAAGCCGCCATCGAAGAGGTCGCCAAAACCGAAGGTTTGGCGTATGTCTTGAACGACATGACCACCGAAGGCGACATCTTCATCATTTACGTGTCCGAAGACGTCCGCACCAAGTACAACATCACCGGCAAGGTGATGGCGAAACTAGGCATGTGAGTCTTAATCGGCGGGGATGAGGATGAGTGCGGATTTTCCGTCCATCTTCAGGCTTACGCTTCGACCTGAAATCCTGTAAGGGGTTCCGCTGACCGCGTCGACATAGGCGCCGTCCGGAACCCCTTTCACGTTCATGTCGGTGGCGCTGGCGGCGTTGTTGAAGACCACGATCACGCGGTCGTCTCCGGCGGTGCGCACATAGGCCAATCCGTTCACAGGATCCGACGTCTGCGCATATTGCAGAGAGCCGGTGCGGAGCGCCGGGTGAGCCCGACGAATGGCGATCAACGTCTTGTAGAAGGCATGCGTCTCCATATCGGCCCGTGCGGGAACGGTGGCGCGGGGTTTTCCGAACGGATGCGCCCGTTCGTCCTCGAAGCTCAATTCCGGCCAAAGGATCGGCTTGCGCATGTCGGGGTCGTCGGCGCCCCACATGCCGAATTCATCGCCGTTCCAGATATGCGGCGCCCCGATGTAGGTGAACTGATGGATGAGAATGAGGCGCTGGAGGCGGCGGGTCCAAGCGTCGGCCGGGCCGACGTTCAGGTCCGGGGTTTCGCGGGGGGACATGCGGTATTTGTAGCGACGGTCCGCGTTGAGGATGGAGGTCGAAAAACGCTCTGAATCGTGGCTGGCCGTGAGGTTCATCATGGCCCGCTGGGTGGATGTCTTGATGCCACGGGAGACTGAATCCAGGTGCGCCACGTACTGCGACGCGGTGAGGACGGAGGGTTGCGCATTGGCGAAGAAACTGCGCGTGGGTTTGTACCAGCGGTAGTTCATGACGGCATCAAAGACGTCTCCTTTCACCCAAGGACCCGGATCAAGCATTTTGTCCGGCCAGGTCTCCCACCACACCTCGCCCACGAGGTAGGCGTCTTTATTGATGGAACGCACGAAGGTCCGATATTCACGCCAGAATCCCATCGGAATGAGTTCGGCCACATCCAAACGGAATCCGTCCACTCCATATTCGGTGCGTCCGTCGCCATAGGGATCCATCCACCTCCGTGTGACCGCGAAGATGTGGTCACGCACGTCGGGATGCAAGGTTCCGGGCACGGGTTGTCCGTGTTTGCGGCCTTCCGCTCCGAATTTCTTCAACTCGGGAAGTTCCGGCACCCCGGCCCAGCCTTTGTAACTGAAGGGGTCGAACGATTCGATTTCGTACCAGTCGGCATACCGGGACTTCGCGCCGTTCTTCAGCACATCCTGCCAGGCCCAGAACGTGATGCCGGTATGGTTCCAAGACACATCCAGGATCACTCGGATTCCAAGTCGGTGCGCTTTTTCGATCAGGTCGAGAAACTCGAGGTCGGCCATGGTCCATACCCAGGTGGACGGGTCGCCGGGATCTTCGGTCGCAATGGCGGCCAGGTCGCCCTCCGGATCCGGACCGAAATTCACATCGATGTGATGATAGTTTCGCGCATCGTACTTGTGCAGCGATGGGGCATCGTTCAAGGGATTGAGGTAGATCGCGTTGATGCCGAGATCGGCCAGATACGGAAGCTTGTCGATTACGCCCTTCAGATCGCCTCCATACCGGCGCAGCTGCACCGCGGTGTAGAAGTCAAGGTTCGAGGCCTTGGCCCATTCATCCCGTTCATACCAATCATGGCTCCATGGGGTCACGGTCCAGCCTTCGGGCTGGAGATGCGGCCAGGACCCCCGCATGGTGGACAGGTCGGGGTCGTTGTCAGGGTTGCCGTTGTGGAAACGTTCGACGAAAATCTGGTACCAGACGGCGTCGTGCGACCAGGCCGGAGGCTCTGAAATCTGCAGAAGGAAGAGGAAGATTGCGATCATGTCTCAATATATTTGAATCCATGGCCACTTTGAAATTCGAGGAGCGTTTATGGGCGCAGGGGTTCCGGCGCGTGATGGGGCTCGATGAGGTCGGCCGAGGCTGCCTCGCCGGACCCGTCGTTGCGGCAGGCGTGATCCTGGACCCGGCCCGCATCCCGCAAGGGCTTCACGACTCCAAGCAGCTGTCTGTGAAAGAGCGCATCCGTCTGGAGGAGGAGATCCGCGACACGGCGTTGTTCTGGGTGGTCAAAGAGGGATCGGTGAGCCGGATCGACACCCTGAATATCCTCTGGGCATCGATCGAAACCATGCGCGAGTGTGCCGAAGAGTCTGGAGCCGACGCCGATTATCTGCTGGTGGATGGGAACCGTTACGCGCCCTCGCTGATTCCGGTCCAATGTGTCGTGAAAGGAGACAGCCTGAGTGCGTCGATCGCGGCGGCCTCGATCCTGGCCAAGCAGCATCGTGACGCGCTGATGGTTCGTCTGCACGAGGAGCACCCGCAGTATGGATGGGATCGGAACGTGGGATATCCCACCATCGAGCATCGCAAGGCGCTCGTCGAGCATGGACCCACGTCATGGCATCGGTCCGGCTTCAGCTGGAAAGCGCCTTAACGGGCTTTCCCGAAGACCACGAGTTCGCGCTGGTAATAGTACGCATTCAGACAGATGCCCAAGAGCAGGGTGTTGGCCAGGAAGGCCGAACCGCCGTAACTGATGAAGGGCAACGGGATGCCGATGATCGGCATGAGTCCCATCGTGCTGCCGAGGTTGATCAGGATGTGCGTGAAGAAAACGGTGGCCGCTCCCACGAACATCAGCTGCGAGAACGGATTCTTGATGGAGATGGCATTGCTCATGAGCCTCATCAGCAAGGTGAGCATGGTCAGGATGACGACCGTAGTGCCCAACAAACCCCATTCCTCGCCGATCACGCAGAAGATGAAGTCGGTCCATTGTTCAGGAAGGAAGCGGAGCTGGGTCTGGGTGCCCTCGAGGAACCCTTTCCCGAACACACCGCCGCTGCCGATGGCCGTGGTGGATTGGATCACGTTCCATCCGGCGCCGCGCGGATCCACCTGTGGATTGATGAAGGCTTCAATCCGATTCACTTGGTGCGGCTGAAGCACTTCGGTGAGTGCCAGGTTCACACCCACCACAATCAGCACATTGAAAATGAGCCCGGCGACCGACAGCCAGGGTTGCTTCTGGATCATGTAGATGAGGAAGGCGACCACGATGGCGCCGGTCAGTCCGAGCATCCAGCTGATCAGCGACAGATATCCGACGATGGCGGGCGAGATCATCAGGAGGGAGACGCCGCGCGGAAGGCCGGACAGGAAAAGCATGACCGGAATCAATGGCATGAAGACGAGCGCGGTACCCGTGTCGTTCTGAAGCAGGATGATGACCGCCGGCACGGCGATGAGCAAAGTGGCGGTGACGGCAGTCCCGATCCGGACGGCTGAAATGTCGCGCCGACTGGTGAGGTAGTTCGCCACCGCCATCAGGGTCGCCACTTTCATGAGTTCGGACGTCTGAAGTCGGAAACCGCCGATGTCGAGCCAGCTTTTCGCGCCATTCACTTCCACTCCCAGGAAAATGGTGGAGATGGTGAGCAGAAGGAAGAAGGCATAGGCCAGGTAAGACACCTGCTCAAAGGTTCTCGGGGCGGTGAACTGGATCAGCACCAATCCGCAGAAGGCCAAGGCCACGAAAAAGACCTGCTTGCTGAAATTCTCCGTGATGCTTTCCGGCAGGAATTGGGAGACCGGTCCCAACGTGGCGCTGTAGATGGCCACCAGACCGATGATCGAGAGGATGGCCCAGCTGCCGAAGGTGATCCAATCGAAATGCTTGGTCCAGGTCATCGGCGGACCTCGCTTCGTCTTGGCACGAAATTCTTCATCAGCTCCACGATATGGGTGCGTTTCACTTCTCCGGTCAGGTATTGCTCGATCAGCAGTCCGGCGATCGGCGCGGCGGAGACCGAGCCGAAACCACCATTTTCGATGATCACCGCCACGGCGATGGTCGGGTTCTGGTAGGGCGCGAAGCCGATGTACCAGCCATGGTCGTTGCCATGCGGATTTTGCGCTGTTCCGGTTTTTCCTGCGACTTCGATATCCGGCATGTTCACGTAGAATTTGCCACCTCCATCGGTCACGGCACGGCGCATGCCTCGGCGCACCACCTCGAGATCCTGATCACGTACCCAGTTGATTTTTGAGACCCGGGCCGGGATCATGGTCTGCACGTTGTCCTGATCGGTGATCGACCTCACCACATGCGGTTGCACGGAGTATCCGCCGTTGGCGATGGCGGATGCGACCACCGACATCTGAAGCGGGGAGAAGCCCATGGCGCCCTGACCGATGCCCAGGTTGATCATATCTCCGATGCCCCATTTCCTGACACCGAACGCCCGGTCGAAATACAGGGAATCGGGAAGGATGCCGGTGTCTTCGGAGGGAAGGTCCACATGGTTGAGGCGACCCAGACCGAATGCCTCGGCCATGTCGTGCCAGGCCTGCAAGCCGTGCTGCTGCACGATTTTGTGCATCATCGAATAGAAGTAGGTGTTGCAGGAGTTTTGGATGGCTTCTTCGAGGTTCTGGCTGCCATGCCGTTCGGTGCATCGGTACAATCGACCGAGGAAATAGCCGCCGCCGCAGAACACACGGCTTTCAGGGGTCACCACTCCAAGGTTCAATCCCATCAATCCCATCAGCGGTTTGAACGTGGAGCCGGGAGGCTGGCGCGTGGTGACGGCGCGGTTGAACAAAGGGCGCCTCAATCCGCCGGAGTTCAGCTCCCGCCAATACGGCAGGTCCATTTTGCCGGAAAGACGCGAGATGTCGAAATCCGGAGCGCTCACCAAGGCGATGATTTCCCCGTTGCGTGGATCCATCGCCACCAGGCTGCCGGTTTTCCCTTTCATGAGCAGCTCGGCCAAGGCCTGCACTTGCGCATCGATGGACGTGAACAGGGTATGGCCCTTGACGGGTTCAAGGTCTTGGGTGCCGTTTTCGTATGGACCGATGTTCTGTCCGTAGGCGTTCACCACGCGGTACTCAACCCCGTTCACACCGCGCAGATTCTGCTCATAGCTCGACTCGATGCCGCTTCGACCGGCTTTGTCGCCCAGCGAATAGCCGGCATCCGACTTGTATTCCTTCTCGGTGACTTCGCTGAGATAACCGAGCACATGGGAGCCGTTCACATCGGTCGGATACACACGTTTGCTTTCAATCTGATGGGAGAGTCCTGGCAGACGCCAGATATTTTCCTCCACTTTCGAGAAATCATCGAACTCCACCTCATCGAAGAGCCGCGACGGGCGATGCCAGGAATAGGCTCTTGCCTTCGCCAGGCGTTCGCGAACATCCTCCACCGGCACATCCATGAGGGAGGCGAGCAGGTCGGAATGTTCGTCCTTGAACACGTTGGGGGTGACATAGAGAGAATAGACCGGGGTGTTTTCGACGATCACGACTCCGTTCCGGTCCAGAATCGTGCCTCTGGCCGCGGTGATCTGTTCCTGCCGGATGCTGTTACTCTGGCTTACCGGCGCATATTCGTCGTAATCGATGACCTGAAGCTGGATGGCTCGTCCCAACAAGATCAGCATGATGGTGGCGATCACGGATTGAAGGATCCGAATCGAGGTTTTCAGATGCTGGGTCTGTTGGTAGGAATTCGACATATCAGAAACGCTTGCCGCTGAGCACGTAGACCAGGATGCCCATCCCTGTGGAAAACACCGTGGTGCCGATCAGGAATCCGAAGAAGGCGTCGCCTAGGGAGTAGACTTCGGAGAACTCCGCAAGGCTCAGCATGATCACCTGATGGGTGAACACGGTGAGAGCCAAGTATAGCGAGAAGAGATAGACACCGAGAACGCTGTCTTCTTTCTTCGGCACGATGGAATGCAGAATCATGACCGTGAGTGTGTTGGCGAACATGTTCAAGCCCCACCAGTCGAGCAGCATGTCTTGGGCGATGCCCATCAGGAAGGCCAGGATGATCATCTTCGTGCGGTCGTAGCGCACCATCCAAAGGAAGATGAGCACCAGGGTGATGTCGGGTTCGATGCCCAACACGCGCAAATGCCGGAAGATGGTGATCTGGAACACCACGACAAGCAGGCCGATGAGCAGGTCTCGAAGCAGGATCATGTCAGAACAGCTCCTGATAATCGGCGTTCAGGGAATCCAACTCCGCGTTGCGGGTATGGGGCACGGCAAACCCTTCGGCCAAGGTCGAGAGATTGGCGAACGGGCGGATGTAGATGCGCTGGGTTTCGCGGCCGGGTTCGGGTACGATGCCTGTCACCACGCCGATCGGAATGTGCGCCGGCATGTCGTTGCTGTACCCGGAGGTCTCCACGATCATCCCCGGTTCGATCACGGTGGCCCGGGGCACATAGTTGAGCACAAGCTCGTTCTGGCTTTCGCCTTCCCAGCTCACGATGCCATAGGCGCGGGTGCCTTGCACCATGGCCGACACTCGGAACAGGGAATTGGCGATCGGCATCACTTGCGAATACTTCTCGGCGACCAGGATCACCCGTCCGATCAAGCCCTTGCTGTTCACCAAGGCCATGCCTTCGGTGATGCCGTCGGCCGATCCTTTGTCGATGGTCAGGGAATTGTTCAGTCCGGTCAGGCTTTTCGCGATGATGCCGGTGGCGATCATGTCTCGGGGGAAGCCAGGGGCTTCGCGGATGCCAAGCATCGCCCGGAGTTCGGCAAGCTCCTCGCCGGCGGACCGCAACCGGCTGATCTCGTCTTGAAGCAGGATGTTCTCGCGGCGCAGGTCCCGGTTGGTCATCAGCGCCTGCCGATAGATGCGGATCTGCGAGAGGGGCTGTTCCAGGTAGCTGAAGGCCACCACCGACGCCACCCGGAGGTTCTGCAGACCGCCGTCGCTGCGCACCATCATCACACCGACCGACACCAACAGCAGAAATGCCGTCAGAATCTGATCGCGGGCATCCCCGATATTGGCGAACAGCCTCATCAGCTGATCACAGCGCGGTAATAGTCGATGTTTTCGAGGATGGCGCCCGTACCCCGCACCACAGCGGTCAGCGGATCTTCAGCGATGTGCACCGGAAGATCCGTCGTATCCGTGATGAGCTTGTCCAGGTTCTTGAGCAAGGCGCCGCCGCCCGTGAGCATGATGCCTCGGTCGAGGATGTCGGCCGACAGCTCGGGCGGAGTCTGCTCCAACGATTTGGTGATCGATTCGATGATGGTGTTCACCGATTCGGAGATGGCTTCACGCACTTCCACGCTCGAAACGGTACGGATGCGGGGGACGCCGTTCACCAGGTCGCGGCCTTTGGTCGTGATTTCGATCTCCTCATCCAGTGGCGCGGCCGACCCGATCATGCATTTCACCTGCTCGGCGGTGCGCTCGCCGATCAGCAGGTTGTGGTTCCGACGGAAATAGTTGATGATGTCGTCGTTGAGCTCGTCGCCACCCAGACGCACCGACTGGGAGTAGACGATGCCGGACAAGGCGATGACGGCGAT
>CAYVRS010000009.1:0-12146 GCA_964454075.1 uncultured Chitinophagales bacterium
GTGAACACCGGCATGGTGGATGCGGGTGTGGATTTCGGCTCGGGCAGCGTCCGCTTCCTGCATGCTCCGAAAGTGGCTGTTCTGGCAGGCGATGGCGTGAGTTCCCTGGCCTACGGCGAAGTCTGGCATTATTTCGATCAGCAGATCGACTACCCGGTGACGTCCGTCTGGATTCAGAACTTCGGAAACATGGACTTGAACGCATACGACGTGTTGGTGCTTCCAACCGGCAACTACCGCTCCATCCTGAGCGGCTCGAATCTTGAGAAACTGACGGCATGGGTCCGCGCGGGTGGGAAGCTGATCGCCATGGAAAATGTGGTGAACCAACTCTCGAACGTCGACGGATTCAAAGCGCTCACGCAGAAAGACGCCGCCGACGAGCCTGAAGGCGACGAACGTCTCCGCGTGTACGGAGACCAGGAGCGCGAAAGCATGCGCAGCTCGCTGGCCGGCGCGATCTACAAAGTCAACATCGATGCCACGCATCCGCTCGGGTTCGGCTTCCCAGGTGTCTACTACAGCATGAAACGCAGCGACGACGCCTTCAACTACCTGACCTCGGGCTGGAACGTGGGCGTGATTCCTGCCGACGGATTCGTGAGCGGCTTCGTCGGACACGAACTCAAGCCCCGTCTCACCGAAACCTTGGTCTTCGGAACCATGCCGATGGGCCGTGGCACCGTGGTCGTGATGGTGGACAACCCGCTGTTCCGCGCCTTCTGGCACAGCGGCAAGATGCTCTTCGGCAATGCCGTCTTCCAAGCGGGCAACTAAATGAAAACGGGTCCTGCTTGCAGGACCCACCGCCATCGGAAAAACCGAACTGTCTCTGCGATTGGCCGAGGAGTTCGGTTTTTCTGTGATTTCCGCCGATTCAAGGCAATGCTACCGCGGGATGGATATCGGAACGGGCAAAGTCTCGCCCGCTGACCGCGCCCGCGTCCCGCATGTCAACATCGATGTCCTGGATCCGGTGGAACCGGATTCCGCCGCGGCCTTCGTGCGTCGCGCGAAAATCTGGGAAGAATCGCTCGACACCGCGTTCTATGTCGGAGGAAGCACCCTGCATCTGCAAGGGGTGGTTTGGCCGATGGACGAGCTTCCCGAAGCCGACCCGCTGAATCTCGCCCGACTCGAGGCCATCGAAGCGGCCGGCGGCTCGCTCGGCATCTTGGGCTTATTGGTGGATGCCGACCCCGACTACGCCCGAACCATGCAGGGCTACAACCGTCAGCGCGCCTTCCGGGCCTTGGATGTGTGGATGCAGACCGGTCGCCCGTTCAGCAGCTTCCACCGCCACGACGGCTATGTGGTGCCCGACGACACACTCATTCTGATCCTGACCGCCTCCACCGAAACCTTGCGCAAGCGTATCGACCGACGTGTGGATGCGATGATGGACGCCGGATTCATGGATGAGGTGGACCGATTGCTCGACTCCGGGCTCGATCCCGCGTTGCAATCGCTTCAGACCGTCGGATATCGGGAGCTCATCGAGCATCGCTTGGGAGGGATGGATCTTCCCAACGCGGTCGACGCCATCAAAGGCAGCACGCGCCGCTACGCGAAACGCCAACTCACGTGGTTCCGCCGATGGGAGGGTGCGGTATGGATCGACCGCGATCCGCTCTCTCAAGACGCCCTGTTCGATACCTTCGCCGAAGCGATTCATTCCATAAAACCGTAACTTCCGACATGTTCACCGCACACATCAAAATCACTCTGCGTCCATCCATCCTGGACCCCAAAGGGAAAGCCGCGGGCGAAGCCCTCGCGCATCTCGGCTATTCCGCCATCACGAACGTCCGCATCGGCAAGTTCATCCGTTTGAACATCGATGCCGCCTCCGGCGAGGAAGCCCATACCTTGGCGAAAGAAGCCTGCGAAAAGCTGCTCGCCAACGAAGTGATGGAAGATTTCACCATCGAGATCGAGGCGCGCTGATATGGCTCGGTTCTCCATCCTCGTGTTTCCCGGATCGAACTGCGACCACGACGCCTACCATGCCGCGAAGCATGTGATGGGGGCGGACGCCAATTTCATCTGGCATAAGGACACTGACCTGCAATCGCCGGATGTGGTGATCGTGCCTGGCGGCTTCAGTTATGGCGACTACCTCCGTTGCGGCGCCATCGCCCGGTTCTCGCCGGTGATGCGGTCCGTGGTCGACTTCGCGAACAAAGGAGGATTGGTGATCGGTATTTGCAACGGCTTCCAGATCTTGTTGGAAAGCGGCCTGCTTCCCGGAGCCATGTTGCACAATGAGCATCTCAAATTCGCGTGCAAGAACGTGTATCTGCGCACGGAAAGCACGAATTCGCCCTTCACCAATGAGCTCACCAAGGGTCAGGTGATCCAGGTTCCCATCGCCCATGGCGAAGGCAATTATGTGGCGGATGCGGACGGACTCAAAGCCCTTGAAGACAACGACCAGATCATCTTCCGCTATTGCGAGGCCGACGGGTCGGTCACCGCGGCGAGCAATCCGAACGGCGCGGTCTCGAACATCGCCGGAATCTGCAACAAAGAGCGCAACGTGATGGGGATGATGCCGCATCCGGAACGGGCTATGGAAGCGATGCTCGGCTCGACCGACGGACGTCTCGTCTTCGCGTCGATGCTCACGGCCTTGGGGCAACCGCACGAGGCATGACACTCCGGGGTAGCCACTTGGTGAAGCGCTACAAGAAGCGCACCGTGGTGAACGACGTGTCGATCCATGTGAACCGGGGTGAGATCGTGGGTTTGCTGGGTCCGAACGGCGCCGGAAAGACCACCACCTTTTACATGTTCGTCGGGGTCATCAAACCCGAAGGCGGTGCCATCCATCTGGATGAGCAGGACATCACCTCGCTGCCGATGTACAAGCGGGCCCGGCTCGGCATCGGGTATCTCTCGCAGGAAGCCAGCGTGTTCCGCAATCTGACGGTTCGAGAGAATCTGGAATCGATTTTGGAGTTTTTTCCGATTCCGAAAGCGGAAATCCGAGAAAGGGCGGACGTCCTGATCGAGGAATTCAATCTGAAGACCGTCGCGATGACGCAGGGGTACAGTTTGTCGGGAGGAGAGCGGCGCCGCACGGAGATCGCCCGCGCCATGATCACCAATCCCGGGTTTCTTCTGTTGGACGAACCCTTCGCCGGCGTCGATCCCATCGCGGTGGAAGACATCCAAAACATCGTCATCCGTCTCCGTGAGAAGGGCATCGGCATCCTCATCACCGACCACAACGTGCACGAGACCCTGGCCATCACCGATCGGGCCTATCTCATGTTCGAAGGACGCATTTTGAAAGAAGGAAACGCGCAGTTTCTGTCGGACGATCCCGAAGCGCGGCGGCTGTATCTGGGCAGCTCCTTCAAACTCGACCGGTATTAACCAAACCAAGGAAAGACACCATGATCAACGAAATCAACGTCAACGACCTGAAAGAACGCCTCGACAAGGGCGAAAACCTTTTCATCCTGGATGTGCGCGAGCAGCATGAGTTCGATGCGGCCCGGATCCCGGGTTCCACCCTCATTCCGCTGGGCACGCTTCCCGACCACCTCGACGAGCTGGCCAACCACAAGGACGCCGAGTTCGTGGTGCATTGCCGCAGTGGCGCCCGCAGCGCCAACGCCTGTCAGTTCCTGATGGCGAACGGCTTCAAGAACCCGAAAAACCTCCAAGGCGGCATCATGGCCTGGGCTCGGTTCATCGACCCGAGCATGATGGTGATGTGATCTAGGCGATCGCCGCGATCTGATTGAGCAGTTCCTCGTTGCTCCGGGTGCGTTTCAGCACCTGGAGGAGGCTGCTCATCGATTCTTTCGGCGATTTGCGGAGCAGGTACCGACGCACCATGTTGCGCTCGTCGATGGCGTCGGTGATGAATTTGTGCTCGTTCCGCGTGCCGGAGGCCGCGATGTTGATGGCAGGAAAGACCCGGTCGTTGGCCAGTTCACGGTCCAGCACAAGCTCCATGTTTCCGGTGCCTTTGAATTCCTCGAAGATGAGATCGTCCATCCGGGAATTCGTTTCGATGAGCGCTGTCGCGATGATGGTGAGCGAACCGCCCCCTTCGATCTTGCGCGCCGACCCGAAAATCTTTTTCGGGATTTCGAGAGCACGGATGTCCAGACCGCCTGACATGGTGCGTCCGCCGCCTGTCTGAGCCGCGTTATAGGCACGCCCCATCCGCGTGAGCGAGTCGATGAGCAGCACGCAATCCTCACCCATCTCCGCAAGGCGTTTCATGTAGCCGATGGCCAGTTCCGATACGCGGGTATGGTTGTGCGTGGGTTTGTCGTTCGACGAGGCGAAAACCTTTCCTTTTGTGGTGCGGATGAAATCCGTCACTTCTTCCGGCCGCTCATCCACCAGAAGCACTCCAAGATGGATATCGGGATAATGCTCGTCGATGGCATGCGCGATCTTCTTGAGGATCACAGTTTTTCCGGTACGCGGCGGCGCCACGATGAGCGCGCGCTGACCCTTGCCCACCGGGGCGATCAGGTCGACCACGCGAAGCTCAATGTCTTCGGGCTTGTAGGCCAGTTGGATCTGCTCGATCGGCATGATCGGCGTCTGCAATTCGAACCGACGGGCTTTGGTCCATCGCTCGAACGGACCCACATTCAGCATGTCGACCGATACCACATGAAGGTTGCCTTTCGCATCACGCTCCATCTCACCGGACACATGAAGCCCGGTTTTCAAGTTCAAGAAGCGCACTTGATCGGGGAAGAGGAACGGATCGTTCAGTGTCTTGGTGAATTCATGATCGAACCGTCGGATGAATCCGTAACCCTTCTCATTCACTTCGATCACGCCCGAATAGGAGCCCGCGGGTTGAACCGGACCGGTGCTCAAGAACTCAGGCACAAAGGCCTGCTTGGATTGCGGGCCTTTGTGGTTTTTCTTCTTGTTCTTGTTGTTACCGAACGGTCGTTTCCTGCGGTCGTTGCGCATAGGGATTATCTAACCCGGGTGGTTTCGTTGATCCAGGCGTAGCACTCGCGGATGGAGCGGTCGACCCGCATGGAGGAGCCGGTGCTCCAGTTCTGATAGAATTTGTCTTCCACGGTCGGGGCGCTGCGCTCGTATTGGGCGTAGTAGCGGTCCACCGAGGTGCGGACAGACTGGTCGGCACGGGCTTTGTCAAGATAATCCAGAATCAGCCAATACACCACTTTGTCGTTCCGGGTGAGTTGGCCACCGGCGCAGTCGGTCACCGCCTGAGCGTAGACCTGAGCGATCGAGAGGTAAGGCTCGCCCCATGCCGGATCGATGGCACCGGCTTTGCGGGCGTATTCACGCGCACGCTGCAGATTGTCGATGTTCCGGAACAGGTTGGCCAAATCCATCGACACGAGCTTGATCTCATTGTTGTCGCCGGTCTTGGTCAATGCGTCTTCCATGTATCGGATCGCATCGCGGTAGTTGGCATTTCCAGAGGCCATGAGACCCATGCGGCGGGTGTTGGCGAAGTTCGGAGCCGCGGCATACATCGCTTCCGCGGTCGATTTCGATTTGTCACGGTTGCCCACACGCAGATACAGATCGTACAGCTGACCCATCACGTCCAGGTTGCCGGCATCTTTGGCCAGAAGACCTTCCAAGAAGACGATCCGGTCTTCCGGGTTGCGGAAGAGGCGGTCGCGGATGGTGTTGAACACCTCAATGGTGGCTGCTTCGGCAAAAGGCTGCGCTTTGTCCATGAACGCCAGAACGTCGTCGTTGCGGTTATCAGACACCAGGAAATTGGCGATGAACTGGGCATAGAACCCATCCGCATCTTTCGTCAGCTTCTCGGGATTCTTATCGAACAAGATCATGTACTGGTCGAAGGCGCGAGCCTGTACGTTCGAAAGTTCGCTGTTGCCGAGCAGGAAACGGCCATATTCGTAACGCCATTTGAATTCGTCGATCTCTTCAGCGGTGAAGATCGTCAACACGCGGTCGTACAACGCGGCGGCAGTGTCAAGATAGGCCGATTTCAGGATCGGATCCGCAGGGATCTTGGACATCTCGGTGTACACGTTGATCATTCGATCGAAGGTGCGGTCGTTTTTTATTTCCTGGCGACCCACCATCAGCGTTTTCGGATGAGCGATGACCAGCCAACGACCGTACATCAGAAGCAGGTCGAAATCCTCCAACGTCTTCTTGGTATTCGGACGCATGATGTTGCTGTATTCGCTCTGGAAGATTCCATAGACTTCTGCGGCACTCAAGCCATAGGGGGCTTCCGGAACCGGAGGAGTTTGTGCCTGGATTGAGGTTGCTCCGAAGGCGCCCAGCATCAGGAGAAGCACGGTAGTTTTCATGAATTTGACCTTCATTGTCTGTTTATTCGATTTTCCGTTGCAGGAACATCAGTTCTGATAAATTGAACGACACCCTGAAAGTGAATATTTGCTCCCTAACCAAATCATGCGATGTCGTGCCTCGGAATCCGTAGTCGATGCTTAGGTCCACGCTGGAGCCTGGCGCGCGTGACGGAATTCCTAATCCGGCACTGAATAAGACAGTTGAGATGCCTGTGTTCGAAAGTTGGAGGTGGCCGCTGTCGTACGAAAGCCCGGCCCTGTAGAGGAAATTGCTGAAGAAGGATTCGGAGCGTCCGCTGGGTACGAACTGGACGCCGGCTCCGATCCGGGTGCGGTCGACCAGGTACGTCGGCGTGGTTCCGTCGAAGTCTTTGAAGGTCGACCATTCCTGACGCAGCACTTCGGCTGTGGTCAACCACGACGTGTTCGGGCTGTAGGAAAGGCCCAGGGAGAATTCGCCCGGCAGTTCATTCTCGCCGCGACCCACTTTCTGGCTTTCCATCTGCGTTTCGCCGTTGATCTGCTGCGATTGTTTTCGAAGCAGATCCGAATTCAATCTTACCGGCAGGCTGTACGTGGCTCCGAACGTGAGCACGTCGTTCTTGGCGAACAGTTTCTGATGGCTAGTGAACACGCCGAACCGGTTTCCGAAACCGATGTTGCTGAGCACATCCCCACGGTCGTAATTGTGATAGCCTGTGGTGGTGAAGAACACGGTCTCGCTGTTGCGGAGGGTGCCCAGCACCAAGGAAGGCGAGTAGCCGACCGACAACCAATCCGTGATCCTCACTCCCAAACCGGCTTCCAGACGATTGAGTCCGCCACGGCCGGACAAGGACGAATTGTACCGGATGGTATCGCTGCCGTTCACGGTTTCCAAGCGCTTGGTGATCGAATAGCTGTTCTCCGTGACAGGTAGCATCCCGAAAGAGAATCCGACCTTTTCGCGCAACAATGGAAACACGACCTGAAGCGCCAGAGCGTCTGCCTGGCTGTTCGACGAGGTTCCGTAGTTGTCTTCGGCACGGAGGTTGCGGTACGTCAATCCTCCGCCTGCCGTGGTGAAATAGGCATTGCTGTACAAGGCGGGGTTCGCGAAGCTGGTGCCTACGCGGTTGGCCAGCGCCACACCAGTGACGCCCATCGACGAAGCGAACGAGGAGCGGTAGTCGTTGGGAATGCCGACGCCGAGGTACGAATAGGCCGACAAGCCGCGCAACTCGCTTTGAGCGGTGGCGCCGGTCGCGATCGACGCCAGCAGGAGGCCGGAAAGAAGGATGCGTTTCATGCTCAATTCTCGACGAACGTGGTGGTGATCAGGATCGGCGGGCGCCGCGTGGACGTGGTGTTGTAGAACAGTCGCGGGCGGATGATGCCGTTGTACCGATGTCCAAGGAAATACATGGTGCCGGTCTGGGCCCCTTGCGTGAGCACGCTGTTGTAGAACGTGGTGAAGTTGCTGCGGAAGCTGCCGTCGTCCGCCCGGTTCACGAAGATGTTCGCCTGGTTGAAGATCGCCAATTGGGTCTCATAGTCTTCCAAAACATAGATCGGCACTTGCTGCTGATCCATCCAGACGTGACCTGGAGGCGTTCCTGCCATCACGGTCAGGGTGTCTTCATACAAGACGAATTCGACGCGTTGAGGGAAGCGGGACCCGATGAGCTCTTCGCTGAGCACCAGGTCGAGTTGACCCGCGCCACGGAAGTTGCTTTCCACGATGGTGACATCGGAGGGCAGGGCCATGGCGGGCGGCGTCTGGGTGAGTGTGTTCGCCGTCTGGCGGAATGTCGCGAACTTGTTCGACAGGGTGGTGTCATTCTGGGTCACGATCATGCCCGATGTGCCGACGTTCACAGCGAAGATCTTGTTGTCGTCAACCCCTCGGATCGCGAATCCGAACAACTCGGCGGCGTACACGGTGTCCCGGTTGGTGGCGTTGGAGCGCTGCAGCGCGGTGTATCGGTTCCGCCATGAGGGCGGGAGGGAAATCTCCACAGAATCGTCGGCGGTCACGGTGAAGGTGGACAGATACGTGGCATCCATCCGGGGGATGGAGTCCAACGTCCACGTCGTGGATCTCCAACGGCGTGTGATCTCATACACTTCGAAGGTGCTCACTGAGAGGGTGTCGCCGGTAAGCCCTGTGAATTTGAGACGGAGCGAGAAGTCGGCATTGGCACCGATCGAATCCACCTCCGGAATCAGGACCGGCTGGAAGAGCCCCATGGCTTCGTACGTGCCGAACACATCGGTCTTGTAGGTGCCCACAGAGACAAACTGCAGATTGCCGGAATAGGCTTTGAGGGACGTGGTCGTCAAGCCCGCCACAGGGATGGTGTCGAGCACCAAGGTGGGGTCTTGGGGACCGAAGGAACGCCCGACCGACCCTGGGTTGTCGCAGTGGGTCAATGTCAGCAAAGAGCTGGCAAGGATCAGAAAGAGCGGGATGCGTGAGAAGAATGAGGTGGAAGCCAAGCGGGTTCGGGATAGTCGGTCAGAGTGCGGCGATGCGGCGGTAATAGTCGGAGAATTTGGTCGAGACATCGGTCGGAGCGCCTTGGATCTTCTCGGAGACGAAGGAAAGCCCCGGGTAGGTGGCTTCCGGTTCGCCGGTGCGGATGTCGTTGCCTGTGACCACGTAATCGGCATAAGCGAGCCCCGCACGGAGAGGATCCACCCGGCCGTCGGTCTCAATGGTGCTGCGGTCGAAACCTTCCGGCAGATCCAGGAACCGATAGATCTCGTCTCCGAATGTTCCAGGGTTGTACATGCTGTGAAGATTGTAAACGACCTTCGTGTTGGCAAAATTGCTCTCGTTCTTGTAGGCGGTCTTCACTAGCGCCGGCACCAATCCACCCGCCCAATCATGGCAATGGATGATGTCGGGAATCCAGCCGAGGCGTTTGACCGTTTCCAGGATGCCTTTGTTGTAGAAGGCCAGACGCTCGGCGTTGTCGTCGTAGAACTCGTTGTTCTTCGGATCGTGGAACATCGCCTTGCGTTTGAAATAGGTGTCGTTGTCGAGGAAATACACCTGAAGCTTGGCATTCGGAATGCTGGCGACCTTGATCTTCAGCGATTCGATGTTGCCTTCCATGTTCACTTCGATACCCGCCAGGCGGATCACTTCATGAAGGCGGTTGCGTCGGTCGTTGATCGATCCGTACTTCGGCAGCAAGATGCGGATTTCAAACCCTTTGTCTTGCAAAGACGCCGGGAGGTACCGCAACAGATCCGCGGTATTCGTCATCTTGGCGAAGGGTGAGATTTCGGCGGCAGCGTAAAGAATTTTCATGTCGACAAAGGGTTTTAACCTTTGAAAATAAGACTTTTCGCTGTTTTTCTTCTACCCGAATTGCTCAGGGGTCTTCGGCGTCGATTTGGACGACGTTCGCGTCTTTGAGCCCAAGCCTCGGATTCCGGTTAGAAAGGAACACAAGATGGCGCAGATAGTCGGCGCTCACCCGATGAAGCATCTCCGGAGTGTACCGCCACAGCCAGTTGTTGTCTGTGGTGCCAGGGAAGTTCATGCGGTGCTCGGTCTCCAGACCCATGATGTCTTGAAGCGGGAAGATGGCCTGGTCCGCCACACTCATCATGCCCACGCGGATCAGTTCCCAATGGATGGCCCCGCCGTCGCTGCGCGTGTACTCGCGGGCGCGATGCTTCTCGACCTCCGGTGCGGAATGGTACCAGCCCAAGGTGGTGTCGTTGTCGTGCGTGCCGGTGTAGACCACGCAGTTCGCCGTGGAGTAATTGTGCGGAAGGAAGGCGTTCGCCTGGTTGTCGGTGAACGAGAACTGAAGGATCTTCATGCCAGGGAAGCCGAAGGAATCGCGCAGATCCACCACCGAAGGGGTGATCACACCCAGGTCCTCCGCGATGATGGGTACGTCGCCCAGTTTCCGGCGGATGGTCTCGAACAGATCTTTGCCGGGACCCTTCACCCATCGTCCGTATTCGGCCGTCTTGGCGCTGGCGTCCACTTCCCAATAGGCGTCGAAGCCTCTGAAATGGTCCACGCGGATGAGATCGAACATGCGGAACATCTGCTTGAAGCGCTCCATCCACCAGGAATAGCCGTCTTTGGCAAGCACGGTCCATTTGTACAGCGGGTTGCCCCACAGCTGACCGGTGGCGGAGAAATAATCCGGCGGCACGCCGGCCACCTTCACACGGTTGCCCTTGGCGTCGACCTCGAAGTACTCGGGATGCGACCACACATCGGAGCTGTTGTGGTCCACAAAGATGGGGATGTCGCCCACCACCCGGATGCCGCGCTGGTTGGCGTAGGTCTTGAGCGACATCCATTGGTTGAAGAATTCGAACTGGAGGAAGCGCTGGGTGTCGATCTGCGTGGCCAGGCGTTTGCGCGCATCGGCCAAGGCTTTGGGTTTGCGAAGCGCGAGGCCGGTCTCCCAAGTGTTCCACGACTGCTTGCCATGCTCCAAGGCGATGGCCATGAACAGGACGTAGTCGTCGACCCAGTAGGCGTTGTCGGCCAGGAACTGCTCGTAAGCGGCGCCTGTGGTGGAGTCTTTGGTGGCGAAGAACCGTACCGAGGCTTTGGCGAAGAGCGCGTCTTTGATCGCATAGGCCGCGTCGTAATCGGCGACCGTCGTGCTGGGGATGCGGGCGGCATCGGCTTCCGCCTTGGACAGGTAGCCTTTCTGCACAAGCACATCCGGACTTATCAGATAGGTGTTGCCGGCGAAGGCCGAGAAGCTGGCATAGGGCGAGTTTCCGTAGCCGGTTGGCCCCAGCGGCAGGATCTGCCAGATGCTTTGGTGCGTGCTTTCGAGGAAATTCAGGAAGGTGTAGGCGGAAGGGCCGAGATCGCCGATTCCGAAATCGGAGGGAAACGACGTGGGATGCACAAGCACGCCACTGGCGCGTTCAAATCGCATAATTCAGGCTTTTTTTAACTTCAGATAGAGCGCTCCGAGAGGAGGAACCGTCGCCGTCACGTGAGCCGGGAACCCGTGCCACTCGCCAGGATACGCGTCGAGGGCGGGAAGACCGACATTGCCGCCGCCGTAATAATGCGAGTCGCTGTTGAAGATGACCTCATAGGTGCCGGCTTCCGGAACACCGACCGTGTAGGCCTCCCGAACCACCGGGGTAAAGTTAAACAGACAAACGATGAATTCGGAGGGGTCTTCGGCATATCGCACGAAACTGATCGTGCTGTTCTCATAATCGGACGGATTGATCCATTTGAAGCCCTTCCAATCGAAATCGACTTCATGAAGCGGCTTTTGCGCGGCGTAGACCTTGTTCAGGTCGCGCATCAGCGACGTGAGCCCCCGGTGCGACTCGAAACCGAGCAGCGACCAGTCGAGCTCCTTTTGGCTGTTCCATTCGCCCCACTGTCCGAATTCGCCGCCCATGAACCCGAGTTTCTTGCCCGGATGCGCATACATGTAACTATACAGAAGGCGCAGGTTCGCGAATTTCTGCCAAAGGTCACCCGGCATCTTGTCGAGCATGGACCGCTTCAGGTGCACCACTTCGTCGTGGGAGAACGGCAGCACGAAGTTCTCGCTGAAGGCATAGATCATCGAGAACGTGAGCTGGTTGTGGTGGTACCGGCGGAAAAGCGGGTCGACTTCGATGTATTTCAGGGTGTCGTTCATCCAGCCCATGTTCCATTTGTAGTCGAAGCCGAGGCCGCCCAGATAGGTCGGTCTCGACACCATCGGCCAGCTGGTCGATTCTTCCGCCATGGTCATGATGCCGGTGAACTTGGAATGCACCACTTCATTGAAGCGCTTGATGAAATGGATGGCTTCGAGGTTCTCGCGTCCGCCGAATTTGTTCGGTACC
>CAYVRS010000009.1:12156-22169 GCA_964454075.1 uncultured Chitinophagales bacterium
CTCCTTGCGCGAATAGTCGAGGTAGAGCATCGAAGCCACGGCATCCACCCGCAAGCCGTCGATATGGAAGCGGTCGAGCCAATACACCGCGTTCGAGATGAGGAAGTTCATGACCTCGTTCCGACCGAAATTGAAGATGTTGGTGCCCCAGTCCTTATGCTCGCCTTGCCGCGGATCGGCATGCTCATACAGATGCGTGCCATCGAAGAACCGCAGGCCGTGGTCGTCTTTGGTGAAGTGGGCCGGCACCCAATCCACAATCACGCCGATGCCGTTGCGATGGCATTGGTCCACGAAGAACATGAAATCATCGGGTGTGCCGAAACGGCTCGTGGGGGCGAAATAGCCCGTCACCTGGTATCCCCACGAGGGGTCGTACGGATGCTCGGCGACAGGAAGCAGCTCGATGTGGGTGTACCCAAGGTCTCTGACGTAGGCGACTAGATCCACAGCGGCTTCACGGTAGGTCATGAAGCGCGATTTGTCGTCGCCCGTCCGGCGCCACGACCCGAGGTGCATCTCGTAGATGGAGACCGGCTGGTTGAAGCCGGTGGAGCGGTTGGCCATCCATTCGGCATCGTTCCAGACATAGCTTTCGGTGTCGTACACGATGGAGGCAGTGCCCGGTCGCAGTTCCGCAAACGTGGCGTATGGATCGGCTTTCGTCATGGGAAGCTGTCCGCCGTGGGTCGCGATCTCGAATTTGTAGTGGCTTCCTTGGCCCACCCCCGGAATGAAGATCTCCCAGATGCCTTGGTTGAAGTGACGGCGCATCACGTGCACGCGGCCGTCCCAACCGTTGAAGGCTCCCACCACGCTCACGCGCTTGGCCGCGGGCGCGCAGACCACGAACCTTGTGCCGCTCACCTCGCCGAGCGCCATCCGCTTGGCGCCCATGAACGCATAGGCCTCGGTATGGTTCCCTTCCCCCCAAAGATGAAGGTCGAAATCGCTGATGGTGCTGCCGAAGGCATAAGGATCGGCCAGGTCTTCGATCGAGCCGTCGCCTTTGGTCACCCGCAAGCGGTAGTCGAACGGCTTCTTGGGCTTGGTGAGCACGAGTTGGTACAGGCCGGCATCATGGATGCGTTCCATCGCTTCGCTCTTGCCCGTAGCGGTGTTCACCACCGACACGGCGGACACGTAGGGCTGGAATGCGCGCACCACCAGTCCAGTCGAGGCTCCGTCTTTGAAGGTGTGCATGCCGAGCACGGCGAACGGGTTGTCGTGCAGACCACGCGACAGGGCGTCGATTTGAGCGGGATCTAAATGGGATGTCTTCATAGCCTAACGAATATAGTATTTTTGACCTGTGAACCCGAACCAACGCATCGCCACCCGATACCTCTTCTCCCGCCAGCAATTCACGCTGGTCGGCACCCTCACGCTCATCAGCATTTCCGGTGTCACGATAGGCACTGCGCTCCTGATCATCGTCCTCTCCGTATTCAATGGATTTTTCGATCTCATCATGGGACTGCTCCGATCCTACGATCCGGATATCCGGATCGAATCGGCCGAGGGGATGCCATTCGTCCGCGCCGATTCGACTCTCCGACACCTGGAATCCATTCCTGAGGTGCGCATGGTGTCTCCCTATCTGGATGGCAAGGCCATGTTGGCGCATCAAGGTGGTCGTGACAAGGTAGTCATTGTGCGGGGCATCGTGCCAGAGAGCTTTTTCAAGATGGTGGATGTGGAATCGGAACCGGCCGATGCCCTCGGCAACTTGGGGGTGCGCAAAAGCATGCCTGGCGTGCTCATCGGCGACCAGCTCCGCACAGCCTTGAGTCTGGGTGAAGGCGACCGCATCTCGCTGCTCAGCGCCGCCGGTGTGCAGCGGAGTCTCACCTCGTTCACCGGGCCGCGGTATTACACGTTTGATGTGCGAGGCACCTTCTATCTGCAGCAACTCTTCGAGGGATCGATCGCTTTCGTGGATCTGCAAGCGGCGCAACGCCTGTTCCTTCAGCGCGACCGCATCAGCGGCATCGATGTGGCCCTGGAGGATCCTGACGACGCCTTCCGTGTTCAGGAAGAGCTTCAGGCGTGGTTCGGTCCGGCATACTCCGTCAACACCTGGTACGATCTTCAGAAGAACCTTTACGATGTGATGAACTTGGAGAAGTGGGTCGCCTACTTCATCCTGATGCTGATCGTGGTGGTGGCCGTGCTGAACATCGTCGGATCGATGACCATGATCGTGATCCAGAAACGCCGCGACATCAGCGCCTTGATGTCACTCGGCTATACGCCCACCCACATCCGCCAGATCTTCCTCACGCAAGGGCTCATCATCGGCCTGATCGGCAGCGGACTCGGCGGCAGCATCGGCCTGCTCCTGGCCTGGATTCAGAAAACCTGGGGTGTGGTGAAACTGGCCGGGTCGGAGAGCTTCATCATCCAGGCCTATCCGGTCTCCATCCAGGCGGTGGATGTGATCAGCGTGATGCTGATCAGCCTCTTCCTGTGCATCGGTGCCAGCGCATGGCCCGCGAGCATCGCCGCGGCGATCCAGCCGGCATCGGGCGTGCGGAATTAATACAGGTCCGGAAGGTCGTTCTCGTACAGCACCACGTCGCCCGCCTGGAGATAGCCGCGAAGGAACTCGTTGGCGGTGAACAGGCTCGCTTCCACACGCACCTTCTCTCCGCTGAAGCCGGTGGAGAGGATGCCCTCGAGGATCGGTTTGCTGCGCTCCAGCCCGATCAGGATCACGAGCTCGAGGTCGGCACGGCCGATGGCTTCGCCGAATTTGCGGTTCTCCTCAGCCTCGAAATCGCCCAGCTCCACCATGCCCGGTGTCACGATCACGCGGCGCCCGCCGGTGAACTGGCGCAAGACTTCCACCGCGTTGGCGGCGCCCACCGGGTTCGAGTTGAAGGCGTCGTCGATCATCGTGGCCACGCCCAAGGGCTTGAGCTCGAGGCGGTGCTCCACCGGTTCGATGCGGGATGCCGCCAGTGCCATCGTCTGCAGGCGCATGCCGAAGTGCAAGCCGACACCGAATCCGATGAGGATGTTCAGAACATTATGTGCGCCAAGCAGTTTGGTGCTCACTTCTGCACGTTCGGCACCATCCAGCACGGCCGTGAAATGGCATCCGGACGCATCATAACGGATATTCTCGGCGCGGAGGCGGCCCGAATCCAATCCGGCGGATATCACCGAAATATCGGTGCGGGTCACTTGCGACATCACCCGCATGTCGTCGCTGTTCACCACGGCGGTGCCGTTCGGAGGCAGATTCCGAAGGATCGCGCCTTTCGTGTGGGCAATGTTCTCCTGGGTTCCGAACGTCTCCAAGTGGGCCAGTCCCACGTTCGTGAAGACGCCGACATCCGGTCGGGCGATGTCGCACAATTCCTGGATGTTGCCGGCGTACCGTGCGCCCATCTCCAAGATCAGGATCTGGTGCGAGGCGTCGAGGTCGTTGTTGATCACCATGGTGATGCCCATCGGCGTGTTATAGCTTCCGGGCGTGAAGCACACGTTGAAGCGCTCGGAGAGCAGCGACTTGATCACGAACTTGGTCGACGTCTTGCCATAGCTTCCGGTGATGGCCACGATCTTCAGATCGGGCAGGGAGGCGAGCTTGCGTTTCGCCTGGCGGATGAATCCGTTCTGGATCTGCGTCTCCACCGGCTTCATGATCCATCCGGAGAGCAGCATGATGAAGGGCTGGAGCAGCGAGGTGGTCGACAGCAGGAATCCGAGCACGAACGGATCGGGGAATTGCGAAGGGATGCGGTCGACGATGAACCCGGCCAGGGCGACCGGAGCGGCGGAGAGCAGGACCGCCGGGATCAGCAGCCGTTTCACGCGGGCCGTATAGGCCAGGGGTTTCTTCGCGCGGGCCGTGTAGGGCGTCACCGGGACGAACCACACCAACACGAAGACCGACACCACCCAGATCGATGCGGTTTCGCTGAGCCACTCACGCCCGAAGAACAACATCAGCACCAGCACCAGGTTGAAGAGCGCAAAGGTCGGCGTAAGCACATGCTCGTTCCAATGCTGTTTGAGCCAGCTCCAGAATTCATTCAGCTTGTATCCGTTCTGCTGGTAGATGTGCAGGAAAAAGCGGCCGCGGTAAAACCCGTGGCGGAGAAGTGCCAAGGCCAGAACCCAGGTCATGGCGTGAACGAGGAGGAGGTAGGTGGAAACCATGGTCGGAAATTACGGTTTTCAGTTGTCGGTTTTCGGTTGACCGATTTCCAATCTGCAAGTTTCCGTACTTTTGCCTGTCAAGAGAGCCGGAACACCGAAAACCGAACACCGAGAACCGAAAACGTCCTTATGAAACTCATCATCCCCATGGCCGGCAAGGGCACGCGCCTCCGCCCGCATTCGTACACCACGCCAAAGCCTCTACTTCCTGTGGCAGGCATCTCCATCGTGGAGCGCATCGTGCTCACCTTCAACCGCACCATCAACCGCACTGTCGATGAGATCGCGTTCGTGCTTGGTGATTTTGGCGATGATGTGAAAAAAAGCCTGACTGAAATGGCCGAACGCCAAGGTGCCAAAGCCTCGTTCTTCTATCAGAAAGAAGCCCGCGGCACGGCCCACGCCATCCATTGCGCCAAGGAAGCCTTGGATGGGGAAGTGATCGTGGTCTTCGCCGATACCCTGTTCGATACCGCTGAAAAAGTGAATGTGGATGGCGCCGACAGCGTGATCTGGCTCAAGCATGTCGAGGATCCGTCACGCTTCGTCGTGGCCGTGCATACGCCGGAGGGACGCATCACCGGCTTTGTGGAGAAACCCAAGGAGCTGATTTCCAACCTCGCCATCATCGGCGTGTACTACTTCAAAGACGGCGCAGGTCTGCGTCGCGAAATCCAACGCCTTCTGGATGAGAACATCACCGGCCATGGCGGCGAGTACCAGCTCACCGACGCCATCGACGCGCTGCTCAAGCAAGGCAAGGTCTTCAAGGCCGCCACGGTCGACGAATGGCTCGATTGCGGCACGGTTCCCGCTTGGCTGGAGACCACCTCCACCATCATCGCGAAGGAGTACGGGTCCACGGTTCCGGGCTCGTACCCGCGCACCGTCATCCATCCGCCTGTGTACATCGGCGAAGGCGCTGTGATCGAAGGCAGCGAAATCGGACCGAACACGAGCATCGGCCCGGGTTGCGTGATCCGCAACAGCCGGGTGTCCGACAGCATCGTGCTGGACAAGACCGTGGTCGAGCAGTCGCACCTCTCTCAGTCCACGCTGGGCACCTTCGCCAAGGTGAGCGGCTTCTCGGGAAGCGTGCACCTGAGCGACCATAGCGAAGTGAAAGGTTGAGCCTGGCTCAGCCCACGTACAAGTCCACCTCTTTCAGGAACGCGATGATGCCCAAGGGCTTGGTGAGGTAGCTCTTCGCCCCGCCCTTGAGCACATCGGAACCGTGCATGTCCGGCAGGTTCATGTCAAGCAAGATCAGATCCGGCTTTTGCGTTTTAACAAGTGGCGTGGCTTGCGGACCGTATTTCGAACAGCCGCTTTTCACAGCGGTTAGAGTTCATGGCACAGGTGACGGAGTGGAGAACGGAGCGTCTTGGACGGTGCTCCAAGGCTCGGGTGAACCCTGCACATCCGCGCTCAAAGACTTGACCTCACCTGATGATGGTGATCACGCAGTTGAGGTGGTGGAGGATGTAATTGGTGACGCCGCCCGAGAGCAAGTCGGTGATTTTCCATTGGTAATCGCCGCCACCCATGATCAGATGGTCGATGTTGGCTTTCTTGGCGGTTTCGACGATCACTTCGCGCGGTTCACCGATGGCGACGAAGGTGGAGACGGTGTCGGAGTCGCCGGCTTCGGACTCGAAGAAGGCCTTCGCCTCGCGAAGCACATGCTTGCTGCGGTCCTTGCTCTGCTCAATGTCCTTGTCGCGGCGGTTCCGCGGGTCCGGAATCACGGTCATGATGAGCACTGTGGGCTTGGGATCGAGGATTTTGTACAGTCTGGCGGCGTATTGCACCGACAAGGTGGCGTATTTCGAACCGTCTGTGGCCAGAAGCCAACGTTGGGGCAATCCGCTCATCCGTGCGTGTGTCCTTTCTCGTTATGGTCCAGGTCTTGCCTTTCGTTCAAGCCGGCCAGCACGTCGTGCGCCGAGCTGTGCTCGTGCTCGGGCTCCATGTGCAACGTCACCACAGCGTCGCCGTCCACAGCCCGCATGATGCGTTTCTCCAGCTGGGTGCTGATGCGGTGCGCCTCTTTCAGCGGCATGTCGTCATCCATCAGCACATGCAGCTCCACCCAAGTGGTGTGGCCCACGGTGCGGTGCCGCAGTTTGTGCCACGATTTGATCTCGGCCGGCAGATCGGACGCCAGCACCTCGCGGATGCGCGCGTCCTGGTCTTCGTTCACGGTGTCCATGATGCCGCGCACGGAGAAGCGGATCAGCTTGCCGCCTTCATACATGATGTAAGCGGCCACGCCCATGGCCACGAGCGAATCGAGAACCGTCATGTCCGTGAAGTAGATGAGGATGAGCGTCACCACCACGCCCGCGCTGGTCCACACATCCGTCAAGGTGTGTTTCCCGTTTCCGATGAGGATGTTGTTCTGCTCTTGCCGACCCACCCGCATCAGATACATCCCCAATGCCAGATTGAGGATGCCGGCGCCGGCCACCACCACCATGCCTTCGGCGAGGCGGTCTGGCACGATGCCCAAGATCAGGTGCATGACGGATTGGTACAGGATGCCGATGCCGGCGAACAGGATCACCGTCCCCTCCACACCCACGCTCAGGAATTCGATGCGCTCATGGCCGTAGGTGTGCGTGGCGTCGGCCGGTTTCATGCTCAGCCATACGCCGTAAAACGAGAAGGCGACCGCCAGAAGATGCACCACCGATTCGAGGGCGTCGGACAGCACCGTATTCGACGAGGTCAGGAAATAGCCCGTGAGTTTGGTGGCCAACGACAGCGCCGACACCATCAGGCTGATGGCGATGGCGCGTTTCACGCGGGCGTTCGATGCGGTGAGTTCCAAGCGGTGCATCCCTTAATTTTGGGTATTTTAGGCAGGAATCAAAGAGAAAGTACGACGTTGACCGGAATCGATCCCCATCATAGCGCCTTGTTTCAGACCGTCTCGGATGTGGCCCACGACCTGGGTCAGCCGGTGTACCTGGTCGGCGGCTATGTGCGCGACTACTACTTGAACCGGCTGCGTCCGGACCGCGCGCCCGACCTTGATTTCGTGACCCTTGGCTCGGGGATCGCCCTGGCGGAAGCCGTCGCCTCTGGAGATATGGCCTCGGATACGGGCCTGAAGCCGTCGCCAAAGCGCTGAAGACCACCCAAGTGGCGGTGTTCAAGCAATTCGGCACCGCCCAGGTCGGCTGGAAAGGGATGCACCTGGAATTCGTCGGAGCACGCAAGGAAAGCTACCGCACCGAATCGCGCAAGCCGATCGTGGAAGACGGCACGCTGGAAGACGACCAGCGCCGCCGCGATTTCACGATCAACGCGTTGAGCTGGTCGCTGAACAAGGCCGATTACGGCGTGCTGCTGGATCCCTTCGGCGGCATCCGCGACCTGCAGCACCGCGTGATCCGCACCCCGCTCGACCCCGACATCACCTTCAACGACGATCCGCTGCGCATGCTGCGTGCCGTGCGCTTCGCCTCGCAGCTGAGTTTCGACATCGATCCGGTCACCTTCGCCGGTATCCAAGCCATGGCGAAGCGGCTCGACATCATCTCCAAAGAGCGCATCCTCGACGAGCTGAACAAGATCATCCTGAGTCCGATTCCATCCACAGGGTTCGCGCTGCTGTTTGAAAGCGGACTTTTAGCCACCTTCTTCCCCGAAATGGTGAAACTCCACGGCGTTCAGGAAGTCGAGAACTACCGTCACAAAGACAATTTCTGGCACACCTTGCAGGTGCTCGACAACGTGGCGATGGTGAGCGACGACCTCTGGCTCCGCTGGGCCGCCATCCTGCACGACATCGCCAAGCCGAACACCCAGAAATTCGTCGAAGGCATCGGGTGGACCTTCCACGGCCACGATGCCGTCGGCGCCACCATGACCAAGCGCATCTTCACCCGCCTCGGATTGCCGCTCGATGAGCGGATGCGGTTCGTGCAGAATCTGGTGAGGCTGCATCTGCGTCCCATCGCGCTGGTGAAGGAGGAAGTCACCGAATCGGCCCTCCGCCGGCTGCTGTTCGATGCGGGCGAAGACTTGGACTCCCTGATGATGCTCTGCAGGGCGGACATCACCAGCAAGAACGACCGCAAAGTTCAGAAGTACCTGGCCAATTTCGCTCATGTCGAGAAACGGCTCATCGAAGTCGAAGAGAAAGACAAGCTCCGGAACTGGCGCCCGCCGATTTCAGGCGAAGACATCATGAAGGCGCTGAACCTCCCGCCCGGCCCGGACGTCGGTGTCATCAAAAAGCAGATCGAAGAGGCGATTCTGGAGGGGAAGATTCCGAATGAGCGCGAGGCGGCGTATGCCTATATGATGCGGCTTGCGGGGAAATAGTTTTCAGTTGTCGGTTTTCGGTTGTCGGTGGGTTTTGAGGTACAGAATGAGCTTGTAGTTCATGGCAGATAACTGATCCAATTGAGCTAGAATGTGGTTGATGTCATCCTGCTTCAATAACCCGACATCCACACATGCGAGGAATTGGGATTTGAGCTCGCTGATGGATCCCTGTGCATAATTCAGAAATTGAATGAACATCGGATTGGAATTGCGGCCATGTCCTTCGGCGATGTTCGATGACATGGAAAGCGCCGCCCGTTTCATTTGGGATCGATAGTCTGGATCGCGGACTCCCAGAATGACCAAATAAGCATGCTTATTCACTTCGCGTGACAAAGTCCAGAGGTTCAAATCTTCGAGTCGTTGTCTTGGCATATGGGCCTCCTTGATTCGTGGTACATACCCTACAAAGGCGCGAAAAACGGATATCTTACAGCATTGGCACAGAATCCGGACAAGTTTCCCACCGACAACCGAAAACCGACCACTGAAAACATGCTTTTAGCAAAGAGCTACGCCAAACTCAACCTCGGTCTGCGCGTGTTGCGCCGGCGGGATGACGGCTATCACGACATCCAGACCGGATTCGTGTTCATCAATTGGTACGACAAGCTGGAGATCGCGTCGGCCGCGGAAACCACGTTCCGCTGCAACAAGCCGGATGTGCCCGTCGACGAGAGCAATCTCGTCCTCAAGGCGCTGCATCTGCTTCGGAAAGAGACGGGAAAGCCGCTGAACGTCCGCATCCAGCTCAGCAAATCCATTCCCATGGGCGCCGGACTCGGCGGCGGCAGCTCGAACGCCGCCCTGATGCTCCGCATGCTCAACCAGCTCGAGAACCTGGGCTATTCCGAGGCCGAGTTGGCCGCGCTCGGGGCCCGGCTTGGCGCCGATGTGCCCGTCTTCGTGCATGGCCGGTGCGCCATCGGGTCTGGCGTCGGTGACGCCCTCATTCCGGCCGGCATCCAGCCCGACGCATGGATCGTCACCGTCTTTCCCAATGAGCACAGCTCCACGGCCGATGCGTACCGTTTCTGCGCGCCCTACGAAGACGAGGCGCTCGACATCATCCCCATCCTCACGCAATCGCCGATCGACGAGTGGCCCACGTTCCTGGTGAACGACCTCGAACCGCCGGTGATGGAGGTGCTTCCGATCGTGGGCGACCTCAAAGACAATTTCTACGATTCCGGCGCCATCTTCGCCGCCATGAGCGGCAGCGGCTCGAGCGTCTTCGGTCTGTTCGACATGGAACACCTCGCGTTCGAGTGCTTCGAATACCTCAAAGCCCAGGGCTACGCGGTGAACCTCACCTTGCCCGATTTCGCGCCCGATCACCGCATCCACCCGAGATAATCGCCTCTTTTTTGTATTTTCACGCTCCGTTAGGGACCCAACCAAGAGATTTCCATGGCTAAAACGCATACCGTCGACGCACGACGCGCACTGGACAGCAAATCCATCAAAGAAGGCATTCAAGAGCACCTCCGCTACACCCTCGCCAA
>CAYVRS010000009.1:22226-28235 GCA_964454075.1 uncultured Chitinophagales bacterium
CGTCTACAAGAGCATCGTCCTCACCGTGATGGACCGTCTTCACGAGCGCTGGATCAACACCCAGCAGTCGTACTACAAGGAAGACCGCAAACGCGTGTATTACCTGTCGATGGAGTTCCTCATCGGCCGCCTGCTCGACAACGCCGTCATCAACCTGGGCATCCAGGACGAAGTGCGCGAAGCCGTCACCGAGATGGGCTACGATTACGACCAGATGCGGGACGTGGAACTCGACGCGGCCTTGGGCAACGGCGGTTTGGGTCGCCTGGCGGCCTGCTTCCTCGATTCGATGGCCACGCTCGGCATCGCCGGTTACGGCTACGGCATCCGCTACGACTTCGGGATCTTCCATCAGCAGATCGAACAGGGCTTCCAAGTGGAGCGCCCGGACACCTGGCTTCGTTTCGGAAACCCTTGGGACATCGTTCGTCCGAACGTCTTCTATCCGGTGTATTTCTATGGCGAGAGCGTTCCCTACACCGACGAGAAAGGCGCCTTGCGCTTCAAATGGCAGAACGGACAGAAGGTGATGGCCTTGGCCCACGACATGCCGGTTCCGGGCTACAAGAACGATACCGTCAACAATCTGCGTCTCTGGAAAGCCACGTCCCCGAAATCGCTGGATCTGCGCAGCTTCAACCAGGGCGAATACATCGACGCCATCCGCGACATCCAGCTCACGGAAAACATCTCCCGCGTGCTGTATCCGAACGACAAAGTGTTCGTGGGACAGGAATTGCGCCTCAAACAGGAATATTTCCTGGTCTCGGCCACGCTTCAAGACATCCTGCGCCGGTTCAAGAAAATCCACGGAAACAACTTCGCAGTGCTTCCGGACAAAGTCGCCATCCAATGCAACGACACCCATCCGAACCTGGCCGTTCCGGAACTGATGCGCATCCTGATGGATGACGAAGGCTTGGATTGGGACACCGCCTGGGGCATCGTCACGAAAACCATCGCGTACACCAACCACACCATCTTGCCTGAGGCGCTCGAGAAATGGCCCGTGTCGCTCATGCGCAACATGCTGCCGCGCCACCTTCAGATCATTTACGAGATCAACAAACGCTTCCTGAACACGGTGCACGAGACCTTCGGCGACGATGTGAACCGCATCCGCCGCATGAGCATCATCAGCGAAGGCGAACATCCGTCGGTGCAGATGGCGACACTCGGCATCGTGGGTTCGCACAAGGTCAACGGCGTGGCCGCGCTGCATTCGGACCTCATCAAGAAGACCATTTTCAAGGATTTCGTGGATCTCTGGCCCGAGAAATTCACCAACAAGACAAACGGCATCACGCCGCGCCGATGGCTGCGCCAGTGCAACCGGGAGTTGGCCGATCTCATCACCTCGAAGATCGGGGAAGGATGGGTGACGCACCTCGAAGACCTGCACAAGATCGACGCGCTGGCCACCGACAAGGCCTTCGTGAAGGCGTTCGCCAAGATCAAGTGGAACAACAAGGCGAAACTGGCCGCTTACATCGAGAAGAAGATGGGCGTGAAAGTGAACCCGGACGCCTTGTTCGACATCCAGATCAAGCGGATCCACGAGTACAAGCGCCAGCTGATGGCGGCCTTGCATACCGCCGTGCTGTACAACCGCATCAAGTCGGATCCTTCCGCCAAGGTGCAGCCGCGTGTGGTGCTCTTCGGTGGAAAAGCCGCGCCGGGGTATTACATGGCCAAGATGCACATCAAGCTGATCAACAGCATCGCCGAGAAAGTGAACCACGATCCGCAAGTGGGCGACAAGCTCAAAGTGCTCTTCCTGCCCAATTACAGCGTGAGCCTGGCCGAGAAGATGATTCCGGCCGCGGATCTCAGCGAGCAGATCTCGACCGCCGGCATGGAAGCCTCCGGAACCGGGAACATGAAATTCGCGCTGAACGGCGCCCTGACCATCGGGACGCTGGATGGCGCCAACGTCGAAATCCGCGAGGAAGTGGGCGACGAGAACATCTTCATCTTCGGACTGAAGGTCGAGGAGATCGACGCCATCCGGGAAGCGGGATACAACAACTGGTCCTACTACGACTCGAATGCCGAACTCAAGCAGGTGATCGACCAGCTTCGCGACGGCTTCTTCTCACCCGAAGAGCCGAACCTGTTCCATCCGATCGTGAACGCGCTGCTTGACGGTGGCGACTATTACATGATCCTGGCCGATTTCAAAGACTATTGCGACACGCAGGCCAAGGTGGATGCGATGTACGCCAAGCCCACGGAATGGACCAAGATGGCGATCCACAACGTGGCGCGGGTCGGGAAATTCAGCTCTGACCGCACCATCCGCGACTATGCGGATGAGATTTGGGGGGTCTAGGAAAATTATAAATGGGCAATTTTAAATGTTGAGCTCCGAGTGATGCCTGGCTAGGGTCGGTAGCAACGTGGCGGCCGATGTCCGTCACATTGATAATTGATCATTTAAAATTAAAAACGCTTCGAGCTCCGCATACAACTCCGGATACTGCTGCTTAAGCTGAGAGGGTGTTTCGAAATAGGCCTCCAGCGCCACCGCGAAGAGTTCGGCGGGAGCTTCGGCGCCGTAGTCGTCCAAAGCGGACGAACGCGAATTTCCGAGCGACCGGTCGAGGCGCTGGTAGGCTTTGGCCAAGGTCTTGGACCATGCGTCGCGCCGGATCGCCTCACCGGAGTCGGGGTCGATGCCGGACGTGAGGTCGTAGCTGAAATCAAGCTGATGCGCGAACTCGTGGATGATCAGATTCCTTGCGGGAAGGAGGCGGGGTTTGCGACGGGCGTCGGCCAGATCGACGCCGATCTCGCGCCACGACAGGACGACGTAACCGGTCTGCCACGATTCGCCCGAACGCCATTCGTCGCTGTCGGAGATGAAGCCGAACTCGTCGGGTTCGGCCTGAGGCACCTTGAAGTCATCCGGATAGATCAGGATGCGCTTCAAGTCGGGAAAGCCCCAATCCTCGTGCCCCAGACGGATACGGCAGGCCTGGGCCGCCACGATCAGGCGCATGGACTCGGTGATCTGCAAGCCTTTGCATCCCTCGATGGGGTATCGGTCGAGGAAAAGCGGGATCCGTTCGAACAGCCGCGCCCGCTGGGAAGACTCGAGCTTCGAGACGAACGGCATCCAGTCCGTCAGCATGGCGGTCTGCTCCGAAGACAGCGGCGCGGTCTCGGAGCGTCGGAACAGGCGGGAGAAAAAGCGGATCATGCCGGAAGATAGGGAGGGGGGGGGGGGATCGATACGATAGGAGTATATGAACACCGTCCGCAAGTTGGACTTCGTACCATGCGGTTGGAATCGACGTTTTAACGAAGAGGAAGACGGTCAAGGTATGATTATGCACATAGTTAAGTGATACTTCCGGACATGTTTCAATCCATTAACTTTCCCCTTTTCCTCCTTCCTTTCATATTCCCTATGTCCCGACTCGCCTGGATTCTTTTCGCCATCACCGTCGCCTACACCATCTGGGTCTTTCCGCAGTTGCCGGAGCGCATTCCTCTGCATTTCGGGCCGGATGGGACGCCCGATGCCTGGGGTGCGCGAGGTACGATCTTCATCAGCGTCGGCTTTTCGCTCTTCATGCAGCTGTTCCTCACCTTCGTGCCGAAGCTCGGCGCGAGCGTGTCTCCCCAGATCCGCGCCTCGAAAGATCCCGAAGCCGAACTGGCCTGGGCGATGGGGTTCATCGCCAAAGTGCGCGCATGGGTCGCTGGACTCTTCCTGCTCATCGCCTGGAACACTGCGACCGTCGCCATGCAACAGGCATCCGGACTCGGATGGCTCTTCTTCAGCTACACCTTCGGCGGGGTGGCGGTCATCTTGTTCGTGGCCATCCGCCGCAGCCGCCTGAACCGGGAATAAGCATATTTGACAGGAGTAAATGTCAACTTCCCGTATGTTTTTCTATATAAAATACAAATCCAACCCGTGATTCCGATCGAATTAGAAGGGGAGTGGGCATTATTTTATGATAGTCAAGTAGAACTTGCGGACAGCACCGCCTCCGCCTCCTTCCCGCTCAATGCCAGGTGCATCACTGCTCCCTCGCGCGTCGGACGCACCAGGATCATGAAGAACAGCATCGCCGCTCCGATGGCGAAGAACAGCATCGTTCCGGTGAGCAGATAGGCCACGAACGCGAAGAGCGACGGCGATTCAAGAAGCGCATACTTCAGGATGAGCTCGGTGCGGTATCCTTCCAACTTCTCGTCCAAGCTCGGACGAGCGATCACCGCCGGCATCCGTCGCTCGAACAGGATCTTGCTCGCATAGAAGGCTCCCAGACCGATTCCGGGCACCGCGACCCCGAACACGGAGTCCAGCAGGTCGCCTGCCAGGGCGTCGAAGCTTCCGGTCTGATGCAGCACGAACGCAACGGCGCCAAGCATGGCCGGACCCATCACGAGTCCGAAAAAGAGGATGTTCAAGGTCTGAAAATAGCGGTCCATGCCCATATAAGTTTGTATTTAAGTGATACTTCCCGTACGTGTTTTCGAAATCATGTTAAGAAAAATTGGCGATTCCAGGTCGTCCGGGAGGATAGGGAGGGTATATATGATAGTAGGTTAGTGTAACTTGCGGACATCCCACCCCTCTTCACATCCCCAGGCAGTCGATCCAGTCTGTCAGCATATGGAAGAGCAATCCGATGCCGATGATCCGGGTTTTCGGGAAAGCCAGCATCCCCACATAGACCACCATCGCAGGGAGGGTATGCAGCGGATGGAAGCCGATGCCGCATCGGTCCGGGTCGAAGATCGGTGTGGCGAGGAGATGGTCCAAATCGACCAGCATGGTGGCGAGCAAGATCAGCCAAACCTTCTTCCAACGGTCGAGGTCGTACACTCGCGCGATGAGCCCAGGCGCCAGGAAATGAAGCGAGTAATGGAGGATGTCCCCGATCACATGTACCGATCCTTGAGCTGCTCATAGAACGGCTGCGGACTGATGCTCGCCGACACCACATTCGCCAGCAAGGCGGTGAGCATGATGAAGAAGATCACGCTGTGGCTGTTGGTCATCTCCAAGACGATGATGGAAGAGGTGAACGGACTCCGCGTGATGCTGGTCAGAAATCCGGCCATTCCGCAAAGGATCAGCAGATTCGTTTCGGTGGCGCTGAGGTTGAGCAGATCCGCGAAGACCGCCCCGATGCTTGCGCCGGTGGCCAGCGAGGGTGCGAATATTCCACCGGCCGCCCCAACGGTGAACGACAGCACCGAAGCCCCGATGCGCAGAAACGGCATGTACCATTCGAGGTGCTTGTCGTCGGTGAAGAGCGTCTCGACCATGATCTCTTTCCCTGATCCCATCGCGGCCGAATCGACGAACACGCCCATCGCCGCGATCACCAATCCGCTTCCGATGATGTACATCATGCCACGCTTGCGTTTCAGCACGGCCAAGATCATCATCGCCATCCCGCTTCCGGCCCAGCCGGTCACGATGGCGAGCGGGATCACGGTAAGCACCAGCCACACTGAGAATTCGTCGAGTTCGGGATACCCGAGGTAGAGATAGGGTCCCAGGAAATTGAGCGCCGTGAGACCGGCGATGATCACTCCGGTAAGCAGCGCCGATCGGAAATAACTGAAGTGGGTCTTGGTGAGCTCTTCGATGGCGAACACGATTCCGCCGAGCGGCGTGTTGAAGGCGGCGGCGAGCCCGGCCGCGGCTCCGGTCACATACATGTTCCGTTTCGAAATCTTGGGATATCCGTCCGGAAGCCAATCATTCACTTTTTTGAAGATGGAAGCGGAAATCTGGATGGTGGGTCCCTCGCGACCCACCGCTCCACCGCCGAACACCATCACGACGCTGGAGACGATCTTCACCAGGAGGATGCGCATGCCGAGCAGTCCGTTGATTTTCTCGGTATGGTTCCCTTTCGTGTGCTCGATGGCCGCAACCACCTGCGGAATGCCGCTTCCCGCGGCGTTGGGGGCCCATTTCGCCACCATCCACCATGCGGCCAGGAAGCAGACCGGTGTGACCACGAACATGGCATACTT
>CAYVRS010000009.1:28329-30849 GCA_964454075.1 uncultured Chitinophagales bacterium
CAGTACATGATTTCGCGCGTGCCTTCTTCCGCCAACGAAAACAGACCCGCGTACATCACGGCCACAGTTCCGGAGATCAGAGCGGCCGTCCAGAACGGAAGCGCGTTCAACAACTGCAGCTTCATCTTGTCGTTCGTGAAAAAGAGCAGTCGCTCGCGGAGGAAGTCGAGGATGCGGGTCATCCGCATAAGATACGACCTCACCCAATGATGCGATGCCCTTGTCTGCGGACTCGCACGCTATCTTGCGTACGAAGGCTCGACATCCATACACCTAGACCTTCCCGACCATGAACCACATCGCCGGCGTATTCGCACCCGAGCACAGGGTTTTTGGGGCGGAGAAGGCCGCTGAAGAGGCGCGACACGACGTATTCGGCGCTTCGGAAGCCGGTGTCGGTGCGGTTCACCGTGCTGAACCGGACACGCATGAGAACGTCGCCGGGTCCGGGGATGGGATCGGGAAGATGGCCGACGCGGACCACCTCTGCGGGACCATCCTCGGTATGGATGGCGGATTTCATTTCAATAGGAGGAGTTTGGTGGAGGATGTCCCTCCAACGGTTTCCATCCTCACGAGATACACACCGCTGGCCAGACCGTCGGCGTTGAAACGGACTTCGTGCATGCCCGCGCTGAATAGGCCATCCGCCAGGATGCGGACCCGTCGCCCGGTCATGTCGTACACGCTGAGTGTCGCCGGACCCGGTTCACCCATTTCAAACGGAATGGTGGTTTCTGGATTGAACGGATTGGGATAGCCCCGGCCAAGTCGCGTTGCGCCGGGTCGAGTATCCGCATCCTCGTCCACGCTCACATCCGCCGGCGGCACCACCACGGCCATGTAATCGAGCGCCATCCATTCCCAGAATCCATCCAACAGCACATGGTTGGTGCCGGCATTCAGCCGCACGGGGAAGGCTTGCTGCATCCAAGTGGTGGTGTTCGGCGCGGTGAAGATCAAGGTGCCGAACCGCTCCCCGTTCACATCCAGATACTGATGCTTGGGCGATTGGTAGCTCATGCGATGCGCGAAGATGAGCAGATACTCCCCGGTTTCCGGGACGGTGACGGTAGGGAAGCCGACCGTCCAACCATCCTGAAGGTCGACGAATTTCCGGTTGCTGGCCGTGACCAGCGAAACCACGTTCGCGGTGCCGGTGAGCTCCGCAAGTTCGGCTTCGTGGCGGGTGATCGTGCCGGACACTACATGCAGCAGGAATTCCGCCGAGCGGATGGTGAGGGCGCTGGTGTCGGTCACTTCCGCCGCGATGCGCCGCAGCCCGGCGCCAGTGAAGGTCTGGCTCAGCTGGTAGGGCGCGATGGAATCGGTGGCGGCATGGACTCCATCCACAAGGAAGCGGACGCGGCGGATGGCGTTGCTTGGAGTGGCCATGGCGGTGACGGCAAACACTGCGCCGGAAGTGATGACGTTGCCCTTGTCGCCGGCCACACTGGCGCTCGGAATGCTTCGATAGGATAAGGTGCCGTAGACGCCGAGTTCGGTGATGAAGGGCGCATGCACACGCACATACATGGCCAGTCCGGTGCTTCCCGGTGTCCACAAATAGCTGTCGAGGGAGGTCTCCACCCGGTACTCGGGCGATGCGCCGCCGAAGGACACATCCACACGGTCGACGTCGATCAGCATGCCGAGGTCCACGGTGAGCCACTCGCCAGATGTGCCGGAGGCCGACATCCATTGCGTATCGAGGCTACCGTCGACCGCATAGCCCGGCACGATGCCGCTTTGGGAACTCGATGCCCAGACCGAGCGCTCCAAGGCGCGGTTGATCTGCGCCGGATCCAGAACCGTGACGGTGAGCCTGCGTTCGAGGACGTCTGTGGAGCCGCGTTTCTGCGAACGAAGCACATACTCGGTGGTGACCGCGGGCTGCACGGTGACGACGCCGATGGAATCGACCGGTTCTCCGTTCAGTGTCACGGATTCCGCGCCGAAGGCGAGCCACGTGAGTGCGGCTGTTTGTCCCGGTTCGATACTGCTTTTGCTTGACTCGAACGAGGTGATGGCGAACCCGGGGTTCACATAGGTTTTGAAGGGGGCGCCAGGTAGGTCCGCCGTGTTGCGGAGCGTGGCATTGTCCGGATTCGCCTCCCAGGCGTAGCGGATCTGGATGGGTTCGGTCACCGAGGCGTTCCAGACATGTACGGTCGAATCCACCACGGCGGCCTGAGCCCAGACGAACCGTCCGTCGCGTCCGGCCAGGGCGAAGCCGCCCACGTTGGAGCTCGGGACAAGCGGACTTCCGGTGGGTTGATACGCCACGCGGACCACGCCTCCCTCAAGCAGCCGGTTGGAGGCATACCTCGGTCCTGAGTGCACCAATGTCTCCCCGTAGACCACATGCCGGGCCGCATCCGCCAGGCGTTTGCCCACGGGCGCTTTGTTCGGGGGATGGATGTCGTTCGCCAGGCCGAGGTCGATGGTGACCGCTTCGCCGGTGTGCGGGAGACTGAGCGCGGCCGATTGCGCGTCACGCACGCGGGGCCAGGCGTCCCA
>CAYVRS010000010.1:0-29966 GCA_964454075.1 uncultured Chitinophagales bacterium
CGGCGGACAATCGCCAAAGGCCTGGCTGGAGCGCGTGATTCTCCTTCCAAAGAAGGATGACGGTCGGTTCGCTCGACAGAGCCCCATCCAAGCACGATCAGAAGAAGCAGAAACAATCCGGAAGTGGTGTAGACTCGGTTCATTGCTTGACGATGATGATCTCACCCCGTTTGATTTTCTCTATAAAATCCTCCAGGAAGGCCTGAAGCGCGGCGCCCGAGACTTCACGACCGTCCACGATCATCTTGTCCATCGCGAAACCCGATTGGATCAGGTTTTGGATGGCGGTGGCCACCTCGGGACTGATGGAACTGGCCAACGGCGTCGTCACGGTTTGAATTTCGGCATTCTGAGCGGCTTGAGGGTTGCTCAACGTGAATTCATAGATGCCTGAAGGGCGGTTGTCCGTACCCCGGCTGGTTCGGATGCGGGCGATCACTTGCCAATAGAACTTGGCACCCGGCGGCAACCGCTTCACACCTGCGGCCGGATAGAAATAGTTGTTGGAGGTGAGCACCACATCCACCATTTCATATTCGAGCAAAGTTCCCACCGAAGCTTGTCCACTGGTAGGTTCGGTGGATGCGGCCGCTTGGATCAGCGCTTCAGCAGACTGACCTCGACCCGGATCCTGAACCAGGATCAGGCGATACTCGGTGTTCGAGGGACCGTCCCATCGGAACGAAGGTTGAGAGGAAGCGATGAGTTCATTCGAACCAAGCGGTCCGCCAGGGGTCAGCAAGTTGAAATCGATGGTGTTGGTGATGGGCTGGGATCCGATGCTTCGTGTCACCGTAGAGATGATCCGTCCACCCGTGAGACGGTTGCCTCCTTGATAGATCGAGACCGTGACCGTGTAGACGGCATCCGGAAGACGGGTGGCCCCCTCAAGCGATTCGATGAAGTCCTCCCCGGCAGGAGTCAATCCCCCTTCGAAATGGACGTATTCAGGGATTTCTGGAAGACCGTCGTGCAACCGGTTGTTGTCTGTGATCATCAGCTGATTCGGCCGCAGACTGAACGGCGTGTCGGGCTTGGAATCCACATCGGCAATCAGACCGACGTTGGACGACGACACCGTGATGTAGAAATACAGGTCTTTGACGGTCTCATTGAGACGGTTTTGAAGCACCAGTTCCATCACCTTCTGGCCCCGGCCGCGGACATCGACGCCCAAGGTCGACAGCGAAATCACCTGGGCTTGGGTGACGGCTTCGAGGAGACGAATGTCGACGACGACATCGCCAGGGCTCTGTTGGGCGAGGGCTGGCGAGCTCAACAGCAAAAGGAAAGGAAGGACGTAAGACAGCGATTTCATAGGCTTCCGAACGTGCAAGTAATTGAATGTACGCAATATAAACCCTTGCCTCACAGGGATGTTCCACAAAAAAAGGCCTTCCGGAACACCGGAAGGCCTTTGTGTGGAGCTACGGGGATTCGAACCCCGGACCTCTTGCATGCCATGCAAGCGCTCTAGCCAGCTGAGCTATAACCCCTCAGAGGCACAAATATACCACGAAAACAAGGTCATATTCAATATTTTAATCAGAGCTGCGTTTGGGAAGGCAAGGGTTTTTATGGTATTTTCATGGCATTGCCTCAGTTTATCTTCCCACATACTCACTACAACACACATGATACGTTCCTACCAACGCCACTTCTTGACCGTAGCCTTGGCTATCGTAGTCATGGCTTGCCCAAAACCGCCGGTAGTCGAAGAGACGTTGCCAGCCGAGCCTGCCCAAATCACCCAAGATTACCTCAATTCGCTTACTGATGACGTGTTGCGCGGTCGCGATTCTGACAAAGACGGCCTCAGTGATTTCGACGAACTGCGTACTCACAATACAAACCCCCTTGCAGCGGATACCGATGGGGACGGATTGAACGACTTCGACGAAGTGATGAAGCAAAAGACCGACCCCACAAAAGCCGACACCGATGGGGACGGATTGTCCGATGGAAACGAAGTCAACGTGCACAAAACCAACCCATTGAACGCGGATTCCGATGGCGACGGTCTTTCGGATGGCGCTGAGATCAACACTCATCGCACCAATCCCAATAGCGCAGATTCCGACGGCGACGGATTGAGCGACTACGATGAGGTCATCACCCACAAGACCAATCCGAACAACCCGGACTCCGACGGCGACGGCTTCACAGATGGTCAGGAAGTGCAGATGGGCACCAACCCGTCCAGCTCGGCTGACCCCGTCTACATCCGCTCGCTTCACACCGTGAACTTCGGCTTCGACCTGTCGAACATCGACACCCAGGCCGCCCAAGCACTGACCGACAACGTGAGCAAACTGCGTGGCGCATCCAACATCAATGTCCGTGTGGACGCTTACACCGACCACATCGGTGGCGACCAGTACAACCTGCGTCTCTCCGTCCGCCGTGCCAACGCGGTTCGTGACTTCTACGTGAGCAACGGTATCGCCGAAGGCCGCATCCAAGCCCAAGGCCTGGGCAAAGCTCCGGTTCCTTGCGCCAGCGACGATGTCGACGGCAAAGGTTGCCGCGCCAACCGCCGCGCCGAGACCGTTCCGCTGAACAACCTCCAGTTCACGCCGCGGAACTGAATCATTCAGCAGCCCATTTCAACAAAAAAGGCGACCCCACGGTCGCCTTTTTTGTTTCAGGGAATCACCAGGAGTTTGCCTGTGCCGCGGTCACCGGATTCATGCGTCCCCACCACGGTGTAAATGCCGGTAGGCAACCGGTTCCCGCTCTCATCACGTCCATCCCAGCTGGCGCGTCCGCCACGCGTGTCGAAACGACGCACCAAGCGGCCGTCGACGGATAGGATATGCACAGTGGAATCGTCTTTGAGTCCTTCGATGTAGATGCTCTGCCCGTCGTTCTGTGAATATCGAAACGGATTCGGATACACCGCCAAGGCCTTCATAGGCGATTCTCCTTGCACCGATTCCGCCACATAGCCCACCATTCCGATATCGGTTGCGATGTACACTTCCCCTGTCTGTCCATCGATGGCGATGGACACAATCTTGTTCGAGGGCAACGGGGAATTCTCCGCTGTGAAATGCTTCAGCACGGCACCGCCATTGGCGGAAACGAGCCACAATCCGTCATCTTCCGTCCCGATCCACTTCTGATTCGACGGATCGACCGCCATCGCACTCACTTGAATGTCACGAAGCAGTATCCGGTCGCTTACAGTCGGGTCTTCGTTGATGAGCGGCGTCGCACGGCGTTCTTGGGCCGTTCCTGAGATAATCCGGTCCGGAAAGAGGAATCGAACCACCCCGCGGTCGGTTCCCACCCACACTTCCCCGCGCTGATCCTGCACAACCGCCTTCACACGCTCATTGGGCAGGGCCCCTTCCGCATCCAGCGAGGTCAAACGGAACGACCTTTCGGCGCCGGCCGCATCATAGCCCACCACAAGCAATCCCCGTCCCTGAAGACTCGGCGTGAGCAAGGTGATCCAGGCTTGATCGTACGAATCCATCATCAATGACCAATACAAGGTCTGAAACGGGACCTTCGTGGAGACAGGGAAGCGGGTCCATGTCTCGCTCTGCCGATCGAATTTCACCAGCGGGTCCGTGGTGTTCGCCCAAATGGTGGCCCACATGTTTCCCTTGGTGTCAGGGGAAAGCCCGCTTCCGACAATGAAGCCCTGACCTCCGTCAAAACCCGGCAGGTTCCCGTTCGCTTGATTGAACTGCTCTTGCTCGCCGGTGGATTTGTCCCGGCGGAGGATGCCGTGGCCGAAGGTCCCGAAGAACCAGTGCGACTCGTTCGAACTCACCCGGAACACACTGTTCAACGACCGTGTGGAGAAGAAATCGTCGGTGTCGGCATTGATGTTCTGCCAATTCTCACCTGTCTTGAAGGAATACCCGGTGGAGGTGAAGCCGATGCTGAACTGACCCGGTGTCGAACTCGTCGCCACCGCAAGCACACCATCACTCACATGCACGTCGCTGAAGAGGTTCAGATAGGGTGTGTTCAGTTCCACCGGATCCGAGAAGACGCCATTCCGGACCATGAACAAGCCAAGATTCCGGGATCCGACCACAAGATCCGACCCGGATGCCGTCATCGAGGTGAACGCCGCTCCGTCTCGGGTCAATGTCTGCACGCTGCCATCTGACGAGAGGAGATCGATCTGAGACGAGGAAATGCCCGCAAGCCGTCCGCCCGGCAACGTCTGATATCTGACCACGGTGAAGGGCCATTGGGAAATGGGCGTCACCGACGTTCCGTCGAAGCGGGCATTGATCGAGCCGTACGTGAGGTAAAGTCCATCCGTGCGTTCGCCCAAAGCCACGACCGGCGATGCGGTCGGGTATGTCTCCCAGTTCGCCGACACCAGCAGATCGCCTTGCGTCGGATCCCCGACGGCCAACCCCTCCTCCGTAGCCAAATGGTAGACACCATTGCGACGGATGACATCATAGATCCGCACTCCCGAGCCGAATGCGCCGGGTTGGGTGTACGAATCGACCACCACTCCAGTCGATGCGGAAACGATCACCACGCCGAAATCGGTCGCGATCAGCACCTCGGAACCACTCACGTTCAATCGGTTGATGCGGCGGGTCGGAAAACGGGTGTTCCTCTGGATGTCGGTGAAATTGCGGATCAAACCCGTCTCGATGTCCACATACGAGTACGTGCCATCCGGATACCCTAGCCATACCCGCCGATGGCTGGGATCGAATGCGATTCCGGTCGGATTGGTGCCATACAGACCGTCCACCTTCGAATAAGAGACGATCTCACCCGCCGCCGACTGATGGAACAACCCTCCGGTCGTGATCACCCAAAGTCCGTTCTCGGTATCGGTGACCAGATCCTGAACCGAGATGTGCGAGACGTAGGTCCGCCACTGGTCGACCGATTGGGAGATTCCGTCTGTCGCGATTGCGACCGACATGAGCACAACAAGAAGGAAAGCACGCATAGGGTTCAGATAAACTGAACCAAGTTAAAAGATTCTCGCCAAACTGAGTCCTGCGAAGAATCCGGGCTGGTCCAACCGATAGGCCACATCCACCCTCATCAGACTGAAGAGACCGCTGATGGACGCACCGATCTCATGATGGGTCCGTTTCGGGCGCCAGGTTTGTGCCGATGATCCGAACACGATCAGGCCAACCCCTTTGTCCACGGCACGGTCCCATCCCAGCCATTCGAAGGGCACGGTGCGGAAGTGGTGTTCCCAATGCAAGGCGAGGACGTCGTTGGCTTCATACGCCGCCGAACGGAGGGTGCGAAGCCCGCCAAAGGGTGTGAACGCCGAAAGGCTTCCATCCACCACATGCGATTTGTAGGCCGGCAAGGTTCCCATCGCGGTTCCGGCGATCAGTTTCAGATCCAACGCGTTTGGAAGGAACCGGCGGCGCAACCAGGTCTCGATGCGATGATCGATTTCGACATGGACCCTGGTGTACGTGAGGTCGCTGGCGAACAGGTCGTCGGCATGCTCGATCTCGATGCGGATGTTCTCCTGTCCGGTGATGCCGTATGGCGCAGTGTTTCCTTCCGTGGAGAACGTGGCTCGAACGGCACGCACGGTCTCCAAAGAGACGGCCCGATCTTGAAGCACCGACAGACCGAATTCCGGGCGGAACGACACCGTTCTGCGACGGTCCCGAACCGGAATGCCACGGCCGTATCGGTACGTGATGCCGGCTTCCATGCGCTCGGATTCATAAACCCGATGATAGTCGGCCGCGCCAAGCAATGGAAGCGCGCTGCTCATCCATTGCGGATAGATGGATTCGCGATAGGCGCTTTCGATATCGTAGGAGTAGGCCATCGTCCACATCCAGGGCGCTCTCTTTTTCGACGAGACGGAAACGTTGTAGAAGGCTTGCTCCGCGAGGGTGTTGTAACCTCCCCCCACCGTAAGCGCGACGGGAAGATTCAAGGCCTCGGGTTCGTAGGCGATGCCCAGATGCGCACCGGCCGTTTTGTTGTGATGAAGGTCGGGACTGGTTCCGGAAAGCCATTTCGCCACGCCCGTCTTGGGTTCGGAGGGCCCGTCGTCACCATCCTCGACATTGACGAAACGGGCCAGCGGACCACTCGGTTTGAATGCTTTGTCGATGGTCATGGTGCTGTCCACGGTCTCATACGCCAAACGCTCGCGGGCATCCAACGGAATCGCCATGCCGATGCGGGGATTCAGATTTCCTTGCGCCACGGACAGAGAATCGACAGTGAGGCGGCGCGTGTTTTGAAACAGCGAATCAGGCAACCCCATGTTCAGGACATAATTGTCGAGCCGGGAAAGCTGGTTGAACTTGAACGGCGGGAAACGGAGTCCAGGGAAGCCGATTTCGATGGTGCCTTCTATCCGCACATCGACCGGTAACCAGAACTGGGATCCGTAATTGCTGAACTGTTGGATGTAATGGAGGCCGAATTCCTGGATCGGCGGAGGGAAGCGCACCGATTCGGAGGGCTTCACGTCCGCGAAGATCATGGCGAAAGTCTCGTCCAAAACGGAGATTTTTCCGACGAACGTGGGTTGGAGCTTTCGCTTCGGAGAAATCAGGATGTCGAAGACCGTGACTCCATCCTGCTGCCGGAAACCATCCAGCTTGAAATGGTAATAATCGAGCGCATCCGGATGGGTGGGCCCGACCAGTTCGAACCCCGAGATCGTGATGTTGTCGTCGTACAGGTTGGGGATGAACGTGGCCGCGGCGAAATTCGAGCTTGGATCGATGTTCGATGTCTGCTGTTTGTAGCGGATCACCTCCCGTGTGCCGCGCTTCACATCCCAGTAGGCGTCGGACAAGCTTTCGGAAATGCTTACGATCGACGTATCGTTCTCAAGACGCTGCCGTGTGTAGGCTTCCGCCTGATATGAAAATAGATTGGCGCGCCATTCCCTTTTGTTGCGGATCACGCGACGCATGATGTCGAGCGCCGGATCGTCGCCGGTGACCACGATTTCACGGAGCTGCAATTCCGCGGGACGCAGCATCACGACGAGCGGTTGGGATGGAACCGCATCCAGCCGAAGGGTGTCGGTGTCGTACCCGATGAAACGGATATAAAGGGTTGCTGGAAAGGAGGGCACGGTCAGTTCGAACTGTCCGTCGGAATTGCTGACGGTTCCGCGGTAGGTGCCGGCCACCTGCACCGTAGCGGCGCCCAGAGGGGCTTTGGTGTTGGAATCGCGGATCACACCGGTCAAGGTGGTCTGCGCCATCGCCCCGAAAGGGACGCATGCGAGAAGCAGGAAAAGGAGGTGGTGTTTCATGGGCGGGCCGGTACGGGGATGTTACGCATCTGTTCCGTAACTTGCGACGCGACCCCATAGTTCAACAGGATAGAACGAAAACCTCCTAAGTTTTAGATTCCGGTTCGAGCCCGGATGGGGTCACAACCAGGCGGCGAGATGCTGGAGGTCTGCCGAGGTCAACTCATGCCCCGCCGCGACCGTCGCCCTCTCCACATCCGCACCCATGCGGCGGTAGATCGCGTCCAAGCGGTCAGGTTCTCCCGGTGGCGATAGCGGATCGCGTTCTCCCACCAGCATCAGAACCCTCGCCCCGGTCAGATCCAAGCCGTCCACCGGCGCAATCGGCACCATGGGCCGCATCAACACCGACGCGTCGAACCGCCGAGGCTCCAGGAAATTCAACGCACTGATGATGTTCGCACCGTTCGAGTACCCCAAGGCCACGCTACGGGCCGCATCGAAGCCGTAACGGGTCTGCATCTCATCGAGGAATTCCGCCAGATCGGCCGAACGGCGGCAGATGTCCTCCTCATCGAACACGCCTTCCGCCAGGCGACGGAAAAACCGCGCCATTCCCTGTTCCGACACATTCCCTCGGATGCCCAAGATCGAACCGTCCAGATCCACCCGACGGACCAATGGGATCAGATCCGATTCGGTGCCTCCCGTTCCATGGAAGAGGATCCACACGCGGTCGCCCGCGCCTTGCTGCCAGATGTGCTGATGATGCGCCATACCGCCTACCCTCTCAACCGGTCGAGCATGCCGTTCATCGCGAGCTGCTGGTCTTCAGGCAGACGGTGGGCGATCACATCCAGATCCGTCTCTTGGGCTTGGATCGCATCCAGCAGGTCCAACCCTTGTTGTGTGATGAGGATGTCGACGCGGCGGCGGTCCTTCTCACACGAGGTCCGCGTCACCAGACCGTTGCGGATCATCCGGTCGATCAGACGGGTCACATCCGAATTGCGGTCCAACATGCGCTCCTTGACCAGATTGTTGGTCGACGGATTCGGATACTGCCCCTTCAGAATGCGGAGGATGTTATATTGCTGCATAGTCAAGCCATGAGGCTGAAGCATCGTCGCCATCTGTCCGCTGAGCTGATTGTACGTATAGATCAGATTGATGATGAGCTTCTGCCCTTCCGAACGGAATTTGGATTGCTTGATTTCGTCTTCGATCTTGGCCATGGCGAGCTAATTACTTGTTTAAACAAATATAAGGACCCGCTGTCGCAATGTCAAGCTCACATCAAGATGTGATGTTGTAAAACAAGCACTTGCGTATCTTGAAGGGAACCACCCGCGTAGGGGCAGTCTATGAAAAAGCACCCTCATATCGTCATCCTCGTCCTGTGCGCCTTGCTGTTCGCACCGTCGCTCGTCATCGCCCAATCGCGAACCGAGGAAGCCCGTAAACGCATGAAAGGCGAGAGCGATTCGGAATCGGGCGAGATGGCCCTGGCGGTGCTCGAACTCACGCTCGACATCCTTCCCGAGCTGTTCTACTTCCGTCCGATCTATCTGGATGAGCCTCGGCTCAGATACACACCGTATCCCTATTCCGGTTCCGGCTTGGGTCGCGGCATCCGGACATTCAACGACATCGGAGGGGGACGCGAGACCATGCTCGAGATGCGGGCGAACCTGTCGCTGCCCCAGGGTGCCTTGGCCATGGACCAGCGGGCGGCCGAAGTGAAATGGCATCTGGGGTATTGGCTGGTCAACACACAATACGAGTATCTCAAGGAATTGGGCGCGCCGTACGGAATCCATCAGTTCAATATGATGGGGGGTCGTAAATTCCGATTTTTCACCTCAGGGGATGCCGGTGTCTCGTTCGGGTACCGGAACGTGATGATCGGCGGCGACCGTTTCGACGGACTCGAAGCCGCCGTGCATACCGATCTGTATCCGGTGAAACCCTTCTCCGTGTCTTACTACGGCGGGTACATGCCGCACACCTACGGCTCGGTCACCAACAACCGGCTGAGCATCGGGGTGCATCGGGGTCCGTTGCGGTTTTCCGTCGGGCACCATTGGCTCGACATCGCCGGAGTCGACTTCAACACCTTCTCTGCCGGATTCAACGTCTATCTCTGAGACGGAATGGCCACTCGGATTTCCTGGATGGTGTAGCCGCCCCAAACCTTGGACGTCCAATAGAGATCCGATTCGACGATCGCTTTCGCGTCTTCGGCGGTGGCTACGTTCAAGACAAGCACCGATCCCGACATGGTTCCGTCCGCACCGAGGCTGGCGGCCGCCAATTGGAGCACTCCGGACGCTTCCATGGCCTTGGCGTTGGCCAGGTGGTCAGGTCGTGCCGCAAGGCGTCGATTCAAGGCTTCTGAGTCGGTTTGGTCGGTGGCAATCACGAGGAAAGGCATGGAAAGATGCTCTGGATTGGGAAATGAATGGGAAATCGGTTTACATTGGAATAAACCAATCATGCAAAGGTACGGGGAAAACGACCATGAGACGATCATTGACTACCCTCCTCTTTGTCGGATCCACCATTCTGCTGGCATCCTGCGGACCCTCGGAGGAAGACCTTCAAAAAGCAACCCAAGCCCGACGCGATTCATTGGCTCAAGCCTTGGCTCAACGGGAAGCCGGCGCCGATTCCAGCGGCACCGGGTCGACCGCCGAAGGCTCCGACCGTCGCTTCGAGTTCAAGGAGTCTGGGCGCTTTGTTGTGCAAGTGGGTGCCTGGCGATCCGAAACGAAAGCGGCAAACTTGGTGGATGTCTGGAAACAGCGCGGGTATGCGTCCGCCTTCATGGAATCGTACGGGAACCAAAGCATCGGCGAAGTCTGGTTCCGTGTGAGGTTGGGCAAAATGGGCTCCCGCTCCGATGCGGATGCCTTGGTCAAACAATTGAAACAGACCCATGGCCTGAGCGCTTGGGTTGATACGATAACCACTCCATGATCATGAGACGTACCGTTTTTGTGATGTCGATGATGATGGCCGCCGCATGCGGACCGGATCCCGACGAGATCGTGAAAGCTGAAAACAAGAAACTGACCGATCTGGAACCGGTGGAAGCCGCCAAGGTGGAAAAGGCGTTGAGCCGGATCCGTTACGAGAGCGAGATCATCGCGAAAGGCGGCGTGCTTCCGGCCGAACCGGATTCGGTGGCTGAAGGCACCATCCCAGCCGCGGCTGCGGCGGCGTCCACTCCGGTCGCTCCGACACCCGTTCCGAAGCCGAAACCTCTCAAAACAACGGCTTCGGAGGGGAATTACCCTCATCATATTCAAGTCGGTGCGTTCACAACCGCCGAAGGCGCGAAAGCGGCGGTCGAACTTTGGGAGAAACGCGGCTTCGCCAATGCGATCGCGATGCAGGATCCGAATGCCACCAGCGTCTACAAACATGTGGTTCGATTGACAGGATACAACGGATACTCCATGGCATTCGCCGAGTCGAATCGGATCAACACTACGTTTCGGGTCCGTACATTTACCATCCAAACCGCCGAATAGGATTCATTCAACACTTTTTACTTGACGGGATTGGTAAACTCGATGATTTTATCATTAATTTCAGACGCGCTCAAGTAGCGTCTCTCTTGATGAATAGTTAAAGGCGCCATGTCTGACGATGTGGCGCCTTATTTTTTGTAACTTTTTCCGAAATCCCCGTAAAGACAAGGCTTCCTTGTGCTTCACCTGAAGAAGAGAAACCCTCCCCAATCCCATGAGTCTGTTCACTATCACCCCCGGAACTCACAATGAGATCGATGTTCTGTATCTGGATGGGGAGCTCGATGCGCATACCGCATCGCATTTGGAAGACGCGTTCAAGTCGCTGATGTCCAAAAACCGTCACAAGATCATCGTCAATTGCCGTTCGCTCAGCTACATCTCCAGCGCCGGTTTGGGCGTGTTCATGGCATATATCGAAGATGTCCGTGCCATGGGGGGCGACATCAAGCTCACCAACATGACGCCCAAAGTCTTCAATGTGTTCGATTTGCTGGGTTTCCCGGCCTTATACGACATCCTTGACGACGAGAACGACGCCTACGAACGATTCATCCAAGCCTGACCCCACCGTGTCTTCCACGAAGGAAAAAAGCCTGCTGGTTCATGCCACTACGGAGAACATCTCCCATGTGCGGAACTTTGTCGCCCAGCAGGCGTCCGAATGCGGCTTTTCCGTGGAGAACACCGACGAGATCCGATTGGCGGTGGATGAGGCGTATACGAACATCATCAAACATGCCTATCAGTACGACGAGAGCCAGTTGGTCACCGTCAAGGTGATCTGCGATGGCGAAGGATTCCAGATCGTGATCAGCGATCATGGTCGCCGGTATGATCCGGAGACCTACCAGGAACCGAATATCGAGGAACGCATCAAGCTCCGGAAACGGGGTGGAGTTGGCGTCTATCTGATTCAAAAGCTGATGGACCGTGTCGAATACCGCCAGAACGGCTCCCTCAACGAGATCGTGATGACCAAGAAGATCTGAGCTTTGTCATCCGACTCCGACCATCTTGACAGTTGGCATGCGCGGTTCGAACTGAAAACGCTGCTCGACACAAGCCGCCTTTTGATCGAGAGCACCGATCTGGATTTCGTCCTGAACAACCTGCTGCTCATTTCTATGGGTAAATTGTTCGCGACAAAAGCCGCGATCATCCTGTTCGATCCCACGCACAAGAAGTATGCGGTCCGTAAAAGCAAGGGCAAAACCGGCTTTTTCGACACCCAGAGCATCCCTCTTCCGGGCGCCGACTCCTTCCAAGATGCGGTGCATGTTCCGACAGACCACCCGAGCTTTCCAGATGTCTTGAAACAGAACGGCTTGACCGGTCTGTTCCAGATCCGCACCCGCGCCCAGCATATGGGTTACCTGTGCATCGGGTCGAAAGCGACCGGCGAACCCTTCAATCCGCGAGAGATCGATTTCCTTGAGAATCTTGTGAACATCTCGGCGGTCGCCATCGCCAATTCGCTGCTTGTGGGGCAATTGCGGAACACGAATCTGCAATTGGATCGAAAAGTGCAGGAACTGCACACGCTCTTCGACCTCAGCAAAGAATTCAACGCGACGGTGGACCGCGAGCCCATCCTCAAGATTTTCAAGTTCGCCTTGCTTGGTCAAATGTTCATCCGATCATTTTTCTTCGTCAAGAAGCGGGGCGACGGAGAGCCCGAGCTCTTGGTCATGAACGGGTTGAAGTCCGCGCCGGGTCAGAACTGCCTCCGCCGTCTGCTCTCCCTCACCGACTCGAACATCCGGGTTGGAGACCGCTTGCGACAGGACATCCCGCTTCTGAACGACAATCAGATCGAAGCGATGGTCACCCTTCGCCTCCAAGATGAATTCGCCGTGCTCGGCGTCGGCAAACGTGCCACCAGCGAAGCCTACACCGATTCGGATTTCAATTTCCTCAGCTCACTCGGCAACTTGGCGTTGCTTTCCATTCAAAAGACCCAGCTTTTGCAAGAAAGGATTGAGAAAGAGCGGATCGAAGAGGAATTGAGCATCGCACGCACCATTCAGGAAAAGCTGCTTCCCTATCCGTTGCCGAACATAGCCGCCTTGGATCTGGCGGCGATGAATGTGCCGAGCCAGCAGGTCGGTGGCGATTATTACGACATCATCTGCCGGGGCGACGACGTCTATCTGGCGATCGCGGATGTCACCGGCAAAGGAATTCCCGCATCGCTTCTGATGGCGAACCTTCAGGCGATGTTGCATGTGCTGACTCCAGTCACCACCGATCTGGGAGATGTGACTGGAAAGATCAATGACATCATATACGAGAACACCCCGAGCGACAAGTTCATCAGCTTCTTTTGGGCCCGATACCACGCAGAGGAACGGCGATTCCAGTATGTGAATGCCGGCCACAACCCTCCATTAATCTTCCGGGCGGGCTCGGATCCCATAGCCTTGTCGGATGGAGGCATGCTGCTCGGCGCCTTGCCCACCTTCAGCGCCTACCAACAAGGCGACATCACCCTCAAGCATGACGACGTGATGGTGCTGTATACCGATGGTGTCACCGAAGCCTTGAATGATGTGGATGTGGAATACGGCGAAGACCGATTGATGGAGGTCATCTCCCTGAATCGGGCCTTGGACGCGGCCGGCATCCAACAGGCCATCGTCGACGATGTGCGGAGGTTCACCAACGACCGCTACAGCGACGACATCACGATGATCGTGATCAAGGTGCGCTAGCGCCGATCCGTGAGCAAGCGGTAGTTTTTGTACCGGTTCAAGACCGTGTTCACGTAATTCACCGTCTCGACGCCTCGTACGAACCCATAGGTGGCGTTGCGGTGGTAGCTTCGCTCCATCAGACGCAGGAAGGCGTCTTGAACCCCTTTCCAATCGTTCGGATTCCGATTCAGATCGATGGCCAGGCGTCTCGCATCGGCGAGGTGACCGATTCCGGCATTGTAGCTGGCCAAGGAGAAGCGGAGCTGATTCAGGCTATCCAAGTATGCGAAATGCGTGAGATGACGTTTGAGGATGCGGGCCCCTTCCCGCATGTTGGCCTCCACATCGAAGAGCATGGTGTCTGAATCGACATCCGAGTAGGCGGGCATGATCTGCATCAGTCCCACCGCGCCTTTCCAGCTCACGGCCTCGGGATCGAATCGCGATTCCTGGGCGGCGATGGCGATGATCAGGCGCCAATCGAGTCCGTGATCGGCCGCCACGTGTTGTGCGAGGGAATCGTAGGGGGACAGGCCTCCGGCGCTCAGCTTTTTGCGGACTTGATACCGGTTGAACAGCACCGCGCGAGGATTCTCATAATAACGGGCCCGAAGCACGTTGATCAGTTCGGACCGCCGCAATTCCCCTTCCTCCTCTTGGACTTTGAAGTGGGTGGAGATGAACTCGTTCATCTTGCTTTCAAGTAAAGGGGCGTTCGATCGGATGGCCCAGGCGATCGGCTTGGTTTCGGAAATGGCAGGCCCTGCAGCGATTCCTCTCACAAAAATGGTGGACGCTTCAAATAGGTTGTCGTCCGCGACAGTGGCTGTGATTTCGCCGGAGGCCACCATCGCCAACAGCGCCTGGGTTTCGACCGACTCAGGAACCAGCTCAAGGTTCACATCAATGCCATTGCGTCGCATCTCGAGCAAACTGGTGTAGTAAGAACTGTTTTTCCGCACATGGACCGTGAGTCCGGACAAGGAATCGATCTCGGAGTACCGTTCCAGGCTGTCTTCCCGGAGCACCAGGATTTCTGTGACCAGATTGTAGGGATGGGAGAAGGAAATATGCCTCTGGCGCTCTTTGGTGACGGTGTAATTGGCGGCGATCACATCCCCATCCCCTCGGTTAAGCACATCAATAGGTTGTTCGTCAGGCTGAGGAATCACCACTTCGATTCGCAAACCGTGTTCTCGTGCGAATGCGGAAAAGAATTCGAACTCGAAGCCACGCTCGACGCCATCCTGCAGAAAATAGGTCTGGCTGTTGTATCGGGTGATGAGCCGGATGACGCCCGACTCGGTGATGCGGTCGAAATCCCGATCCACAGGCTCCATGACGGTGACATCCAACGGATCATCTATCCGTTCCGGGATGGCGCGCAGCGCGAACACCAGCACCAAAGCGACACTCAGCAATCCGATCCAAATCCAATGTTCCCGGGTCATGATGTGAGGACTAATGACAGAATCGGACCAAGATAGTCACGATTCAGCTGACATCGTTCCGTCTTCCCCACCAGCTCACCAGGATGCCGGCCAAGGTGAGTGCCATGCCCGCAGACGCCCATCCGGATGGAATCTCCGCGAAAATGAACACCGCCAGCACCGTGGCGAAGACCGGCTCCGCAAGAATCAGTGTGGAGAGCAAGGTGGGGGAAATGGATTTGACCGCGTAATTCAGCGCTCCGTGACCGATGAGTTGGGCACCCAGAGCCAAAAGCACGCCGGAGAATAACACACCGGGTGTGATGGCATCGGTCGAAGTGCCGAGCGCGAAAAACAAAATGACCGTCGCCACAGCCGTAGTCAGATAGACTCTGGTGACGTAATCAAGCCAGGTGCGGTGGCGGCGGATCTTCTGACTGATCAGGATGTAGCCCACGAACATGAGCGCCGCCGTGAAGGCCAACGCATTGCCCAACATCGGATTGGAATAGGTGGCCGTGGCCGATTGGTCGGTGAGGGCAAGCATCACGCTGCCTGAGAATGCGATCAGCACACCGATCCATGTCAGTCTACGGAACACGACACCCATCAGCATCGATTCGATGAGAATAAGCAGCACGGGATGGGACGTGACCAAGACAGAGGCGGAGGCGACGGACGTATACCCGAGCGACATCACCCAAAGAGCGAAGTGGGCGGACAGGAAGAGCCCGGCCAAGGCACTCCATGTCCAGGTGTGTTTGGCGGATTCGGGAGTGCTTTTCCGCCCTTCCCGATGCCACCACCAGATGGGCAGCAGCATCAGGGATGCCAGCACCGTGCGGATGGTGGTGATGGCGATCGGATCGGCTCCTTGCCCCGCCAGGCGCACCACGATCGGTGCGGTGGCGAAGGTGGCCAGTCCGATGGCCAGCAAGCCGATGGTTTTCGAATTCATCCTCAGCGGATGCGGTCGATGGAATTCACCAAGGCTTCGTCTTTGAGCACTTGGGTTCGGGCAAACCAGAGCAGGCCCAGTGCGAGGAACACCATGCCTCCGGCGATGAGCTCAGGGAGCACAGCACGACTCAGCGGACCCATGCTAGCCAAGATGGCCGCCGACAAGCCTGAAGCGATGGACTGGAACAGGAACGCCCGCAAGATCCATCGCGCTTGAAGCGGTCGGTTTTTGAACAGGACGATGGAATACGCCGCGGAGCCGAAGGACAGAAGGATGGCGCTGAGAAACGCATACGCCCACCAGCCATGCGGATCAGTGTACAACCGATCCGCGATGGCACTGAATGGAGCGAACGCGTTCAAGACAACGGAAATGGCAAGTACCAGGGTCTGTGGTCGTTGGATCATGGGTTCAAATCAGTTCAGGATTGGGTCCAAGATATCGGCTTCCTTGATGGGATACACAGCTTGAGTTTCAATGGCTCCATGTGCCGAAGCCAAGCCTTTCTCAATGCCGTAGGCGGTGCGGTTCCAGCGACGCACGAATTTGTCGAGCGTGAGGTACACCGTCGGCACGAAGACCAAGGTCAATACGGTCGAGAAACTCAGTCCGGCGATCACGGATACCGCCATAGGCGCCCACCAAGCGGCCTGCTCACCTCCCCAATACAGATAGGTTCCCAATTCCGAGAAGAACAAGACCGGATTGTTGAACAGAACCAGGAAGTCGAGGTTGAAACCGATCGCTAGCGGAACAAGGCCGAGCACCGTCGTGATGGCGGTCAGAAGCACCGGACGCAAACGGACGGAACCTGCTTTGATGAGCGCCGCACGGAGTTCATAGCCGTCGCGGGAGCGGAGCATGTCCACATAATCGATCAGTACAATGGCGTTGTTCACCACGACTCCGGCGAGGGTGATCACCCCGATGCCTGTCATCACGATCACAAAAGGCATCTGCAGAATCATGAGCGCGTAGAGCACTCCTGAAATGGCCATCAGAACAGTCGACATCACGATCAGGGCTTTGCCCACACTGTTGAACTGGGCGACCAAGGTGAACACGATCAGAAGCACGGCGAAGAGGAACGCGGCGCCGAGGAATTGCATCGTTTCCATCTGCTCTTCCTGTTGACCTGTCCAGCGCATGAAATACCCGCGCGGAAGCTCATTGATCAACGGCGCGACAACCGCCTGCACCTCAGCCAGCACCTCGTTCTGATTGTAGCCGGTACGAACGTCCGACGCCAAGGTGATCACCCGTTCGGTGTCTTTGCGGTTGATGCCTCCGAGTCCATCCGCCACATACCAGTCGGCGACTTCCGAAATCGGAACCTGCCTACCGCCTTCGGCCATCACGAACAGATCCCCGACCGCATCCAAAGAAGAACGGTAGCGATCGTCGAGACGCACCACAATGTCGTATTCGTCATTTCCGTCGCGGTATTTGGACGCTTCCACCCCGTTGATGGCGTTCCGCACCGTGGTTCCCACTTTGTTGGTGTTCAAGCCGAAGGTGGCGGCGCGTTCACGGTCCACATCGACCACCAATTCCTGGCGGCGGTCGGGCAGGTCCGAATCCAATCCTTCCAATTTCTGGGATACCGGATGGTTGCGGATGGCCGCCAACACCTTCGCTGAAAGCTCTTCAAGCACCTCGATGTCTTTGCCTACGATTTCCAGGTTCACGGCTTTCCCGGTGGGCGGACCGTTGGCGGGAAGTTCCACCACGACTTTCGCGCCCAACGCGTACTTCTCGAACTCGTTCTGCATGTACGACAGCGATGCGAACGCATCGGTCTCACGCTTGTTGTAGTCTTTGAAGTTGACGACCACCGTGCCCAAGTGGGTCGATGAAGAGCCACCACCCATGTCGCCACCGGAAATCTTCGATCCGGAGGTGGCCACCACCGATTCCACATCCATCACGCCAGGGATGCTCTGGATCTGCTGTTCGTACCGTTCGACGATGCGATCGGTCTCCGTAGCCAGGGTGCCGACCGGCGTCTCGATCTGAACATAGGCCGATGTGGGCGGGATGGAGGAAGGAAAGAGCTCCGTACCGGCGTTGAATCGGCCGAACAAGGGGAAGCTGACCACCAGCACGCCGAACGCACTGAAAATGACCGTTTTGGGATGATCCAACGACCAGTTCAGCGTTCGGCGGTACCGCTCGACAAGACGTTCCATGCCTTCGCGCTGCCACCAGTAGCCAATGGGCGCCATCACTTTCTTGTGGAGGAAATACAAGCCGACCGCGGTTCCGGCCAGCATGAGCCAGAGTGTCGGATTTCCAAGCAGGAAAAGGAGATACGCGGCACCCGCCAAGCCCATCACGATGCGCTTGCCTTTCAGAGTCATCGGTTTATCGGTTGAGGTACCGTCGATGCGCATGAAGAGCGCGCAAAGCACGGGATTGATGACAAGCCCGACAAAGAGGGAACTGCTCAATGTGATGATCAGCGTGAGCGGCAGATAGCCCATGAAATCGCCGATGATACCCGGCCAGAACATGAGCGGCGTAAAGGCGGCCAAGGTGGTCACGGTTCCGGAGATGATCGGGAAAGCCACTTCACCCACCCCTTTCTTGGCGGCTTCCACACGTCCGTACCCTTCTTCGAGATAACGGTAGATGTTCTCGACCACCACGATCGCGTTATCGACCAACATCCCCAGCGCGAGGATGAGCGAAAACAACACGATCATGTTCAAGGTGATGTCCATCACGAAAAACACGATGAACGAAAGGAACATCGACAAGGGAATGGCGATGCCCACGAAAAAGGCGTTCCGAACACCCATGAAGAAGAGCAGTACGCCCACCACGAGAATCAAACCGGAAATGATGTTGTTCTCCAGCGAGCTGACCGTGTCGCGGATCATCTTAGCCATCTCGTTGGTGATGTTGTAGGTGGTTCCGGGCGGGAAATTCACCTCTTCCTTGGCGAGCAAAGTCTTGACCTTGTCGGTCACGTCGATGATGTTCACGCCCGTTCGTTTCACGATGGACAGAGTGATGACCGGATTGCCGTTCAGACGGGCGAACGATTCACGCTCCTTGTATCCGAAATCGACCTCGGCCACATCGCGCAGATAGATCGGCGTATCGCCAGGAGCTCGGACAACGATATCGGCCAGCTCCGCAGGATTGTCGTACTCACCCGGGATGCGGACCAGGAACTTCTTCGAGCCCACATCCACGTTTCCACCCGGGATGGTCACGTTCTCGAACTGGATCGATTCGATCACATCCTTGAACGCGATGCCGTAGTATTTCATCTTGGCGAGGTCCAGGTTGATGTAAACCTCGCGCTCCAAGCCCCCGGCCAGACGGGCTTCAAGCACGCCGGGAATGGCCTCCAAATTGTCTTGGAGATTCTCGGCGACCTGCTTCAAGCGCTCCAAGTCGTAATCGCCGGCCACGTTCACCTGCATGATGGGGAACTGGGCCAAGTTGATTTCCGCGACGGTCGGTTCCTCCACATCCGATGGAAGTTCGGATTTGGCCAAATCCACTTTCTCGCGCACTTTCTGCAGCGCTTCGTCCAAGTTCACTTCCGTATCGAACTCCAAAACGATGTTGGAATAACCTTCGACCGTGGTCGACGTCATTTTCTTGATGTCAGCGATCGAATTCAGCTCGTCTTCGATCTTCTGAGTCACCAGGTTTTCGACATCTGCCGGAGACACGCCCGGATAGACGGTGGATACCACAACAAACGGAATGGCGATGTCAGGCTGCGCCTCTTTCGGCAACGTGACATAACTGTAGAGACCGATCAGGAACACCATGACCATGAGGACCATGACCACGGTGCTCGAATCGATCGAGAACGACGAAAGACCGAATTCCTTTGTGTCGAGTTTGTTCGGACTTTTCAGTCCGTTCCCGTTGGTGCTGCTCATGGATTTGCGGCTTGGAGGTTGAGTTTGATGTTGTTCTCAGCGAACACGGCACCCTTCGTGATCATCACATCACCGGCGGAAAGGCCGGATTCGATGATGACTTGGTTGTCGGCGTCGGCACCCATCGTCACATAGGTGGTTTTGGCTCTAGACGTTCCGTTGTCGTTCACCACGGTGAAGACTTTGTACCCGCTCTCATCTCGCTGCACGAACTCCTGGCTTACCACCACCACATTCGTGCGGCGACCGATCTCCAGACGGAGATTCGCCACAAGATCGACTTTCAGTCCGGCTTGGCTGCCCGGCAGACTAATGTTCACTTTGAAAGTTCGTGGACCCGGATCGATGGAACTCGCCACCGAAGTGACGCGGCCTTGGTAGGTTTTTCCGCCATCGACATCCACCCGGACCACGACCGGATCTCCGACCTTGACCTGACCGGCGTAACGAGCCGGAACACCGGCTTCCACATGCAGGTCGTCGGAACGGATGAGTCGGACCAGCGGGGAACCGGGTGCCGCCATTTCTCCCTGTTCGACGAACCGGCGCTCCAGCACGCCGTCGAAAGGTGCGGTGACATTGGACTTGGACAGACGGATACGGATCAGGTCGAGATTGGCTTGGGCTTGCTTGGCTTGGTTTTCCGCCGTCAAGACACCCAGCTCCGAGCCAATGCGGCTGTCTTTCCAAAGAGCGGCGGAGCGCTCGTAGGACTCTTTGGCGGTGGAGGCGCTCGCTTTGGCGATCTCCAGTTCCTGCAGCAAGGAACTGTCGTCGATCTTCAGGATCAGGTCGCCTTTTTTGAAACGGGCGCCTTCGCGAACCGCAATCCGTGTGACCACGCCCGACACCTCGGACGTCACCAGGATGTCGCCGGTCGATTTGACCGTACCGATCACATTCACATGATTTACGAAATCCCGGACTTTGACCGTGTCGACCGACACGTTCACCGAACGTTCGAACGATTCCGTGGTGGCGGTTTCAGTGGATTCCGAACCGCAGGATGCGGCCACAAGGACGAGGGGGAGGAGGAATTTGAAGGATTTCATGGATTAATTGAGCTGAGTATCGACAAACGGCACGACGCCGCGGGACTGATCGTATTGGGCTTTGGCGCTGAGGTAATCGAACACCATCAAGGCGTAATTGAGTTCAGCGAGTTGGTATTGGTATTGGGCGTCGTTGACATCCAACTGCGTGGCCACTCCGTTTCGGAAGCGAGCCAGGGCGATGTCGTATCCGCGTTTGGCCTGATCGACCGCCTGACGTCGCGACGAGGCGGTTTCGAAGATGCGCTGCAGACGCTGCCACGATGACGTGAGTTCATGCGAAGCGCCTTGCTCGGCACTTCGGATCTGCTCGTCAAGAGTGCGGCGTTCGATCTGGGCGCGTTTCATGTTCGTGACCCGGCGCATGCCATTGAACAGAGGGAGACTGGCATTGATGGAGATGGTTTGAAACCGGTTCCAATTCTCCGCGATCGCCACATCGCCATTGAAGGCATCGCTCCATTGGCGATTGTAACTGGCAGTGATGTTCGGCAGGAATTCCGTCTTGCTCGCCAGGATTTCGCGGTCCTTCAGACGGCGTTGCACGTCAAGCGAGCGGAGATCGCCTCGGTTCGCAGCAAGATCGACCTGGTCGAGCGGTACGACGGGAACCTGGCGGTCGACCGACAGCAGCTCGGCGTTATCGGCATCCGGATTCACGGCAAAGACATCCAGCGTGGCCAGATTGCCTTTCACAAGGAAGGGCGTATCGATCGGAAGCCCCATCACCAGATTCAAGGCTCGGTAGGCTGAGGCGAGCGCATCCACGGCTTCGGCTTGTTTCGGAAGCTCGTTGGCCAGCTGCACCTCGAGGCGCAGCACATCATACTCGTCCAGAAGTCCGGCGGCGGCGCGAGCCCGGTTCTCGTCGAGGTTGGAACGCAGCCGGGCGATGGTGGCATCGGCCAGGGTGCGCTGAGCCTGGGCGGCGAGCACGGCATAATACGCGGTTCGGGAAGCCGTCACGATACGCTGGGCTGTGGCGCGTTCATTTTCCCGCGCGGCCAAGCGATAGACGCTTCCGCTGGATACCGCTACGATGGCGTCGCCACGGAACAAGGTCTGATTGACGGTGAACCCCCCTTGCCAGGAATTGTCCGCCCCGAACTTGATCGGCACGAGGCTACCGGGTGCTCCGCCGAAGAACTCTCCGGGAAGAAAGTTGACCGGAAGCTCCACGCTTCGGGTGTAGTTGATGGATGAGGTGACGGTCGGCATCACTTCGGCCCAAGCGAGCATCACCGTTTGCTGGGAGTCGTCGATGGCCAACTTCGCAATGCGTAGGTCCGGATTGTTGGCCAACGACGTGGCGATGGCCTGATCCAAGGTGATGACGGGTTGCGCGACAGCGGTCGTCATCGTGAGGGCGGACGTCAGCAAAGCCAACGCCACCAAGCGTGTAGAGATCATTCTAAGGAGTAGGATTGAAGAAAACGGGGGTGGATTACGAAGGGATGAGGGCTTGAGTTGCGTAAATCGACTGACTCTCGGTCATTGTTTGAGAACTCAGACCATCCAAAAGGATCTTGATGAAATCCTGGACCACGTGGTCGAGATTGATCGAGACTTCCGGAAACAGATCATGACGTTGGGCCTGCTTGCGCAGCATGTACACCTGGATCATGCCGTTCAGGCTCGCATAGAGCATGAGCGAGAGCTCCTCCGGTTTGACATCCCGCCGGATGCTTCCGTCCTGCAAGCCGATCTGGATGCCGCGGATGAGGAAATTCACGATTTCGATCCGTTTTTCCCGAGTGCATTGGAACAACTCGCTTGCCGTGATCTCTTCGATGAACTCATGGGAACGGCAGAACATCTCGGCGTTGAAATAGTTCGGATACTGGTTGGCATACTCGAAGTAGACCTCTCCGAACCTCTTCAGAAGTTCGATGCCTTTCCTCTTCTCGCCCAGAACGCGGGCGAGCTTGTCTGACAAGATGGACATGCCTCGGTCTTGAATCGCCAGATACAGATCCGTCTTGCTCTTGAAATACAGATAGAGCGTGCCTTTGCTCAGTTCGGCCTCTTCGGCGATCTGGTCCATCGTCGAGGTGTCAATGCGATTGGCGAAAATCACACGCTCCGCCGCGTCGATGATCATGTTCCGACGGACTTCCTTCTCCCGTTCCTTTCGTTCTGCGATACCCATGGACTGTTTAATGACTAGTGGTCATAATTTACGTATCTGTGCAACGGATTAGAGGCGCGATTCGTTTCATGTTATTTTCATCCATGAAACTCTTCCGATCCCTTTCCCTTATCGAAGGGCTCCTTTTGGCTGTGGCGCTCATCTGGGCGGCCAATTTTTCGGTGGTCAAAACGAGTTTGCCCCACATCGACCCGATGAGCTTCAACGCTTTCCGGTTCGGGATCTCGATCGTGCTGATGGTGGGCATCCTGGTTTGGAAGGGTTCCTACACGCGCATTCCTTTGAGCGACGTGCCTGCCTTGTTCGGACTTGGCTTGCTTGGAAATACCGCGTATCAGTTGTTTTTCATTTTCGGGTTGAATCTGACCCACTCGGCCAATGCCTCCGTGATGCTGGGTACGATTCCGGTCTGGGTGGCGCTGGTCTCCCATTTCTTCTTCGATGAGAGGATGACCCGCAACCGACTGATCGGGGTGAGTCTGACCTTCGGAGGCATTGTCCTCATCCTCACAGGCAGTGGGAAGCAGCTCAGTTTCGGCTCCGGCACCTTGTATGGCGATATGCTGACCCTCGGCTCGGCCTTCGTCTTCGGCACGTATACCGTGCTGTCCAAAGATTTCCTCAAACGGTACCCTCCCTTGCAGCTCACCGTGATGTCGATGGTGAGTGGCGGAGGGGTGCTGGTGGTCGCGGCGATTCCGGATCTGATGGCCTTGGATGCCGCCGCGATTCCGATGGGAGCATGGCTGGGCGTGGTCTACAGCGGACTTCTGAGTGTGGGTGTCGCCTACATCATATGGAACTACGCTCTGAACCAGGTGGGTGCTGTGCGGACGGCCACATATCAGAATCTCGTACCGGTATTGGGATTGCTCATCGGGTATTTCCTCATGGGCGAACCTCTGGCGGCCTTGCAGATGGCGGGATCCTTGGTCGTGATCGGTGGTATCATCGTGACGCGCCGAGGCTGAGCGACTTTGCCGAATAGCGCCAAACCCTTACATTTCCGCATTAAAGCCGTCTTTTTTCAACAGCGCTACCCTTTCAGAACACGAACCATGAGAGTCTTGTCCCGAGTCCTGCTCTTTGCCGTCATTTTTTCCACGTTCGCATCTATGGCCCCGCTGATGGCGCAGACCGCCGCCCAGATGAGCCAGATCGAGGCCGTTCGCCAGGAACTGACCAAACGCGGATTGACCGAAGATGAGGTCCGCATCGGCCTCATCAAGCGTGGCATCATTTTGGAGAACATCCCGCCCAACGAAATCTCACGATATCAGACCCAGATCATGGAAGTGATCGCCGAGTTGGAAGCGGCCAAGAAAGCCGCCGGAACGTCGGCGTCCACCGATCCGAAAGATCCGAAGTCTCTCAAAGACGGGGAAGAAATGGACGAGGATGCGGATTCCTTGATAACTCCCGAGATCAAGATTCCGGATATCTTCGGCCACGCGTTCTTTCTCGACGGGTCCTTGCGCGCCTATCGGACCACCGATGCGGCTTTGGCGCCTGAAAGCTATGTGATCGGAAGCGGCGACAAGGTGCGTGTGGTCATCTTCGGCGCCTCTCAAGCCGATCTGAATCTGGAAGTGAACGCGGAAGGCTTCGTCTCCCCCTCCCAGATGCCGAAGATTTTCCTTCAAGGCCTCACCCTGGCGCAAGCCCGAGAGGTGTTGCGCCAGCGCTTCGCCAACGCGTACACGTTCCGTCAAGACCAGATCGCCATCACCATCCAAACCACCCGAACCGTCAGCGTGCAGGTGCTTGGTGAAGCGCGTCGCCGCGGCATGTATGCCGTTTCGCCGATGAACAGCGCCTTCAACGCTTTGGCATTGGCCGGTGGCATCGATTCGATCGGCACCGTACGTCGGATCGAGTGGATCCGCGGTACCACGCGCAAACGGCTCGACATCTATGCGATGATCAGCGATCCCACCATGGTCACCATGTTGGACCTGCAATCGAACGACATCATCCACATCCCCGTGGCGGGCCCTTTGGTAAGGGTGGAAGGCGCAGTACGCCGACCGATGCGCTACGAGATGATTCCAGGCGAAACCTTGGTCGACCTCATCACTTTCGCCGGCGGATTCGCCGACGATGCCAACCCGGATGTGATCCAAGTGCAACGGTTCGAGAACGGACAATCGATCCTCATCGAAACCCGCATGGAAGACAACTTCATGCTTCGGGCCGGCGACATCGTCCGGGTTCGGAAAAACGACATCAAAGTGGCCTCGAAAGTCGGTGTGGGTGGGGCGGTGTATTATCCGGGTAATTTCGGTTACAGAGACGGTCTGACCGTCGGCGACCTCATCCAACTGGCAGGTGGGACCTTGCCAAGCGCCAATGAACGCGCCTATCTCGAGCGCCGGGAGCTCAGAGACACCACCCAAGTCAATTACCTGCTCATCGACCTCGGGGATCCCGAATCGCTCTCGTTTCCGCTCATTCCGAACGACAATCTCTCGATCTATGACCGCACCTTGTACTCGAACGTGGGTGAAGTGGGCGTCTCCGGGGCTGTGAAGCAGTTCGTCAGACTCACCTACTCTCCGGATCTGACCATTGCGGACATGATCCATCAAGCGGGAGGCGTGGTGACGGGTGCCGCATTGAACCGCGTCCAGGTCTTCCGAACCAACATCTATCCGGAAAAGCCTTCCGAACTGATCGATCTCGTGATCAAGCTCGACAAAGACTACAACGTGACCGAGCCCGTCAATTTCCGTCTGCAGCCCTATGACGAAATCGTGGTACGTCTCACACCGGGATTTGAGCTGCGTCGCACGGTGGACATCAACGGCGAGGTGAACTTCCCGGGAAGCTACACGTTGGAAAGCCGGCAGCTGCATCTGAGCGACCTGATCAAGAAAGCCGGCGGATTGCGGGATCAGGCCGATCCGATCGGCGCCACCCTCTTCCGTGAGTACGGCGACAGGGGCTTCATCGTGACCGACTTGCGCCAAGTGCTGCGTTATCCGCGGAGCGCCTCGTTCGATCCGATCCTGATGGCAGGGGATGTGATCACCATCAACCGTTTGGAGAACACGGTCACCATCACGGGCGAGGGCGTCCGTCTCGGGCTCGCCGTCTCCGATTCCCTTCTCGGCGATGCCAAGGTGAACGTGACCTACCAAGGCAAGAAAGACGCCAAATGGTACATCAACAACTATGCCGGCGGCTTCGAGGAAGGTGCCAACAAGGGCACGGTGACCGTGACCTTGAAAAACGGTCAGGTTCTGGCCACAAGGCGGTTCCTCCTCTGGAACCGTTACCCTCAAGTGGAAACCGGATCGGTCATCAATGTGAGCCTGAAACCCGAGAAAGAGGAAACCGACGAGAAGAAAGTGGATTGGGACACCTTGTATAACCGGACCTTGCAGAGCACGACCACCTTGCTCACGATGCTCATCCTCATCCGTCAATTGTGAGTCGCATGAAGTCCACCATCCGCGAAATCTCCATCCCCGAACTGTTCGAGCGCATCGGCGCCTTCGGGCGGCTTTGCTGGTCGAACAAATGGACCTATGTGAAGTTCTGGGTGCCAACCTTGGCCCTTACCGCCGTATACGTGTTCGGAAGCACGGTGGAGTATTCGGCTTCGACCAAGATCCTTCCCTATAAATCAGACCGTTCCATGCTGGGCGGATTGAGCGGACTGGCCGGATTGGCCGGCATCAATCTGGGAGGCGCGGCCGGAAGCCAGGTGCTGTCGTCCGAACTTTATCCCGATGTGGTGAAATCCTTCTCATTCCGAAACGAGTTGGCGAATACCCCGATCCTGTTCGAAGATGGAGTCCGGACCTATCGGACCCATTTCGAGTCCGTTCAGCCGGTGTCTCTCGTGGATCGCATCAGCGCTTACTCGCTTGGTTTGCCCCGCATGATGCTGGACAAGGTGCGTGGACGGAAACCTCTCCCTGAATTGGTGATCGACTCGACCACCGTCCGCTACAGTGAACTCTACCTTGAATTGATCGGAGGGATGGATGAACGCTTGAGCGTGTATTACGACCGGAAGACCACGGTGCTGACCATCACTTCGAAAATGCCGGACCCGGTTGCCGCGGCCGAACTGGTCAAAGCCACGGGCAAGCAGCTGATGAACGTGGTGGCCTCCTACGAATCGCGCAAAGCCTCGGAACAGGCGAATTTCCTACGCCGGCAGCAACAGCATGCGGAAGACCGTTACCGGGCCGCCCAACGCGCATTGGCAGAATATCAGAACAAGAACAAAGGCACCCTGTTCGCAACGGACCAAATCGAAGGTCAGGTGCTTCAGGGTGAATTCACGATGTCGTTCGACCTGTACCGTTCCCTGACGCAGCAGCTTGAGGCGGCCAAGGTCAAAGAACAGGAAGACACGCCGGTGCTCACCATCCTTGAGCCAGCCGTGATTCCCGTCAAACCGGTGGAACCTAAAAGATCCTTCTCCTTGATCGTCGCCTTCCTGTTGAGCTCGCTCGCCGCCACGCTTGCGATCGGCATCAAGCACATGGAATGATCCTTCAGAGCGCCAAATATGTGGTGGGCCGTGTGGTTCCCGGTTTGGTGAACCTCTTGGCCCTCGGCATCTACACCCGGTTGCTGCTGGCGGAAGACTACGGCCGCTATGCGCTCATCCTCACCGGTGTGGGCCTGACCAACGCCATCGTGTTCCAATGGCTGAATCTGAGCCTGCTGAGGTTTCTTCCGAGCTTGGGTGACCGGCTGCTTCCCACCGCCATCCGGGCGTTTCTGATGCTGTTGGCGGCCACATCCGTCCTGTCCGTGGTCGCGATGGGGGTGACCTGGGGCGGCAACATGCCCGCCGTGATCGCGCTGATGACGATGATGACCTGGAGCCAGGCCTGGTTCGATTTCAATCTGAGTGTGGTGAACAGCCGGCAATTCGCGATCCGCCATGGATTGATCTCATCCCTTAAAGCAGTGATCGGACTGGGGTTGTCCGTGGCGCTCATCCGATCCGGGCTCGGAGCCACGGGGATCGTGGTCGGTCTGTCGACCGCGCTGCTGGTCGCATCCACCGGATCCGGGCTTCGACTTCGCGACATCCAGCTCGGCAAGGCGGAGCCTGATGTGCTGGGCGACCTGTTCCGCTATGGTGTTCCGCTCAGCCTCACGTTCGTCCTCTCGCTGCTGATCGATGCCACGAACCGGTTCATGCTGCAGCATTTCCATGGCATATCGACCGTTGGAGCCTATTCGGCGCCCTACGACCTCACCAACCAATCGTTGGGTGTTCTGCTGAGCGCCATCCATCTGGCGGCGTATCCGGCCTTGTTGCAGACCTTCGAGTCGGCTGGGGAATCGGCCGCGCTGACGCGGATGCCGACCATCTTCAACACCCTGCTCATGATCGCCCTGCCAGCATGCGCGTTCACCATCCTGTTTCCTGAAACCATCGCCGAAGTGGCCTTGGGCCGCGATTTTCAATCCAGCGCGGTGGCTCTCATCCCCTACATCGCGGTCATCGTTTCCGTGTGGGGATTCCGTTCCTTCTACATCGATTACGCGTTTCTTGTGAAAAAACGGACCTTGGTCCAGATGCTGCCGGTGCTCTTCAGCTGCCTGCTGAATGCCGCGCTCAACCTGGTGCTCATCCCCACGTTCGGCCTCATGGGAACCGTGTATTCGACCTTGGCCGCTGTGGTGACGGGCACGGTGTTGGCCTATGCGCTGGGGTCCAGGTATCTTCAGTATCCGGCGCCCGGAATCGACGCCATCAAGATCGTGGTGGGCGTGGCTGTGATGGCCATGGTCTCCGGTCTCGCGATTTCCCTTGAAGGTGCGGCCGGTTTGGCGACCCAACTGATTCTTGCGGGAAGCAGCTATGCCATCGCGCTGATCGTGACGGATGCCATGGGCATGCGCAGCCGGGCCCTCGACGCCTATTCCTTGTTCATCACCAACCGCCGCACGCCGCCATGATCGAAATGCTCGCCCTGGCCTTGTGGTTGCTCTTCTTCGCGAACCTCTGGGTCTCGCGCGATTCGCTGTACCCGGCCAGCGTGTTCACCTTCGTCTGGGCTCTGAGCATGACCGCACTCGTCCTCGCCCAAGGGCGCTTTTTCGACGTTTCGGGTCAGACATTGCTCATCTACCTCTTCGGCGCATTGGCCTTCACTTTCGGGTCGACCTGGGCGCTAACGGGCTCCGATCTTAATCCGCGTCCCTTCACCCCCTTCACCGAAGATCAGAACGAACGCATCCTCGGCGTCCTGAAAACCCTGTTTTTCGTGTGCCTGATCGGGCTGCCATTCTATCTGATGAGCGTCTGGAAAGAGCTTGAGTTCGGCGATCCGCTCTTCTTCCAGCGGCTCCGTGAACTCGACCTCAAAGAGGAAGAGGCTCGCACCTTGCTCGATTACATCCTCGGCAATCTCGTCATCATCTCTCTGTTCGTGGCCTGCTCCTACGCCTATGTGCACAAGGAGCTCCGAAACGTGCCGTTCTACTATTACGGCTCCATCCTCATGTTCTTTTTCTATGGAAGCGCGAAAGGCACCAAGGGCAACATCCTGACCTTGCTGTTCATCATGCTGTTCATCGATTTCAGGAAACGCGGACATGTCGAATTCAAGAAACTCGGCATCATTTTCGGATCGGGACTCACCATCTTCCTTCTGGGTCTCTACTATGTGAACTTCGCCTACATGCAGCTGGATTGGAATCTGGACACGCTCGCCTACCTCGGCGACACGCTGATGAGTTACTGGATCGGGGGCATCGTGGCCTTCGACAACATCGTGCAGCATCCCGATCTGTACCTCTCCCACCACAGTGTGAACCGCTTCTTCATGGAAACCGCGAACAAATTCGGCGCCGGGTTCGTGCTTCCTAGCTTCCATCCCGAATTTTCGCAGGTTTCCACTACGAATGATTCGAATGTGTACACCATTTACTTCTCCTACTACAAGGATTACGGGATGGCGGGGGTGCTTTTCTTCATGACCTTGCTCGGCTACCTGCTCACCAAAGTGTATGCGGTGGCCTCGCGCGAGAATCCGGTTCAGGTGATCATCTACGCCACACTGAT
>CAYVRS010000011.1:0-2928 GCA_964454075.1 uncultured Chitinophagales bacterium
ACCATTCCGGCCTCAGAACCCCGCTCGGTGCTGTATTATACAGTGGAACCCGTGAAAAGCGATGCGGGTACGCTGATTCCGGTCACCGTGCGTGTGAACCAGGCTGACGCGTCCGTTTTTATCGACGGTCAGCAGGTCGACATCACCAAAACCATCCCTTTGGAAGCGGGTTCGCACCTCATCCGAATTGAGAAGACCGGATTTCTGACCATCGAACAACCTATGGAAGTGAGCATGGACAAGCCGCTCCAAGAGTTCACCATGACCCGTCTCACTCAGCGCAAGGTGGTGATCCGTACGGTTCCGGCCGGCGCAAGAATCCGGATCAATGGCATCGAACGAGCCGAAACCACGCCGATCGACTTCTTCCTGTTTCCTGGGGAATACGGCCTTGAGCTGAGCCTTACCGGCTACCGTACCCTGACCGTACCCATGACCGTTCAGAACGCAGAAGGAAACGAGTTCACCTTCAGCATGAACCGGATCGCCGGTGATCTGACTCTCGCTTTGAGCCCCGCAACGGCCCGAGTCTTCATCGATGAAATCGAGGTGACGGGCCGGACCGTGATTCCGCTCAGTCCCGGTCTTCACACGATCCGTGTCCAAGCGAACGGGCACGATACGTATCAGGGCGCCTTCGAGATGAAGGAAGGGACGCCACTGACGTTGCCAGTGAATCTGCAGGCTCACAGCGGCTCTGCGCTGTTCACCATCCGGCCTATTGACGCCCAGGTGACCTTGTACAACGCCTCGGACCAGGTCGTTCGGCAATGGACGGGATCCAATCTGGTCGAAGACCTGCCTGTCGGGCTCTACCGTTATGTCGTCCGACTGAAAGAGTATGCCGACCAAAGCGGCCAAGTGGTGATTAGTCGCGACGAGCAGCAAGATGTGCTTTTCGCCTTCACCGACGATATGCGTCTGGCCTACCAGCAAGATGCGGCCGAACGGGCCCGTCAACAACTGTTGGAAGAACAGCGCCTGGAACAGCAGCGCCTTGAGCAGGAGCGTCGGCGTCTCGCCGCGGAGCAACGTCGCCGTGCCGCGATGTATCGTGACGGGGTGCAGTTGACGTTGTTCTCATCCGGGATTGACAATGTCAATTACGACTCGAACATCGATCTGGCCATCGGCCTGGGGTTGGGCCAGTTCTGGGATATGCCCTTGTTCCGGATCCAGATGGATCTGGGGTTCATCGCCGTCATTCCCAAAGAAGAATCGGTCCTTTACACCGCAAGCGACGGCGAGGGCCTCATCGGCCTATTTGCGGGCGGTTCCGCCGGTCCGAAACTCAACCTCGGATCGTCTGGGTTTTCCGTTTTCGCCGGGGTCGGATATCGTACCTCCGCCTACCACCTCCTGGATTTTGATGTCTACCCCAGCCAAGCGTTCAATACGGTCTATGGTGAAGCGAACGCCGGTTGGCAGACCTTGAACTTCTTCTACCGTCAAGGCTTCAAGAGCACCCCGGAAAACCAAACGCTGATTGAGTTCGGCCTAATCATCCGTTAACATCATGTCCAAGTTCAAGCCTACCCTATTTCTGTCCCTTTGCCTGATTGTCCTTGTTTCCTGCGAGGCCGAAGACGACACCATCGCCGGTGCCTTGTTCGACCAATCCGCGGGTGGCGGTAGTACGGTCTCCGGATCCCTCAACATGCGCAGTGGATCGGTTCGAATCGACGATGTCGTCTACTTTTACGACTCGGGTGGCGTCTCGGGCAACTATGCGAACAATCAGAACCTGGTGCTGACCATCTATCCCAAATCAAATAATGAACGCGTCGTGCTGGCTCTCGATTTCTTCAGCATCGAAAGCGCGGATGGATGCACGTATGACTCGTTCGAGGTGTTCAATGGGACGTCAACCTCGGCGACACGTCTGGACATCTGGTGTGGAGATGGCGACTCGTTCTGGATTCCTTTCTATTTCGTGGCCAACAATTCGTCAGGGGCATTGACCGTCAGGTTCAAATCCGATGGATCCTCCACATCCTCTGGCTGGATCGCACAGCTTATCCCCATCCCTGAGGATTACGACTATCAGATCTTCGCGCCTCGTGCGGTCGGGCTTACCGGAAGCTCTTCAAGGCTGAACTACAGTCTGTTCGGTCCGGCCACACTGCCGACGGATCAAGGGTTCTGTATCAGCATTTCGAACACACTTCCGTCACGCACCAACGGCGCTAGCTGCTTCACCGCCAACGTGAACCGATACGGAACACGGGTCTTCCTGCAACCTGCGATTTCTGCCAACAATGTGCACTACATGCGTGCCTTTTACACGCCGCCGGGTGGAGCGTCGGTGTATTCGGCGACCACAAGCTACGTGCCTATGTTCAAGGTACGTCCGGATCTGCTCGAGCGCGATCCGTTTATTGAGGAGTTCACCCCGCTACCGCCTCTGAATTAACGGCGGACCCGCTGCGAAAACCGGGATTCGCCCGTCATCTGCGATTGCCGCCAACGGGTTTTGGCAAGTTCCTGGATGAGAGCTTGGCGGCGGTTGTCCAATTCATTCCGTCGGTAAACGGGTAGTGGCTTCGACGGATCAGATCCCATCAGGTTGACAGCTTCCAAAAGGGCGATTGGGGAATAGCCTGCGCGTAGTAGGTAGGAGAGAGCCAGACGGTCGGTCTCTTGGATGTCATCCTGCTGCCGCATCGAGTACATGCGGTCCCTATACAAGAGAAGTTCGGCGCTAAGCTCGGCTTCGAGATCGGCCTCCGAGTCGGACCGGTCCACCGAACTGTCGAGGTCTCGGAACGCGTCATCGGACGCGATGACGTGTTTGCGGCGGTCAAGCTCCTTCAAGCCTTGTCGCAATGTTACTGACGCCACCTCATGAGCCAGCACGGCGGCAAGCTGCGCTTCGTTGGTCAGACTTTGAAGCAGGCCGCGGGTGATGAATACGAAGCCGCCAGGGGT
>CAYVRS010000011.1:2953-4812 GCA_964454075.1 uncultured Chitinophagales bacterium
GCTATGGCTGGCCTCGGCGATGTGGAAGCCGATGAAGCTCACGTACTCTTCCAACTCGGCATTCTTGACCAGTCCTTGCGAAGCCAGGCTTCCGGCGATCGCCAATCCCAACCCTTCCTCATCCGCAGGATAGAACGTCATATTCTGCTCAAGTCTGGGAAGCCGGTGGTTTCTGAAATAAGAGCGCTGCCGACGGTCTTTGTAGGTCTCGCGTTTGAACGCCTCGTAGCGGTTCACATCCACCACCCTGCCATCCAAGGCATGGAGCTGTGACACCGGCACATTGAAGCGCGTTGCGAATCGGCTCGAGAAGCTTCGTACGGTGGCGGAATAGCCGGATGGGGAAATTTCCCGGTTCACCCTTTGAGAGCGCTGTCTCAGGGCGAGCGTTTCGGCATCGGACCTGGGACCGAACGCCCGTTTGGACAGATAGCCGGACAGCGATCCCGCTTGAACCTTCGCCCAGTCTTCCTCGGAATCGTCGAGCACGGTAATCACCGCGCCCTTGTACAGTTCGGCCACGACGGAATAGGCGACACCAGGACCCGAGCGCAAGGGTGCGTGGTCGATGGTGACAACGAGTTCGTTTCCAAGGAAGGTGAGAGCGAGGAAAAGGATAGCAGTCATGGCGGCTGGAATTTGGAGAAAAAGATACGCGTCAGTGAAACAGGCTGAAGTCCATCGGCAACGGCCCGCCCACGTGCAGGAAGGGCTCGCCGAATTCGACCCCGATTATGTGTCCGTAATGCCGTGAGCGCCCTTCGATGAATTTGAAGAAGCGCTCCGAGGAGATGTGGGTCTGCGGTCCGTCGCCTGGTTTGGCAAGGAACTGACTCGAAAACGCCAAAATGGCCTTCTTCTTCCGCTCGATGACGTCCGTGATGTCCATCACCACGGTCGGTTCGAACACCGGACGGTCTTGCATGTAATGGAAGACATGTTTCGGGCGCCAGGGCTCCTGGCCCGTTTCCACCTTCGACAGCCCGCTGTAGAAGAGGGCGTCGAGTGTGAGCGTGGCCGCATGGCCGTGGTCGGGATGCCGATCGCTCGGCGCATTGATGAAGACGACCTTGGGACGCGTCTCCCGCACAGCGCGGATGATGACCTCGCGGTGCTCCGGGGTGTTGGTGAGGCCGTTGTCCGGCAGACCCCCGTTCCCCCGCCACGTCAATCCCAATACGTCGGCCGCGGCACAGGCTTCGGCCATCCGGGTGCCGGCGTCGCCGCGGGTGCCCATCTCTCCGCGCGTCAGATCGAAGATTCCGGTGCGAAGTCCATGGTCCGCCAAGCGGATCAGCGTGCCGCCGGCGCAGAGTTCCACATCATCGGGATGGGCCGCGATGGCCAAGACGTCAAGGAGCGGCATTCGCCTCCTTCAGCTCATAGCCGAGCAATCGGACGATGCGCTTCAGACGGTGGCGGTTCACCCCGAGGTCGTACCTCCCGACCCGGCTCTTGCTTCTCAGATGCAGCACGCAGCCACCATCCGCCATCGGCTCTGTCAGAAACTGCACATCGTCTCGCCAGCCGAAGACCGGAATCCGGAACACCGCCTCGCCATTGAGGGCTTCGGCACGGGTCAAGGTGCCGTTCATGTCTCGGATCACATCCGCCATGTTCTGTGCCGCCTCATGCGCGTTCACATCCAGACGCACACTCATCCGGGCGCAGTTGCCCGCCGATTCACACCGCGGCAATGGATTTTCAGGCAATTCGCTCATGATCTCAGTCCCTTTGCCACAGCTTAGCGGAAAAAGGAGTAATAGACAAACCGCAAACGTGGCTCCAGGGTTGAATTTAAAAATGATCATTTAAAATTTTAAATTTTCAATGATAAATAAAGCAATGACAATGCCTTA
>CAYVRS010000011.1:4822-8876 GCA_964454075.1 uncultured Chitinophagales bacterium
ATCCTCTGCCATGGGCAGAAGCTCGAGATTTGAATCGCGGATGAAGCCGGTGTTCGTTGCATGAGTCAGGAAGGCGTGCAAGCCGTTGTAAAAGCCGTTCGTGTTCACGAGCACCAAGGGTTTGCTGTGGATGCGGATCTGCCGCCAGGTCACCATTTCGAAAATCTCCTCGAAGGTGCCGAACCCGCCGGGAAGGGCGATGAACGCGTCGCTGAGGTCGGCCATCAGCGCTTTGCGCTGGTGCATGTCGTCGACCACGATCAGTTTGGTGAGTCCGCGATGCGCCACTTCATTGCGCATCAAGGTGCGCGGAATCACGCCGGTGACGTCGCCACCAGCCCCCAGGCACGCGTCGGCCAAGACACCCATCACGCCGATGCCAGCGCCTCCGTACACAAGTCCGATGCCTGTTTCAGCCAAGAGTCGGCCCAAATTGCGCGCCTCGTCAAGGATGGCGGGGTCGTTGCCCTCCGCCGAGCCGCAAAACACGCAGATCCGCTTCACGCCTGGACCTGTTTGAGCATGCGGTTCACCACATGGCCGAGTTTGTCGAGCGTGTACTCGATCTCGTCCATGGTGTTGGTCTTGCCGATACTGAACCGAAGGCTGGATTTCGCGGTGGGGGTGACCAGACCAAGTGACAACAGCACGTGCGACGGTTCGACCGCGCCCGAGCTGCACGCCGAGCCGTTGCTGCAGCAGATGCCCTCAATGTCCAGATTGAGAAGCAGCATTTCCCCATCAAGCGATTTGTCCTCATCCAGCGGAAACGAACAGTTCACGATGTTGTAGATGCCGTTCTCCACATCACCATTGAAGGCGACCAGGTCCGGAAAGGTCTCCCGGAGTCCGTTCACAAGGCGGGCTTTCAAGGACAGGATGTGGGTTTTGTTCGCCTCCATTTCGGCATCGGCCAATTCCAAGGCTTTGGCCATACCCACGATGCCGGCCACGTTCAAGGTGCCGCCTCTGCGGCGACGCTCCTGCGAGCCGCCTTCCATCCAAGCCGAAAACGGCGCTCCGGCGCGGGCGTACATCAGTCCGACGCCCTTCGGACCGTAAATCTTGTGCGCGGAGATGGACAGGAAATCGAGTCCGAGGTCATCGACCTTGAGCGGAAGTTTTCCAGCGCTTTGCACCGTGTCGGAATGGAGGGCCACGCCTTTGCGGCGGCAGACCTCGGAAATCTCAAAGAGGGGGTTGATCGAGCCGATCTCGTTGTTGGCGTGCATGAGGGTGACCAGCGCGGTCTCCTCCGTGATGGCGGCCTCGACCTGCTCCGGTGTCACCATCCCCAAGGGTTTCACATCCAGATAGGTGGCTTTGATGCCGTCTATCCGGCCGTACTGAAGCGGATGAAGGATGGCGTGGTGTTCCACTTTCGAGGTCACCACGTGCGGCTTGCCGGTGGCGCGGACGACGCCCTTGATCACGGCGTTGTCGCTCTCGGTGCCGCCGCTGGTGAAGATGATCTCCGCCGGCTGCGCGCCCAGGATGCGGGCGATGGTCTCGCGGCTTTCTTCGACCGCCACGTTCGATTGCCGGCCCATCGAATGGATGGAGGCCGCGTTACCGAAAAAGTCGGTGAGGTAGGGCCGCATGGCATCCAAGACCCGAGGGTCCAACGGCGTGGTCGCGGCATTGTCAAGATAAACGGTGCGCATTTTCAAATGTAAGGCCATTTTGGGATTCCGTCATTTGGTATCTTTCACCCACAAATTCATGTTAGAAACCTAAGGGGACCTATGGCCAAACTCACCATCACCGACCTGGATGTGTCGGGCAAACGCGTGGTCATGCGCGTCGATTTCAACGTACCTATGGAAAACGGCGTCATCACGGACGACAACCGGATCACCGAGGCGCTTCCGAGCATCAATTACGTCTTGTCCAATGGCGGAACGCTGATTCTTCTGAGTCACTTCGGTCGTCCGAAGACCGCCGCCGACATCGAATATTCGCTCAAACCTGTGGCTGATTATCTGGCCACGAAAGTCTCCTCCAAGGTCCACTTCGCATCCGATTGCGTGGGGGATGTGGCCCAAGCCGCCATCGCCGCCGCCAACCCGGGTGAGATCGTGGTGATGGAGAACGTCCGCTTCTATCCGGAAGAGACAAAGAACAACCCCGAATTCTCCAAGAAGCTCGCCGCCTTGGGCGATGTGTTCGTGAACGACGCCTTCGGGTCGTCGCACCGCGCCCACAGCTCGGTCGCCGGCATCACCGAGTTCCTTCAGCCCGCCGCGGCCGGCTTCCTGCTGGAGAAAGAGATCCGCTACCTGAGCGACTCCATCCACAACCCCAAACGTCCGTTCGTGGCGATCTTGGGCGGTGCGAAAGTGTCTGACAAGATCCCCGTGATCGAGAACCTGATCGACAAGGTCGACACGATCATCGTGGGCGGTGGCATGACCTACACCTTCTATAAGGCGCTCGGTCGGCCGATCGGCAAATCCCTGCTTGAGGCCGACAAAGTCGAGCTGGCCCAGGAGATCATAGACAAGGCGAAAGCCCGTGGCGTGAACTTCCTGCTTCCGGTCGATTCCACAGTCAGCCAGGAATTCAGCAACGACTCCCCCTTCAAGACCGTGGATGCCGATGGCATCGAAGACGGATGGATGGCGCTCGACATCGGGCCGAAAACCGTCGATCTGTACGGCAAGGCCATCCGTGCGTCAGGCACGGTGGTCTGGAACGGACCGATGGGCGTCTTCGAGATGTCCAACTACGCGAACGGCACCTTCTCGGTGGCTCAGGCCTTGGCCGATGCCACGAAAACCGGAGCCATCACCATCATCGGCGGGGGAGACTCTGCCGCGGCAATCAAGAAAGCCGGTTTGGATGCGGAAGTGACCCACGTCTCAACCGGTGGCGGCGCCTCGCTGGAATACCTGGAAGGGAAAAACCTGCCAGGTATCGATTGCCTTACCGAGAAATAAGCCTCATTCCCGCCAGAACGCCTTGGAGAACAGCACCAGAACGGTGAAAACTTCAAGGCGTCCGATCATCATGAGGAACGACATGGTCCATTTGCCCAACCAGGGCATGGACGCGTAGTTGTTGATGGGGCCGAATTCTCCCAGAGCCGGACCGATATTTCCCAGGCAGGCGATGCTGGCACCGATGGCCGACATGAAATCGAGTCCAAGGGCGGAGAGAATCAATGCGCCGATTGAAAAGAAGAAGACATATGAAATCACGAAACTGAGCACACGCATGATGGTGGCCGGTTCGATGTTCTTGTTACCGATCTGAACCGGCAGCACACCACGGGGATGCACCGTCTGCCGGATTTCCCTCATCGTGTTTTTCAGAAGGATCAGAATCCGGAACGATTTGATGCCGCCCGCGGTGGATCCTGCCGTACCTCCGGTGAAAAAGAGGAGGAAGAGGAACAGTACGGCCAGCGAAGGCCACACTTCATAGTTGTCGGTGATGAACCCGGTTGTGGTCACGATGGAGACCACTTGGAATGCGCCATACCGGAAGGCGTCTGCCAGGTCATACCCGCCCTTCATCCACAAGACCAACGAGACCACGGTGATTGAGATCAGCGACATCAACGTATAGAACCGGGTTTCCCTGTTGTTGCCAAAAAGTCTGAACTCACCACGAAGCAGCCTGAAATGCATGGTGAAACTGATCCCGGCCAAGAACATGAAGACCGTCGTCACAATGTCCAGATATGCGGAATCATAATACGCCAGTGAGGCGTCTTTCGTGGAAAAGCCCCCGGTGGCCAGCGTGGCCATGGCGTGGTTCAAGGCGTCGAACCAATCCATCCCGGGATGCACCCAGAGAAAGACGAAATTGGCGATCGTGAAGGTCAGATACACCACCCACAACCATGTGGCGGCTTCCTGAACCCGAGGAGTAATCTTTTCGGCCATGCCCGCGCTAGACTCCGCGGAGAACAGTTGGGATCCGCCGCCCACACTCACCAGCGGCAATACCGCCACAGAGAGGACGACAAAACCCATTCCGCCAAACCAATGGGTGAGGGATCGCCAAAGGAGGATGCTTCGAGGTTGATCCACCAAAAGTCCGTTTTGAA
>CAYVRS010000011.1:8886-28082 GCA_964454075.1 uncultured Chitinophagales bacterium
CCTTCGGAGGTCATCCCGCCATACACCGTGGCCCCAGTCGTGGTAAGCCCGCTCATCGCCTCGAAAAACGCGTCTGTGAAATGGGCGAGACTTCCGGATAGATACATGGGCAGCGCACCGAAGGCGGAGAGAAGGATCCAGGTGACCGTCACCACAAGGAACGCTTCACGAGCCCGCAGATCGGTTTGAGGGCGATATTTCCAGAATAGCGACCCGCCAAACAGAAATGCGGTTCCAGCGGACACCGTATAGACCCACCAAATCGCTTCCCTATCGATCAACGACAATGGAAGGGGCAGTAACAAGGCCATTCCCATGAAGAAAATCAACGCGCCGGAAATGCCTAGCACCACTTTGATGTCGATCTTGCTTCGACTGCGGTTGATGTTGCCGAAGAGCATCAGAAGTAGGACGAGATTTTATCTATCGATTCCGGTAGACAGAACACGATCACGCGGTCGCCGACCTCGACGATCGTGTTCCCGGTCGCCACTTCGGCGACCCCGTTTCGGATGATGCCGCCCACCACGCACCCTTTCGGGAAAACGAGTTTGGCCATGGTGTGACCCGTGATCTTGGACGACGCCACGGCTTCGAACTCGAGCACCTCGGCTTTGATTCCGTGCAAAGCGGCCACAGACAGCACCGAGCCTTTGCGCACGAGGCGATGGATTTCGTTGGATGCGGCCAGCTTCTTGTTCACAGCCGCATCCAGACCGATGGTCTGGCTCAGCGGAATGTAATCGGGCTTCGACACCATCGCGATCACTTTCGGCACTTTCAGGTGCTTGGCCATGAGGCAGGAGATGATGTTCGATTCCTCGTCTTCCGTGACGGCGATGAACACGTCCGTCTCGGTGATGCCCTCGGTCACCAGCAGGTTCGGGTCGGTCGGGTTGCCGTGCAGCACCAGGACGTCGCGAAGCTCGGTGGCCAATTCGTAAGACGTCTCGTAATCGGGCTCGATCAGCTTCACTTTCCAATCGGTGTCGTCCTGGCACAACATCCGGGCGATCATCGCGCCGACGGTGGTTCCTCCGGTGATCATGATGTTCCGGATCTTGCGGTTCTCAATGCCAGTGACGCTGAGAACGGCGCCGATGTCTTCCGTTCGCGCCAGTACGAACACATGGTCGTTGGCCTGAAGCCGGTCGTTTCCGAACGGGATGAGCGTGAACCCGCCTCGGTAGATCGCCACCACGCGGAAGGGGATTTCGGGAGCCAAAGTGGCCACTTCAGACAGTTTCTTTCCGGCAAGGGGCCCGTTTTTCTCCAAGCGGATCCCCACCAGTTGCATTTTCCCTTCCGCCAAGCTCACCACATCCGAGGCGGCGGCCCGCTTCACCAGGAGCACGATCTCCCGAGCCACGCTCTGCTCGGGATGGATCATCACATCGATTCCCATGTCGGCCGGGCGGACCAAGGCGTTAGGCCTCGAAAATTCATCGTTCCGGGTCCGGGCGATCACCTTCACCGCACCCAGGCGCTTGCTGAGCAGGGCGGCGACCATGTTCACCTCGTCGAGGTTGGTGGCGGCCACTACCAAGTCCGCATCGGCCACGCCCGCACGAAGCAAATCGTGGGCGGAGGTCGCGTTTCCTTCGATCGTGAGCACATCGTTCTCTCCGCACATGCGAAGGGCGTCTTTGTCCCGGTCGAGAATGATGACGTCGTGTTTTTCCTGCGAGAGCATGGACCCGAGATCGTACCCGACCTCGCCAGCCCCGATAATGATCACTTTCAAATCGGTTCCGACAGTTCTTGTTAATAGAAGTTACGAAAATTGATTACCAAGCGAAGGTTATCGAATTTCCGTCATCACCAATCCAAAGGTTTCCATGAGCCGTTTTCTGACCGCCCTATTCCTGCTGATTCCCATCCTCCTGTCCGCACAGACCGCATCGCCGGGCCGCCCCATGAACATCGACGACCTGATGTCGATGCGTACCCTCCGCAATCCGATGATTTCCGGTAACGGGGTGTGGATGGGATACGACGCCTGGCCCGATCGCGGAAACGGCGAAGCCGTGGTGAAGGAGATCGCCGGCCGCCGCTCCTACACCATTCCCAATGGGGAGAAACCGGTCTTCAGCGCGGATGGAGCCTTTGCAGCGGTCACCATCAAGCCCGACGTCATCGCCTTGGAGAATGCGAAACCGGTGGATCGTCCCAAGCCGGGAATGGCGTACTTCCCCACTTCCACCGGTGTGATGACCACATTGACCGATGTGAAATCCTTCAGGTTTACGGGCGACAGCCGCCGCATTCTGGTCTGGATGGCCGCCGTGAAGCCCGGTTCCGGTTGGCGCAAGACGGTCGGCTCGACCTTGGAAATCCGTTCCCTCACCGACACCACCCTCACCCGGATGCCGTTCGTGTCCGCCATGGCGGTCGATTCGCTCGGTAAGCAGCTTTTTCTGGCCATCGCCGACAGTTCCGGAAAAGGAAACGCCCTGATCCGCCTGAGCTTGGCCGATGGAAGGGTCGATACGCTGCACAAGGCCGCATTCACCCGCTACGACCAGCTGGCTTGGAACGAGACGTCCTCCTCGCTGGCCTTTCTTTCGGCCACCGAAGATGACGATCAAGCGGCCGAATCCGCGACCCTGCACGTTCTAACCGGCGACCTGCGCACGTTCGCATCCCCCATGGCCAGCCGGTACATTCCACTTCGGAATTCCTTGCGCTGGTCCGACCGTGGCGAACGCCTGTTCTTCGGCACCAAACCCTTGGCTGAAAAGCCGAAAACCGAACCCAAGCGCGGCTCTTGGACGGCCGAGAATTTCAAAGATCCCGAATTCATCCGCGACGACCGAGGTCTTGACATTTGGCACGGCGACGATCCTCTGATCAAACCGAATGAGATCAAAACCGCTTCTCAACGCCGCAACCGCAGCTTTCTAACCGTCTGGCACCGGGATGCGGACCGGATGGTGGCACTGGCCGATTCCACCTTGCCGATGGTGACAGTCCCCTCCAACGGACGTGTGGCGGTCGGGATGTCAAACGTCCCCTATCAGAAAGAGATCAGCTGGTTCGGGTCGGCGAACGATGTCTCGATCGTGGATCTGTCCACCGGCGCCCGCACTCCAGTGTTGCAGCGGCATTCGGGCGGGGCGCAGCTCTCGCCGTCAGGCAACTGGCTGATCTATTTCTCTGGAGGCCATTGGCATTCGTTCCACACCACCACCGGTGTGCGCCGGAATCTGACCGAAGGGGTGAGGACGTCGTTCGCGGACGAAGACCATGACACTCCGGACGAGCCTGGAGGGTATGGCATCGCCGGCTGGTTGGAAAACGAGACCCGGGTGCTCATCTACGATAAGTTCGATCTGTGGGCTTTCGATCCCGCCAGCGGCACCTTGGCGAACGTGACCCGGAACGGACGTTCCGAGCGGCTTCAATACCGCATCGAACGCACCGACGACAAGCCCTATCTGGCGGTGAACCTCCCCGTACTGCTCACGGGGTATCACGACCTTCGCAAAACCACGGCCTTCTATGAGCTTCGCATGGAACGTCCGAGTGTGACCCTGCTTGCGGACGACTCCAAGAAACTCACGTTCGTCGCCAAAGCCGGGAATGCCGACGTGGTGCTGTTCACCCGAGAGTCGTACAATGAGTTTCCGGACTTGTGGTCCGCCGACCTCCGTTTCCGAAACCGCACCAAGCGCACCGATGTGAACCCTGTCATGAAAGAGCTGGCATGGGGCAATTCCCAACTCGTGGAATGGTCGAGCATGGATGGAACACCCGCTCAAGGTGTTCTCATCACTCCGGGAGGATGGACACCGGGCACCAAGCTCCCCGTCATCGTCTATTTCTATGAGCTGTTCTCCCAGCGGTTGCATGAGTTCAACGCGCTGGCGGTGAACCACCGTCCGTCATTCCCTTATTATGCGAGCAACGGCTACGCCATTTTCCTGCCGGATGTCAGGTACGATCTGGGTCAGCCCGGGTATTCCTCCACCAAGTTCATCGTCCCGGGCGTGCAGAAGCTGATCGACCTGGGCATCGCCGATCCGAAGCGGGTCGGCATCCATGGGCATTCATGGAGCGGGTACCAGGCCGCTCACATCATCACGCAGACCAACCTCTTCGCCGCGGCGATCGTGGGCGCGCCGGTCTCGAACATGACCAGCGCCTACAACGGCATCCGATGGGGCACGGGCTTGGCCCGCCAGTTCCAGTACGAGCAGCAGCAGAGCCGGATCGGCCGGACGATGTGGGAGGCGCGCGACCTGTACATCGAAAACTCGCCCGTGTTCTTCGCCGACCGCATCCAAACGCCGACGCTGATCATGTTCGGCGACCAAGACGACGCGGTGCCCTGGTACCAAGGCATCGAGCTCTACCTGGCGATGCGCCGTCTCGACAAAGACGTCATCTTCCTCCAATACCACGGCGAGCCGCACCACCCGCAGCGCTACGCCAACAAGATGGATTACACCATCCGGATGAAGGAGTATTTCGACCATTATCTGAAAGGCCTTCCGGCCGCGGAATGGATTCTGAACGGCGAGCCGTACTCGGGAAATTGAGCGCGATTCATCAGGCTTTTTTGACATTCGGGAAAAAAGCCGCAGAAACGCTGTAATGAACAGCATAAGAAAACATTAAATGAGGGAAAATGGCTCGAATGGATACTTTTGCCACATGGTCATCATGAGGAAAAAATAATCTTCGTGCGGCTGTAACAAATCGGACTCCTCCGGATCATAAGTATGAGGAGGAACATCCACGTTTCGATTGCTCAACCATATCATCCATTCACCCCAGAGGCAGAGCTCTTCTTTCGACTCACTCATGTTCGTACCATCCATTGTTTTCTGTGAACACTCTGCGAAGGATTCGGTCAGGGGGTATGTCTGGGATGAGCAGACCGAGAAGATCGAGGCTGTCGCCGAGACAGGCACGGATGCCCTTAGAATGGTCCAAGCCGGACACTATGATGTGATCAACTTGGACATGAACCTTGGAGAAGGGATGGTTGGAATCGAAGCGGCCCGTCTGCTGCGCAGTCTATCTCACACCAAGGATGTTCCGATCATCGATGTTAAAGCCTGCAACGATTGCTTATTAATCCTTGAAGAAACCTTGTGAATACCCAATCCCACATCCTTGACCTGGAAGACAGGATCGATCTGTATGTGAAAGGGGTTCTGAACCAGAACCAAATCGATGAGCTATGGGTTGATGTGATCCAGAATGACTATCTCGATTACATGAAAACCGCGGCCACCGTGCGCAAACTCTCGGTGGGAATGATTGTGACTCCGATTCCGCTGTTCCGGCGCGAACGTGCCCTGCGTTTTACGGCCGCTGCCGCCGCAGCCCTTGTGATCGGCGTCGGAACGTCCATGTACTTTCTTACAGGAAGTGAAAGCGCACCTGGGTTCAGTCCGCTCCCCAGTATCGAATACAGCCTGCTTCGTTCCGCACAGACCAGCAGCGAGGCGTTCGAAGCCCGCTTGCGGCAGATCACCGTGATGGCACTCAATGGTGACGCGGCGAACGCCGAGACCGCATTGAAGGAACTCGTAGAGTCTGACCTCACCGCGACCCAACGCGGAACCGTGACCTTGAGCCTTGCCGCCCTCCATTACAATGGCGGAGACGATGCCGCCGCAGTGGCCGGCTTCACCACCATCCTCGATTCAGCCGTCGAAGATCCCTCGATCCGGGAGAAAGCGGCATGGTATGCGGCGAACGCGCTCATTCGGATGAACCGGTCCGATGAGGCCGAGCCGTACTTGCAGATGGTCATCCAACTCGACGGCGCCTACAAGCGTGCCGCCGTCACCGCAACGGATCATCTCCGACGGCGATAGAATAGCATCAGGGCCCCACCCGAAATCAGCACCAGGAAACCCCCAATCAGCCAGTCCCTGGTGCTGATTTTTTTTATCAGAGCGTCGTTCTCGCCAATCAGGATGAACGATCCCCACACATAGGGGTTGCTGTTGCGTGTGGTGATGTAACGGATCTTGGCCTGTCTCAAGGCTTCGTCTTTGCTTAATCCGGCGTTCAGATTCTCATAAAACCAGGTGGAGATGTCCGACGCAGTACGGTCTTCGATCGACCAGACGTTCATGATGAGGCTCCGCGCGCCGGCCGATCGGAACGCCCGTCCCAATCCAACCATCCCGCTGCCCTGTATGAAAGCCCCACTGCCCGATTCGCAGCTGCTCAGCATGATGAGTTCCGTGTCCAGGTCCAGGCCGAACAGCTCATAGGCGTACAAGGCGCCATCCTCGGACTCGTCCGATTCCAAATAGATCACCGAAAATAGAGGATCCGTCAGATTCACCTCGCTGTGGCTGGCGATATGCAGGATCCGGTTCTCGGAGGCTTGTTCACGGATCGCCCGTTCCGAGGCCTGAGCACCGGTCAGGATGGTGCGTCTGGAGAGGGATCCGAGGCTTGCGCTGATCCGCCCCACTTCATCTTCCGCGTAGGGGAGGGGATTCAGCGCAGGAAAGGCGCTCAACCGCGAGATGCCAACGCCGAGGAAATCGGACGCATACCGGCGCCGGCCGCTTCTCGGCATCGCGTGCTCACGGATCGATGTGGCGTAGCTCACCGGCACCGATTCCACCAGGTAACGGACGTTGCCATAGGCCGCATCCCCGGAAGGCGTCGTTGTGGGGAGGATGTCGACCGGAATGCGGTGCAAGGGTCCGTCGGGCACGAAGACCAATTTGCGGACATCAGGGCTCATCACGTCGGCAAGCAGCGTCGAATACAAGGTGTGAAGCCGGGTCAAAGGCGTCTGTGCGTTTCTCAAGCGGGTGCCGAGATCCGTCCAGTGATCGATCATGGACTTCCTTCCCTCGAGCTCGTCCACATCGACACGGTTCCGGGTGAGGACGGTACGGTAGACAACGCTGTCGAGCACGGTGATCGAGACGATCACTTCGCCACGCCCTAAACGGGATTGGGCGTCTTTCATGGTCGGTTCCATGGCTTGGATGCCTGTGATGCGCTCCTGTTGCAACTGAAGCAGACGGTTGTTCAACTCCAGTTTCTCCTGCTCATCGGCCTCCAGGAGTTGGGAGCGGATCGACTCAATGTCTTGGTTGAGCTTGAAATCGGCCAGACGTTCAGCTTCCGTGAACAGGGAAGATCTCACCAGGTTGCTGTTCCGCAGCGAGGCCTGGTTCACGGTCTTCACCGCGTCGAGGACCTCCGCCGCGGCTTCCGTCTGACCCAGCGACAGGTGGGTGTCGGTGAGCAACCGGATGGCGGCGGTGTATTCGGGTTTGAATCGGATGAAGCCGGTTTGCGCATCGGCGCTGGTTTCGATGCGTGTGAACAGGTCGGAGACCACCGGTTCCAGCCAAGCCAGGGCTTTGCGATGGTTGCCTCGGCGGCGCTCATCGGTGGCGATCACATTCACCGCCTCCACGAATTTTTCGAAGTCCAGCTTCTTGCGAAGGTCGGCTTCCCTCAGACGTTCAACCCAAGGCGCCGCTTCGGCATGGCGCCCGAGACGCTGAAGGAGGTGGATGCGCTGGATGCGGATCACAATCGCCGACACCTGGTCGTTCCGTTGCAAGGCCTCGGTTTCGATCTCCTGATATAAGGCGATGGCATCGTCGGTCCGGCCCAACCGCTCCAGGGTGAGTCCTTTCTCGAATTGGACGAGGAGAAGGGCGGTGGGCGATCCCTTGCTTTTCAGGATCCGGACAGCCCGTTCATTGAACTCCAGCGCTTTCATCGAATCGGCGAGGTACTCGCGGTGATAGGTGCCGTACAGGGAAAGGATGTTTCCGATGTCATCGGCGGAGCCGGCATCCGACGCCACCTCATAGGCCTCATTCAGATAAAGAATGCCGTTCTCCCAGTCCCCGCGCCGCCAATGGAACACGTACAGGTTGTTTAGGATCTGCAACTGGTTCTGCGCGTCGCTGGCAAGACGGGCATCTTCCAAGGCCTGGAATTGGAGGGACAGATAATCCGACACCATTCCCGTGTTCAGATAGGCCACGGCCAGGTTGTTCAGAAGCGTGGATCGTGCGCGGGCATCCTTCAATTCGCCTCGATAGGGGAAGACCATGGCGTAGATGTCCCGAGCGGCGCGGATGTCTCCCAAGCGGAACAGGATGCTGCCGTAATCGGTTTCCACCCGAAGTTTCGCATCCACATAGGTGGGGCTGGAGGCGGCCATGCGTCGTACTGTGGGCAGAAGGTCACGTCGGTAGAAATCCAAGGCCTGCTGGTAATGTGCCAGGTAATAGGTCGCGAAGGCGAGCCGTCGGTAGGTGCGAAGCTTGATGTCGATGTCCGGAAAGACCTGCGAACCGGAGAACATCCCCAGGTAAGCATGCACATTCTCGTACTGGTCGCGCACGTGGTACGAATCGATGAGCAGGAACACCTGGAAGGTGCCCGCGAAATCAAGATTCCGTCGCGTGGGTTTCAGGTCGGCGGCCCAGTGCGAAAGCAGGGCGAGGTAGAGTCCTGCTTTCGCATCCGAGTAGGCGTAACCTTGGGGGATGAGCACGGCGTCGGCCGCGCGGAACGGTCGCTTCGCCGCCAAGCCGGATACGTCCGTTTCCGGATCGACACTCCGGCGAAGGTAGGCGTCGATGACAGGATCCGACCGGATCTTTGTGAATTCCGCGCGTTCGGCGCGAAGCGCGACGTGGCGTTCAGGGACATCCAGGCTGTGGATATACAGGACCCCGAGATCCGGCTGGCGTTCGCACCACCATGCGGCGCGCATCACCAGGCTGTGGCTCGGTTCGGAGAAGGCGTTCAAATAACAATCGACACTGGCGTTGCGAGGTTGGAACGACTTGGATCGCGACCTCACATAGGTCAGAAGTTCGGCATCATTGAATGTGAGCGTCGACAATCCCCACAGATTTAGGGGAAGGTTGTCGCGTTGGACGATCCGTTGCAGAAGCTGGTCGGCTTGCTGCTGCTGGATAAATCGCTGAGGCTGCCCGAAAGCACCCTCAGCGACAAACACCATCAGCAAAATGAATACGGATCGGAACATGTCTGTGGGTCGCGTTCGGACGCTAATATACCCACAGCACCGACAAATCGGCGATTAATCCGGCTTGTTGACGATGATATCTTCTTTGTGTCCGCCCACGTTGAAAATGGCGTCGGTGTTGCCGTTGCGGGCATCGACATCGGTGTTCGGATTGCGGGAATCAGGCTTGTTGACGATGATATCCTCCTTGTGTCCGCCGACATTGCGGAGGGCATCGGTGGAACTGGAGCAACCGGTGATCAGGACAGCGGCAGCAGCTACGGCGAAGAAAGTGGATTTCGTATTCATGATGGTATAATTGGAATATGGATGTTTTCTTGGATAATTTTCAGAACGACAGGAAGACGCAGCTGAGTGAGGTATCACGGCATCTGTTCACGACCATTCGTTCATTTACATATATGATTCTGAGAAGGCCTTAATGTTACAGTCCAAAAATAAAAATCATTAGTCATTGTTTTTTATTGATTTGGTAAAGTTAAACCTCCTTTAGAATAAAAATGTTTTCAAAAAAATTCATTTCTGGTCAGCGTGCCGCTTTTCCTCCCATTTTGTAACTTGGCGCGTGTCCACCAAATCCTCCCCCAAGTCGTTTGCAACGGAAGAGATCGTTAGAGCCATCCTTCAGGATGATCATCCTGTCTTGGATGCGTTCACTCGGACGATATTGCCGCAAATCCGGGAGTACTTGAGCATCACGGTTCGTTCCAACGCCTATCTGGCGGAGGAGTGCGCCCAGCAGGCCTTGTTCGCCTTGATCGACCGCGTGAAATCGGGCCATTACGACGAATCGACCAACATCATCGGCTATCTGATGATTTCGGCACGGAACGAGTTCTTCAAGACGGTGAAGAAAGAAATGCGGGAAGGTGGGATGGTGCTCGAGGAGCAGTATATGACCGACCCTGCCGAACAGTACAAGCGCCTGGTGGATCAGGAAAGGGAGGAGATCCTCCGCAAATGCATGGACATGCTGGATGCCCCGAATCGGGCCTTCATCCAGTATTACCTGGAGCAGCCGGATGCCTCATACCTGACGGTCAGCAAGCTGTTCAAAATCAGTCCGGTCTTGGTCCGAGTCCGCAAAAGCCGTCTGCTGGCGCGGCTGCACGCCTGCTACAAGAAGAAATCAAGCCAATAGGTCGGCGGTCAGCCCCATTCGGTGCCTGTCGGTTCGATGCGGATGCGGTGCTGACCTTGGCGTTCCATGTCCGCCAGGAAGGATGCAGTGGTAGCTTCCGGAACCGCCAGATCATAGACGATGGTCTCGGTGAAGGAACTGGAGCGGATGTGCGCTCCGGATTTCCGGACCAGGTACTCGATGAGCTTGATTTCGGTGTAGGAGGTGCGGATGCGCAGCAAGGTTTTTTTCTCGATCGGCTGGAGTGCCGCCTGGTCGAGGCAGTCCGCTGCGGATTGTCCATAGGCCGCGATGAGCCCGGGTTTGCCGAGTTGGGTGCCTCCGAAATAGCGCACCACCACGCAGGCCACATTCATCAGATTCCGGGACCTGAGCTGGTTCAGGATGGGCAGGCCAGCGGTTCCGGCCGGTTCTCCGTCGTCTTGGGCGAGTTCGAGCATCAGGTCCGGATTCCATCGAGCCGCCACGCAATGATGCGTGGCATCGGGCCATTTGGCGCGGAGCTCCTTGACGAAGGCGGCGAGCTCGGTGTCATGCGTCACCCTCCGGGCATAGGCCAGGAATTTGGACCCGCGGTCTCGGAACATGGCGTCGCAAGGCTCTGTGAGGGTGTGCAGCACGCCGGACATCACTGCGATTTGATCTCGTTCCAGATGCGGCTGTAGGCCCCGGTGGCGTCGCTGCCCACATCCTTCAGGAATTCAAGCCGGTCGAGCACATCCTGCGTCGGATACAGTGAGCGGTCGTTCTTCAGCGAGTCAAGCACCAGAGGGAAGGAGGCCCGGTTCGGGGTGGAATACCCGGTGAAATTGGAAATGTCAGCGCCTACGTCCGGACGAAGCAAATAATTGAGGAACGTCTCGGCCAAGGCTTTGTTCTTCGCGCCTTTGGGAATCACCAGGTTGTCGACCCACACATAGCTGCCTTCCTTTGGGATGATGAAAACCACATCCGGATTCTCTTTCATGACCTGGTAGATGTCACCGCTCCATCCCATCGCCAGCCAAACATCGCCCGATTTGAGCAGGTCGATGTACGTGTCGCTGGAATACGTGCGCACGAACTCCTTCTGGGCGAGCATGAGGTCGCGGGCGGCTTCGAGCTTGGCGGGATCGGTTTCATTCACCGAATGGCCAAGCAGCCTCAAGGCGGGCACCAACCCGCTGCGCATGTTGTCGATCACGCTGATGCGGCCCTTGTACTTGGGATCCCAGAGCGCGTTCCAGCTGTCGATGGTCTCTTTGACGTATCTGGTGTTCACGCCGATGCCCGTGGTGCCCCATTGATAAGGGATCGAATACCGGCCTTCGGGATCGAAAGGCAGATTGCGGAACCTCGGATCGATGTTATCGATGTTGGGGATGTTGCGGAAATCCAATTCTTCGAGCAAGCCTTGTTTGGTCATGATTTCGACCATGTACTCGCTTGGCATGGTCACATCGTAGCCGCCGGCGCCGGTCTGGATCTTGGCGTACAACTCGTCGTTGCTGGAGAAGTTGTCGTAGATCACCTTCACGCCGAACTCTTTTTCGAAATCGGGGATGGTGGTATCGGCGATGTAATAGCTCCAGTTGTAAAAACTGAGGGTGGGTCGGCTGTCGCCCGAACACGAGGCGATGACCAGGATCCCTGCGATGATCCAGAGGGGTTTCATGTCAGCTTCCTAAGGTTTTTGCGGTTTTTGTGATGCCCTCGAATCGAAGCGCGAGCAGCATCAGGATCATGGTGATTCCGATCATGAGGGTGGACACGGCATTGATTTCAGGGGAGACTCCGAATTTGATCATGGAGTAGACTTTCATCGGAAGGGTGGTGGAGCCGACCCCTGCGGTGAAGAAAGCGATGAGGAAGTCGTCCCATGAGATTGTGAAGGCGAGCAGGGCACCGGCGATCACCCCGGGTGAAATGAGGGGGAAGGTGATATGCCGGAACGTCTGCCAGCCTGTGGCGCCGAGGTCGCGCGCGGCGTCTTCCAAGCGCTCGTCCATGTCGGCCAGACGCGCCGACACGATTACGAACACGAAGCTGATGTTGAAGGTGACATGCGCCAGGATGACGCTCAAGGAGCCGAGCTGAAGCTGGATCCACACATAAAAGGTGAGCAGGGACACCGCCATCACGATCTCGGGGATCACGATAGGCAGATAGAGGACGGATTCGAAGAGCGCCTTGCCACGGAAGCCTGTCCGATGCATGCCCAGAGCCGCCAATGTGCCGAGCACCGTGGCGATGAGCGTGCTCGGAAGGCCGATCATGAGGCTGTTCATGAACGCGGAGAGGATGTCCCCATCCGTGAACAGCTTGAGATACCAATCGATGGTGAAGCCCGTCCAAACCGCGTTGATGCGTTCTTGGTTGAAGGAGAACACGAAGAGGATGAGGATGGGCGCGTAGATGAACCCGTAGACGAGCCAGGCGTTCAAATGCAAGGCGAGGCGCGATCTCATGCGGCCTCCGATCGCTGGGCTCTGGCCGACAGGTACAGCAGCAGGAGCACGATGCCCATCACCAGAAAGGAGAGGGCTGCGCCAAAGGGCCAGTCGCGGGCGGACAGGAACTGCATCTGGATGAGGTTCCCCATCATCAGGCTTTTCGCTCCGCCGAGCAAGTCCGGGGTAATGTAGGCGCCCAAGCAGGGCACGAACACCAGGATGCAGCCCGATATCACGCCAGGACGTGTGAGTGGGAGCGCGACGGTGCGGAAGACCTGGGCCGAGGTGGCTCCAAGGTCGCGGGCGGCATCCAGCAGGCGGTGGTCCAACTTTTCGACCGACACATAGATCGGAAGCACCATGAACGGGAGATACGTGTACACCAAGCCGATGATGACCGCGGTTTCCGTGAACAGGATTTCGATGGGGGCTTGGATGAGTCCGAGGTTCAGCAGAGTCGAGTTCATCAAGCCCTCGGTGCGGAGGATGAAGATCCATGCGTAGGTTCGGACCAGGAAATTCGTCCAGAATGGCACAAGGAGCAGGACAAGCAGTGTTTTTTTCATGCGCTCGCCGCGTGAGGCGATGAACCAGGCGAGAGGATAGCCGAACACCAGGCTGATTCCGGTAGCGATCAGCGAAAGCCGCACCGATCGCCAGAGGGTCGACAGGTACAGCGGATCGATCGCACGAAGATAGTTGTCGAACTGGAAGGCGGGCAGGAGCTCGCCGTAGGCGCCACGTTCGAAGAAGCTGTAGGCGAACACGACGACCAGCGGCGTGATGAACAGGACGCCCAACCAGGCCGCCGGCGCCAGGAGGAGGGCCTTTCTCATAAGGGCATCAGGTCGGAATGGTTCCATCCCACCCGGAGTGCGGATCCGACCACCACGTCGTGTTCATCGGGTCGGTTGGGGATGTGGATGCGCAAGGTCTCGCCGTTGGCGCGGCGTGCGAGCACTTGGCGGAAATGTCCGTTGAAGAGCTGGTCGGTGATCTGGACGTCTTCAAGCACAGATCCTTCACCGATCCGGATGCGCTCGGGGCGCAATCCGAAATCGCGCCCTTCTTGAGTCAGAATATTACTCGCTCCGAGGAATTCGCAGACGAAGCGGTTGACCGGACGATGATAGACCTCGTCCGGCGTGCCGATCTGCTGCACCACACCTTGGTTCATCACGGCGATCCGGTCGCCAAGGCTGAGGGCTTCCTCCTGGTCGTGGGTAACACAGACGAACGTCGTGTTGAGGCGGCGTTGAAGTTGTTTGAGTTCGAGCTGCATCTGTTGTCGCAGTTTCACATCCAGCGCACCCAAGGGTTCGTCCAGCAGGAGCACTTTGGGTTCGTTGACCAAAGCGCGGGCCAGGGCCACCCGTTGCGACTGTCCGCCGCTGAGTTGGGACGGTTTGCGCGTTTCGAAACCGTCCATGGCCACCATCCGGAGGGCATCGGCGACTTTCGGGTGGATGACGGCGTCGGCGGTGCCTTTCATCTTGAGTCCGAACGCCACATTCTCGGCCACCGTCATGTGAGGGAACAGCGCGTAATGCTGGAACACGGTCTTCACATCGCGAAGATGCGGCTTGGTTCGGGTGATGTCGGTCCCGTCGAGGGTGATGCGGCCGGCATCTTGCTCGAGCAATCCGGCCAGGATGCGCAGAAGGGTGGTTTTGCCGCAACCGCTGGGGCCCAGAAGGAAGAAGAACTCTCCTTCGCGGATGTCGATCGACACGTCGTTCAAGACCGTGTTCGACTCGTAACGTTTGGAAACGCCGGAAATGTGAAGATGCGGGTGTGCCATGCGGTTGCGCCAAAGATACACTGTGCTTCGTACCTTTGGAAATGGCATTCGACGAGCTGTTACGGCATCAATTGGCGCACAATCCTGTGTACAGGACGTTCTATGAGTCGTTCGGGAATCCGTCGGCGATTCCTTTGCTGCCTGTGGAGGCGTTCCGGGAGACGAGGGTCTATGCCGCGGGCGCGCATCCGCCCGAGCTCGAATTCCGGAGCAGCGGCACCACCGACATGCGCCGTTCGGTACATCATGTGGCCTATGCGGAGGTGTACCGGACATCGATCCGGGAAGGGATGGCGCTGTTTTACGATATCGATGCGATGATTTTCGCGGCCTATGCGCCCGGGTACGACACGAATCCGCATTCGTCGCTGATGTGGATGCTTCGGGAGCTGGTGGACCATTCCCATCCCCTCAGCCGCTTTCTCGTCCCTGCCCAACCCATCGACCCGGCGTGGTTGGACGAGGTCCGTGCCTCCGGGCATCCGATGATGCTCTTCGGCGCGGCGTTCGGGCTGCTCGACCTGGCCGAATCGCATCCCGTCGCCCTTCCCGCTTCCACCATCCTGATGGAGACCGGCGGCATGAAAACCTACCGCCGCGAGATCTCACGGCACGACATGCATCGCATCCTGGCCGAGGCGTTCTCCCTGCCCCTTGGCCAGATCCATTCCGAATACGGGATGACCGAGCTCCTCAGCCAGGCCTACGCCACAGGCCATGGCGGCTTCCGAACCCCGCCTTGGCTGCACGTGAGCCTGCGCGATCCGAAAGATCCATTGCGCGAAGTCGGTCCCTGGGAGGAGGGACTCATCGGCCTGATCGATGAGAAGAACCGATTTTCGTGCCCTTTCCTCCTCACCGGCGACTTGGGCCGCCTCCATCCCGACGGCAGTTTCGATGTTCTCGGCCGTTACAACCCCACGCAGCTCCGCGGCTGCAATTTCATCATGGAGGACGAGGAGTGAGATTTCATCCGGATGATGTTGACTACGCCAAATCGTTTGTTGTTCGTGGTTTGTTGTTGGACGACTCTCCACAACAAACAACAACCCACCAACCACAAACCGTCTTATGCCTCCACGCCGGAAATTTACCGTTGGTCGGCTGGCATGACGTGGTGTCGGTACACCGGGCCGGGATGACCTATGTGGGGAAATTGTCCAAAAAAGACCCGCATCTGGGCGAGTGGATCCGCGAGTGGATGCCCCAGGCGCGGATGTCGACAGAATTGGATGATTTCGCTGGCCTTCGCGCCGATGCGGTGATGTTTTCGGGATCCGCCGACAGCGTTCCACCGGTCTTGGCGCGGCTGAACGCGATCGGCGCCCTCCGCGAAGGCGCGCGCACCCTGATCCGCACGGCGCATAGCTCTTTGGCCTGGGTCGATTCGCTGGACTCGGGTACGATGAAGGATCTGGCGGAGGGCATCGCCCGGTACGACGGTCAAGGCTGCCGATCCGTGCGCCATATCTACTCTCCTTTTTCCTTTGGGCAAGCCAAAGCGGCGTTGGCCGTTGCCTCTGCCGGTTTCGAGGATCGGCCGCTGTTTCCTCGAAACGACTACCGGAATGCGTATCTGAGAAGCATCGGTCGCGACGCGCTGAAGGTGGGACGCTTGCTCGTGAGCGATGTAGATCCGCTTTGGGACGATGATGACGCCGTGGTGTGGCACCAAGCCGAGCGATCCGAGATGCTTGCCCATGCCGAACGGCTCGGAACCGGGCTTCAACAGCTCTATTTCACGACGGAACGGATCGAAGGAGAGCGCTGGGAGCCGCTCGCGCAGGCTCAACGCCCGGGCTTGGATTGGAAACCGGACGGGGTGGATGTGATGGCGTGGCTTTTAAATCCGTAACTTGGGGATTACTTCTTTTTCAGACCATGAGCGATTACAAACCGTCACAGATCGAGCCCTATTGGCAGCAGTACTGGGTCTCCCGCAAGACGTTCAAGACGAACGACACCGACACCACGCGCCCGAAATTCTACGTGTTGGACATGTTCCCGTACCCGAGCGGCGCCGGATTGCATGTGGGTCACCCGGAAGGCTACACGGCCACCGACATCGTGGCCCGATACAAGCGCATGAAGGGCTTCAACGTCTTGCATCCGATCGGGTGGGACGCGTTCGGTCTTCCTGCCGAGCAGCACGCCGTCAAGACGGGCACCCATCCGGCCGCAACCACGCAAGCCAACATCCGCAAATTCCGCGAGCAGCTTCAGATGCTCGGGTTCAGTTACGACTGGGACCGCGAGGTCGACACCACCGATCCGGCCTACTTCCGCTGGACGCAGTGGATCTTCCTTCAGCTTTACAAGCAAGGGTTGGCGTATGAATCGCACGTGGCGGTGAACTGGTGTCCGGAATTGGGCACGGTGCTCGCCAACGAGGAAGTGATCGACGGGAAGTCGGAAGTGGGCGGGTTTCCGGTCATCCGCCGCCCGATGCGTCAATGGATGCTCCGCATCACGTTGTTCGCGGAGCGGCTTCTTGAAGATCTCGACGGACTTGATTGGCCGGAATCGGTCAAAGAGATGCAACGCAATTGGATCGGAAAGTCGATCGGTGCGGACATTGTGTTTCCGCTGAAAGGCATCGATGCCTCGGTCACTGTGTTTTCCACGCGTCCGGACACCTTGTTCGGAGCCACCTACATGGTGCTGGCGCCTGAACACCCGCTCGTGGGCGCCATCACCACACAGGAGCAGAACGCCGCTGTGCAAGCCTATATCGAAGAGGCCGCCCGCAAATCTGATCTGGACCGGACCGGCGATGTGAAACTGAAAACCGGTGTCTTCACCGGCGGATATGCCGTCAATCCGGCGAACGGGGAAGAGATTCCGGTCTGGATCGCCGATTACGTGCTGATTTCCTACGGCACGGGCGCCATCATGGCGGTCCCCGGTCACGATGTGCGCGACTGGGAATTCGCCAAACAGTTCGGTCTTCCGATTCTCGAAGTGGTCTCGGGTGGGGATGTGCAGACCGAAGCGTTCACGGATTCCGAAAAAGGGGTCGCGGTCAATTCCGGATTCCTGGACGGGATGAAAGTCCCTGAAGCCAAGAAAACAATGATCGCCTGGCTGGAAGATCAAGGCAAAGGCAACGGTACCGTCAATTACAAGCTGCGCGACTGGCTCTTTTCGCGTCAACGCTACTGGGGAGAGCCCATTCCGCTGATCCATGTGGACGGCGAGGTGAAGCCGCTTCCCGAGTCCATGCTTCCCTTGCTGCTTCCTGAGGTCGAGCGCTATGAGCCGAGCGGAACCGGAGATTCGCCACTGGCCGTGATCACCGACTGGGTGAACACGACCGACCCGGAAACCGGCAAACCCGCCATCCGCGAAACGAACACGATGCCGCAATGGGCGGGCTCGTGCTGGTATTACCTGCGGTACATCAGCCCGGATTACGGATTGGGTCCGGTCGATCCCGAACGCGAGAAATTCTGGATGCCGGTCGACATGTACGTCGGAGGCGCCGAGCACGCCGTGCTTCACCTGCTTTATGCGCGCTTCTGGCACAAAGTGCTGTACGACATCGGTGTGGTCAGCACCAAGGAGCCGTTCCAGAAACTGGTCAACCAAGGCATGATCCTGGGCGAAGACAATCAGAAGATGTCCAAATCACGCGGCAACGTCATCAATCCCGACGATGTCGTGAAACAGTACGGCGCCGATTCGCTGCGTCTGTACGAGATGTTCATGGGGCCGCTGGAGCAGGTCAAACCTTGGAGCATGAACGGGGTGGAAGGGGTTTACCGATTCCTGAAACGCACCTGGCGCGTGTTCCACGACGAATTCGAAGACCGTCTGGCGGATGAGCTGAAGGAGGCCGAACCGACCCGCGACCAGCTCAAAGTGCTTCACGAGACCATCCGAAAAGTGACGGAAGACATCGAGAACGGCCGCTACAACACCGCCATCTCGCAGCTCATGATCTTCAACAACGAAGCCATGAAATGGGATGTGCGTGCCAAATCGATGATGGAGACCTTCGTGCTCTTGCTGAGTCCGTTCGCGCCGCACATGGCGGAGGAACTCTGGCGCCGCTTGGGACATCCTGAGACATTGGCCTATGAGCCTTGGCCGTTGTGGGATTCGAGCTACCTCGTCTCCGACACCTTCACCTATGCGGTTCAGATCAACGGCAAGGTGCGTGCGGAACTCACCATTCCGGCCGACAGAGCCGACGACAAAGCCTATGTGATGGAGTTGGCCAAAGCCGAGCCCGGTGCTCGCCGCTATCTGGACAACGGCACCATCGTCAAAGAGATCTTCGTGCCGAAACGCATCATCAATATCGTAGTCAACTAAATGCTCGACATCCATTATATCCGTGAGAACACCGCCTTGGTCAAGCAAGGCATGCTGAACAAAGGCGAGAAAGAGACCTCCATCGTCGATGAGGTGCTCGGCGTCGACGAGAGTTGGCGCAAGCTCAAGAGCGAAGCCGACCAGCTCCGCAAGACGCTGACTGCCGTAATGCGCACTTTTGCCCCAGAACTCAGACAATTTCAATTTTTCCTGACCGACATCGACTTGGTGTCAGCGAAGGCCAAATTGGCTCTAGCACTCAATGCCGTGCTGCCGAGTATCTCTGAATCTAGAACAGTGGAAATGATTGATGCCTACCATCCACTCCTCTATTTATCGAATTTGAAGGAGGGGCTAACCACCTACCCTCAGACCATTCGTATGAATCAGGAGCATCGGGTAATTGTGATTTCGGGACCAAATGCTGGTGGTAAAAGTATAACACTCAAAACCGTTGGACTACTTCAGCTCATGTTGCAGAGTGGATTTCTGGTTCCG
>CAYVRS010000011.1:28092-28416 GCA_964454075.1 uncultured Chitinophagales bacterium
CTTATGGCGCAAGGCCGGAAAGACGAGGCCCAGGTCATCATCGCCGAAACGGCCGCCGCGAAAGAACGGCTCAAGGATCTGGATGCCGCTGTCGAATCGGCGGAAACCCAGCGCAACGATCTGCTTCTGCGCATTCCGAACGTGCCGCATCCGTCGGTTCCGGTCGGCGCCACGCCAGACGACAACGTCACGGTGCATACTTGGGGCGAGGCCTTGACCGACGATTGGCGCAAACCGCACTGGGACCTGGTGTCAGAGCACGGCTGGATCGATTTCGAGCGCGGCGTGAAAGTGACCGGTGCGGGATTTCCCTTTTATGTGGGT
>CAYVRS010000011.1:28426-29112 GCA_964454075.1 uncultured Chitinophagales bacterium
GTCCGGCCGCGCGGCTGCGGCGTGCGCTCATCAACTATTTCCTGGACCAAGGCGCGAAGAACGGCTACCAGGAGCTTCAAGCGCCGTATTTCGTGAACGAGGATTCCGCCCGCGGCACGGGGCAGATTCCTGACAAGGAAGATCAGATGTACACCATGCCCCGTGACGGCTTCTTCGCCATCCCGACCGCTGAAGTGCCTGTCACGAACTTCCATCGCGATGAGATCCTGACCACGCTCCCCGTCAAATACTGCGCCTATACCCCGTGCTGGCGCCGTGAAGCGGGCAGCTACGGGAAGGATGTGCGCGGCCTGAACCGCCTCCATCAGTTCGACAAAGTGGAATTGGTGAAGCTGGTGCACCCGGAGACGAGCTACGAAGAGCTGGAATCGCTTCGCAAAGACGCCGAAGGATTGCTCGAGAGCCTCGGTCTGCACTACCGCACTCTCTTCATGTGCACCGGCGACATGGGCTTCACCCAGACCAAGAAATACGATCTGGAAGTGTGGAGCCCCGGACAGAAACGCTGGCTGGAAGTGAGCTCCTGCTCCAATTTCGAGGCGTTCCAATCGCGGCGGATGAAAATCCGCTACCGTGACGAAAACGGGAAGCCGCAATTGGTTCACACGTTGAACGGTTCCGGACTCGCGTTACCGCGTGTGATGTCGGCCATTCTGGAAACCTAC
>CAYVRS010000012.1:0-6771 GCA_964454075.1 uncultured Chitinophagales bacterium
GGATCTGAAAAGATTGGTCGACGAACGTGTGATTTCGATCGAAGAAGCCTATAATTACGCGAACAACAAGAAACGTATGAAGGATTTGCTTGGCTAGACGCGAATTCATTGGACTGTCCCTCGACGGCAACCGCCTCCGCATCGCGGTGGTGGAAGCCGGGAAAAAGCAGATAATGGTCAAGCAGCTGATGACCCACGAGCTGCCGCGTTCATTGACGGATGCGGCCGCGCAAGCGCCTGAGAAAGTCAGCGATGTGGTCGATGATTTCGATGACCTCATTTTCGGCACCGAAGAGGAAGACGCCCCGAAATCCGTTGAAACCAGCAACTGGGACATGACCGAGGAAGGCGTGGACGACGGCTTCATAGCCACCACGAACGAAGCCTTGGTCGCGAACCTGCTGGCGGCCCTGAGTCCGAAGACGGTGAATCTTTCCTTGGCCATCCCCTCCGGCATGGCCTTGCACCAGATCTTCACGGATGCCGATTACAGGAAGCGCAAGAAGAAAGACCTCAAGGCGCTGATCCTTGAACGGCTCACCAGCGTGTATGAGAAGCCACTGACCGAAGACAATTTCGCCTCGGTGATCCGTGACCACGACGGCGCCTTGGTGGTAAGCTCCTTCGATGGCGTGAATCCCTTGCTGAACATCATCGACGACGCCCTGGGATTGTACGGCGGTAAAATGTTCATCCGCGACATCAAGCCGGAGGAGCTGTTCCTGGTCGGCCTGATCAACGCGAACTACTACATCAGCGATCCCGAATACACGGTGGTGATCCATATCCATGACCAGCACACGCAGGTCATCATCATGCATGGATCGGAAATCGTCAGCATCCTTCCGACCATCAACGAAGGCTCCAAATCGAGCCGGGTGATGAAAACCATCTTCAGCAAGCTGCTGTTCGAACTCGATCGCGGTCAGCTGCCCACGATCGACCGCATCGTACTCACCGGCGATACGGTGCAAGGAAAAGCCGTCACCTTCCTCGAAGAGCAATTCATGGAAGTCCAGATCGGCCAGCTTGCCTTCAATCCGCTGAAAGTGATCTTACCTGAAGCGCTCACCGACGATGCGCTTCCCTATGCGACGGCGATCGCCGCGGCATGGTCAGCCACCGGCAACGACGCCGCGGCCTTCCCCAAACTCTCGCTGATTCCGCCTTATGTGCTCACTCGCCAAGCGGTCTTCAAATTGAACTGGCATGGCTACATCCTTCTGGGTCTGATCGCCGTGTTTCCGTTCATGTTCAACCAAGTCTACCAATCGAGGCTGGATCTTATCGAAGAGCGGATCGCCACCATCCCGAATCTGAACCAGCAGATCAGCGAGAACCGAGTGCTGTCGAACGTGGTCGACCAGCTCACGCTCGAGATGGGTGCCTTGGATGTGAACACCGCCTTGCTCGACACCCTGGCAAAGAACACACAGACTTGGTCGTACACGCTGAGCCTCTTGAATTCAGAGGTGTCCCGAATCCAAGGGGTCTGGATCCAGAACATCCAGTATGATGAAAAGACGATGGTAATCCAAGGTTTCAGCCTATACCGCGACCGCATCGCGAAAGTGAGCAACCTGTTCGACAATGCGGTGATCCAGCAGGTCATCGAGAAGGAAGAGCGCAAATCCAAGATCTATGAATTCCTGATCCAGGTGCATTCGATCACGAACCGCCCTGAACTCATCTCACCGCTCCCGGTGGAACCCCCTAAACTCGACCTGACCGGACAGGAGACGTCCGTGAAAGGCGGCATCATCCAAAACTGACCCTGAATGTCGTACGCCTTACGCAACACGCTGATCCTGCTGTCGACCTTGGTGATCATGATCGCCGGTGGATGGGTGTACCTGGACCAGTTCCCGAACAAGGAGCTTGAGGCCTACGACAAGGTGATCGCCGACCGTCAGAAGGACCTGGCCACCTTCAAAGCGAAATCGGAAACATTCAATCTGGTGCGCGAGCAGTACATCCGCAGCCTGTACCGCAAGGAGAATTACAACAAGGAACTGTTCGCCTCGAACAATGTCGCGGAGATCTACGATTTCATCCGGAGGCTGAACGACGGCCCCGCCTTCACACAGATGAATTTCTCGACCATCGATTCGTTGGTCAGCGACATGCACGGCTACGTCACCATCCAGCTCGACGGCGCCTCCTCCTACCGGAATTTCTATGCGTTCCTGAGCCGCATCGAACAGAGCCGGCCGATCATGAAAGTGATCAAGTTGCAGATTCAACCCAAGACCGCTCCGGATGAGTTGCAGGATGTTGTGTTCATTCTTACGGCACGGGTCTACTACGCACGAGGCACCACCACCACGTCGTCGTTGAGGACCATCCTCAACGAGATTCCCGGCCTACGCCACAACCCCTTTGCCCCGTTGATCCACGCCATACCGAGCAACACCGACAACCTGTCGAATCTGGAATCGTCGCGCCTGGTCGCCGTCACCGCCGGTTCCGCGTTCATCGTGGATCAGACCGGACGCATGGTGCGCATCGACGTGGGCGGGCGCGTCTACCTCGGATTCCTGGAACGCGTGAGCCAATCGTCCGGCAGCGCCACCTTCCGCCTAAACAAAGGCGGTATCGAAGAGACCATGACCTTACGCATCGGACAGCCGACCAATCCCAAATAAGCCCATGAAACACCTCCTCCATCTTACGCTTCTTCTGCTCGTACTGGCGGCGCGTCCGGCAGCGGCACAAGTCGGACTTCCAGTGCGGGAGTATGTGAATCCGGAAGAACTGGTGACCCTCGGCCGCGAAACCACCTTCCCGCAAGCCGTCGAAGTGCTCAACGGCTTCGCCAAACGGTTCCAAGACAAGATCATCGTGGACAAATCGGGACGCACCGGGGCCATCGGTCTGAACATCCCGAACATGGCCTGGCGTCAGGCGCTCGAGTACATCGTGAATTTCAATGACGTGATGGTGGTCGAGTATCCGACCTATTTCGAAATCGCACCGAAGATCGACCCGAGCGTGGTCGCGGCCGCGGCCGACGCACCCGCCCCGAAAGCCACCCTCGGCAGCCGCGAAGTGTCCATCTCCGCCACCTTCTTCCAAGGCGACCGCCGGGCCCTTCGTGAAATCGGCGTGGACTGGAGTACCCTGAAAGACGGCATCGTGCAGATCACGAACATCGGCGCGGCCAATGTGAGCCAGAACGTCTTCTCGATGGAACTTCCGCCGCAGAGCATCGGCGGCGGCTACGAACTCTCCGCGCTGCTCAGCGCCTTCGAATCGAACAACGTCGGCGACATCCTCTCCTCACCCAGCATCAAGGTCAAAGACGGCGAAACGGGCCGCATCCAGGTGGGCCAGGATTTCTCCATCAAGCAGCGTGATTTCGCCGGAAACGTGATCGACAACTTCGTGAGCACCGGCACCATCCTGGAAGTGGTGCCCACGGTGATCGTGCAGAACGACACCTCCTTCATCTATCTGACCATCGAGGCTGAGCGCAGCTCCGTGCTTCCGGATCCGATCACCATCATCATCAACAAGCAGCAAGCCCAGACCGTGGCTCTGCTCAACAGCGGCGAATCGACCGTGATCGCGGGCCTGTTCGAGACCTCGGAAAGCACCGTGCGACGCGGCGTTCCCGTCCTCAAAGACCTCCCGCCTTGGGTGCTCGGTCTGCGCTACCTCTTCGGCTACAACTCGGTCGACGTGCAGCACCGCGAACTGGTCATCATCATCAAGGCCGAATTGCTGCCCACCATCCCGACGCGGTTCACGCAGCCGACGCGCAGCATGAATGAATCGCTCAATGCCGAGCGCATCCGCATGATCCAGGAAAACGCCGAGCGCGTCAACAAGAAGCCTTAAGTGAGGCACCTCGAGTTCGTTCAATCGCTGGAAGTGCTCGAGGAGTTCAAGGACATCCTTGAGCCCGGCGTGTACCGTCCTTTGCCGGACGATTGGTGGATCGCCATCACCGACGTCACCAATTCCACCCAGGCGATCGACCAAGGCCGCTACAAGGAAGTGAACGCCGTCGGCGCGATCTCCGTGATGGCCGTGCTCAACCTGGTCGGTGATTTCCAAATCCCGTTCATGTTCGGAGGGGATGGGGCCACCCTCCTCATTCCGCCTGAGCTGCGAGACGCGGCGGCCCGCTCCCTGCTTGGCATCCGAAGCATCGCCGCCTCCGAATTCAAGCTCGACCTTCGCGTCGGAATGGTACCGATGTCGCACATCCGGGCGCACGGGCTGGATGTGGGCGTGGCGCGGCTCCGCATCTCCGAATACTTCAATCAGGCTGTGTTCACCGGAAAAGGCATCGCGTTCGCGGAAGCCGCCGTCAAATCCGACCACCCCGACGCGCCCTTCGTGCTGTCCGGAGAAGGCCTCGCCACGGACGCGGATGTGACCGGACTCGAGTGCCGCTGGCAGAACATCCCCAGCACCAAAGGCGAAATCATCGCCTTGATCGTGGAATCGGACGATGTCACTGAGTATGAACGCGTGATCGCGAAGATCCGGGAGATCTTCGGTAATGACGATCTTTGGAAGCCCATCGACGAAACGCTGTTGCAGATGACCTGGAACAACCGGTTCTTGTCCATCGAACGCCGTATTCGCACCGTCGGCGCATCGGTGCTCACCAAGATCCGGTACTGGGTCCACATGCGCATCATGAAGGTGACGGGCGACTATCTGATGCGAAAGAAGATCCGCACGCAGACCACCGACTGGGGCGCCTACAAGACGGACCTGTCGAACAACACCGATTTCAAGAAGTTCGACGGCGTGATCCGCCTGGTGATGTCCGGAACCGTAGCGCAGCGCGAGCGGCTTGAAGAATGGCTGTCGATCCGCTACAGCCAAGGAAAGCTCGTGTACGGACTGAACAGCTCTCCCACGGCCATGATCACCTGCCTGCTCTTCGGGTACATGAAGAACCACGTGCACTTCGTGGACGGCTCGGCGGGAGGCTATACCAAGGCCGCCGCCGCGCTCAAGCGCCGCAAAAAGGCGCGGTCAGATGCGGCGGGCCTGGATGAATCGGCGGACCCAGTACGTCTCCTCCATCCGTGAGATCATCACGCCGTTGCTGGTGGAGGCGTGCAGAAAGCGCCCGTCGCTGATGTAGATGCCTACATGCAGCGTGCGCCGGCCGGTGCGGTAAAAGACGAGGTCGCCCGATTGGATCTGCTGCGGACGGATCCGGAACCCGATCCTCAGTTGCGCCGAGGTGCTGCGAGGCAGCTCCTGGTTCAGAAAGTCGCGCATCACGGTCTGCACGAAGGCTGAACAGTCGATGCCGTTGCGCGTGGTGCCGCCCAAGCGGTACGGCGTGCCGCGCCAATCCTCGTGGGCCTGCATCAGTTTCTGTTCGATCTCGGAGGTGCGCAGGGTGCGTGTGGGCGCGCAGGCGGACGCCACGGCCAGCACCAGCAGCATCAGGGTCAGCTCAAACCGTCGCATTCTGGGAAATCGGCAAGGAGTCGATGACATGGATCGCGGGGTTCGGATCGGCCATGATGTAGAAATGCAAGCCCGGCACACCCGCTTCCAGCAGACCCAGGCATTGTTTTTTGGCCCATTCGATGCCGTGGTGTGCGGCACGCGAAGGCTCGGCGGTCACCGCTTCGCACAGCTCCACGGGGATGTCGACATGGAAGATGCCCGGCAAGGTGCTCAGATGCTGCTCGCGCGTGAGCACCTTGATGCCCGGAATGATGGGGATGGTGATGCCCGCGGCGCGGCACGCATCCACAAACGAGAAATAATGGGCGTTGTCGTAGAACAGCTGCGTCACGATGTAATCGGCGCCGGCGTCGACCTTCTCTTTCAGGCGGCGGATGTCCGACGCCATGTTCGGCGCATCCTTATGCTTCTCCGGGTAGCCGCCCACACCAATGCAGAAATTGGTCGGATGGGCGTCCATCAGTTCCTCCAGGTACTGGCCCTGGTTCATGGCCTCGATTTGGCGAACCAGGTCCACCGCGTACTCGTTCACCTGGCGGTCCTTGTTGTGCGGCTTCGGCACGGCGTGGTCGTCGCCTCGGATGGCCAGCACGTTCTCGATGCCGAGATAATTGAGCTCGATCAGCGCATCTTCGGTCTCCTCCTTGGTGAAGCCCTTGCAGATCAGATGCGGCACCACATCCACATCGTAGCGGTGCTTGAGCGCGGCCGCCAGGCCGATCGTGCCCGGACGCTTCCGCTTGATCTGGCGCTTGATGGTGCCGTCGGGAAATTCGCGGAAATCGGCTTCCGCCGCGTGGGACGTGATGTCGATGAAAGGCGGCTTGAAGCGCATCACCTGATCCAGCGCGTTGAATACGGTCTGGATGGATCCCCCCCGTTTGGGTGGAATGATCTCGAACGAGATGAGCGGCTCGGAGCTTGCGGCGTAATGGTCGATGACTTTCATGGATGCGGAAAACTACGAAAAAACGCCCTACTTTTGGGCCATGGAACTGCTTGTGAATATCGACCATGTGGCTACCTTGCGCAATGCCCGTGGCGAGGGCTCGCCCGATCCCATCGAGGCGGCGGCCATCGCCGAAGCGAACGGCGCGGCCGGCATCGTTTTCCATCTGCGTGAAGACCGGCGCCACATCCACGATGACGACGTCTACCGGCTGAAAGACTCCGTCAAAGGCATCCTCGATTTCGAAATGGCCGCCACCGACGAGATGCTCGGCATCTGCGCGCAGATCGCGCCGCATCTGGCCACGCTCGTGCCGGAAAGCCGCCAAGAGCGCACCACGGAAGGCGGACTTCCCATGCGCGTGGTCTTCGATGATT
>CAYVRS010000012.1:6781-29057 GCA_964454075.1 uncultured Chitinophagales bacterium
CCTGAAAGAACGCAAGATCGGCATCAGCCTGTTTGTGGATCCGAATCCGCACGACATCGAATTGGCGCACAAACTCGGCGTGGAGGCCATCGAACTGCATACCGGCACCTATTGCCAAGCGGTGGACGAAGACGCCATCCAGCACGAATTGAAGCGCCTGCGCGACGCGTCCGTCCTCGCCCATCAAGCGGGCATGGTGGTGAACGCCGGACACGGACTCTCCTTCTCGAACATCCGTCCGTTCCTGGCGGAAGTCCCGTATCTGCACGACATCAGCATCGGCCATGCCCTGATCGCCCATGCGCTGATCCATGGCTTGGCCAGCAGCGTGCGGCAGATGGCCGACATCATCACCGCTCACCGATGAGCGACGCCCACAAATCCGGCTACGCGGCCATCGTCGGCCGCCCGAACGCCGGAAAATCGACCCTGCTGAACTCACTTCTGGGTGTGAAGCTGGCCATCGCGACGCATAAGGCGCAGACCACCCGGCACCGCATTCTGGGCATTTACTCCGACGACGACCGGCAGATCCTCTTCCTCGACACGCCGGGCATCATCGATCCGCGGTACAAGCTTCAGGAAGCCATGATGAAAGCCGTGACCTCGGCCACGCGCGACGCCGACGTCGTGCTTCATCTGGTGGATGTGCGGTACCCCGACGATGTCGAGATCGTGCAGAAGCAGCTCGGGGGCGTGGGCAAGCCTGTGATTCTAGGATTGAACAAATGCGACCTGGCGGATGCCGACACCATCGCCAAGGCGAAAACCACCCTCACTGCGGCCTTCAACTATGCCGACGTGCTCGAACTCTCGGCCAAGATGAACAGCGGACTCGACACCCTGCTCGACGCCATCACCCGCCGGCTGCTTCCGTTTCCGCCGCTGTATCCGAAAGATCAGCTCAGCGAGAATCCGGAGAAATTCTTCGTGGCCGAACTCATCCGTGAGCAGGTCTTTTTGCAGTACAGCGAAGAGATTCCGTACTCGGTGGCGGTCGACATCGTGTCGTATGAAGAAGCCCCTGAGATCGACCATATCCATGCCGACATCGTCGTCTCGCGCGATTCTCAGAAAGGCATCCTCATCGGAAAAGGCGGCATCGCCCTCAAGCGCCTCGGAACCGCGGCCAGAAAAAGCATCGAAGAGTTCACCGGTCGCCGTGCGAATTTGCAATTGTTTGTGAAAGTGCGCGAGAAATGGCGCGATAAAGACGCGTTTTTGCGGGGATTCGGGTACTCCTGAAAAACAGGCTTGCGGGAAAACGCAAAATGCCCGTATTATTGATGCAATGATAACGAACTCCACCGCCTCTGTGATGTGTTTGATGTGCTGTCGCTAGACAGGGCATCGGTGTGACGACGTGATCATCCGCTAAGCCCTCCAATGTCTTGAAGGGCTTTTTTTATGCGGTGTTCTTTGTTTTGAATCAGCTCTTATCAAGAAAGACGGAGGGACAGGCCCGATGAAGTCTTAGCAACCGCCCTGAGCGTTCTACGCGAAGGGGACAGGTGCTAAATCCTGCTCAGAACAGCCTCGCTGGTTCTGGGGAAGATGAGAGAAGGTGGATCTTTTGTGAAAGTTCCTCTTCTGTCGTCTTCAATGAAGCGCGGAAGAGGAACTTTTTTTTTGACCACCATCCGACCATGAAAAACACATTCAACAGCTGGTACGACCAGAAGATGTACGCCACGCCCGAGCTGGCCGACGAGACCGACCGTGTCGAAGTCCTGCTCCAGCAGATCAAGACCGTCGCGGTGGTGGGCATCTCCAAGAATGTGCAGAAAGACAGCTATTTCGTGGCCCGGTATCTCAAAAACGCGGGCTATACCGTGTTTCCGGTGAACCCCACCGCCACCGAACTGCTCGACCAGACCTGCTACCCCGATCTGGCCAGCATTCCGGACCACGTGGATGCGGTCGATATTTTCCGTCGCCCCGAAGACATCCCGGCGACCGTGCGCGAAGCGCTCAAGCTCAACCCGAAAGTGATCTGGTGCCAATTGGGCACCGGCGACCATCCCGACCTCAAAGCGGAAGTCGAATCACACGGAATCGCCTTCATCCAGGAGCGATGTATGAAGGTGGATCACCAGTTCCTGATCCGCCCACACTCCGACACGAGCGCATAATATTCTTATACAAAAAAACAACTGTTAGGGAAATCCATCATGTCCAACTCTCGCAGACCCCGTTCTTACAAATTCGAAACCCTGCAACTTCATGCAGGCCAAGCTCCGGATCCGGCCACCAACTCACGCGCCGTTCCGATCTACCAGACCACTTCGTATGTCTTCAACGACACCGAACATGCCGCCACGCTGTTCGCGCTGAAGGATTTCGGCAACATCTACACGCGGATCATGAATCCGACGACGGATGTGTTCGAGAAGCGCATCGCCGCCCTTGAAGGCGGAGTCGCGGCTGTGGCCACGAGCTCCGGACAAGCCGCCCAATTCCTGGCCATCACCACCATCGCGCAAGCCGGAGACAACATCGTCTCCACCAGCTTCCTGTATGGTGGCACCTACAACCAGTTCAAAGTGGCGCTCCCACGCCTTGGAATCCACGTGAAGTTCGTGGAGGAAGACTCTGTCGCCGCCTACGAAGCCGCGATCGACGAGAACACGAAAGGCATTTATGTGGAAAGCATCGGCAATCCGCGCAACAACGTGCCTGATTTCCACGGACTCTCCGCCCTGGCCAAAAAACACGGCATTCCGCTGATCGTGGACAACACGTTCGGTGCGGGTGGCGCGATCGCGCGTCCCATCCAGCATGGCGCGAACATCGTGGTCGAGTCGGCCACGAAATGGATCGGCGGCCACGGAACGTCGATCGGCGGCGTGGTGATCGATGCCGGAAACTTCAACTACGGCAACGGGAAATTCCCGCTCTTCACCGAGCCCTCGCCCGGGTACCACGGCTTGAATTTCTGGGAAGTGTTCGGCGACAAAGGTCCGTTCGGAAACATCGCGTTCGCCATCCGCGCCCGTGTGGAAGGCCTGCGTGATTTCGGTCAGAGCCAGTCGCCGTTCAACAGCTTCCTGCTGCTGCAAGGCTTGGAAACCCTGTCACTGCGGGTGGAACGCCACACCGAGAACGCCCTGAAACTGGCCAAATGGCTCCAGGCGCACGATTCCGTGGCTTGGGTGAGCTATGCCGGACTCGAAGACCATCCGTACCACGAGCGGGCGAAGCAGTACCTGCAGCCCGGCAAATTCGGCGCGGTGCTCACCTTCGGCATCAAAGGCGGCTATGAGGCGGGACGCACCTTCATCGAAAACCTGCAGTTGGCCAGCCACCTGGCGAACGTGGGCGATGCGAAAACACTCGTCATTCATCCCGCATCCACCACGCACCAGCAGCTGACCGACGCGGAGCAAGTCTCCAGCGGCGTGAGCAGCGACCTGATCCGCGTCTCGGTGGGCTTGGAGCACATCGACGACATCCTGTTCGACTTCGACGAAGCCTTCAAGGCGGTAGGAGTCTGATCGCGGCGATGAACGAAGGCATCCGGATCCATCACCATCCCCATCCCTTCACCACGGAATCGGGTCACACCTTTTCCGAGCTGGAGATCGCGTACAAGACCTGGGGCACGCTCAATGAGGCGGCGGACAACGCCGTGCTCGTCTGCCACGCCCTCACGGGTCACGCGGCCGCGGATGAATGGTTTCCAGGCTTGTTCGGCGCGGAGGGGATCCTGGATCCGACGCGCCAGTTCATTGTCTGCTCGAACGTTTTAGGGAGCTGCTACGGCACGACCGGTCCACGGACCGGTCGTGTCCGTGGTGGCGATTTCCCGGTCGTCACCATCCGCGACATGGTCCGCGTGGAGCAGATCTTGCTCGACGCGCTCGGCGTGACGTCCATCGAACTGGCCATCGGCGGCTCGATGGGCGGCATGCAAGTGCTCGAATGGAGCGTGATGGACACCCGCGTCCAAACAATGATGCTCATCGCCATGGGCAAGGCCCATTCGGCCTGGGCCATCGCCATCGGGGAAGCGCAACGCCAAGCCATTTATGCCGACCGATGTTGGCTGGATGGCCATTACGCGCCCGACGCGCCCCCTGCCGCCGGACTCTCCGCCGCCAGACAGATGGGCATGGTGTTTTACCGCAGCGCGTCCTCGTTCGAAGACCGGTTCGGCCGCCAGCCCCAATCCGGCTCCCACGATCTTCTCAAGGTGCAATCGTACCTGAATTACCAAGGCCGGAAATTGGTCGACCGGTTTGATGCGGTCACCTATGTGCGACTCACCCAGGCCATGGATTCGCACGATGTCTCCCGCGGTCGCGGCAGTTTCGACGAGGTTCTGGGCCGCATCACCATCCCCGCGTTGGTCCTCGGCATCTCCTCCGACGTGCTGTATTGGCCCTCGGAACAAAAAGAACTCGCCCGCTTGTTAGGGAATGGGACGTATCTCGAACTGACCTCCGACGAAGGCCACGATGCCTTCCTCATCGAATTTCCGAAAATGGTGGAGGCGTATCGCCACTTTGAACATCTCATCCACAGCCAGAAGTGAAACTACACGTCTTGAAATTCGGCGGCAGCTCGGTCGCCACGCCTCAACGCATCCGCAATTCGGTCGCCATCGTGCAGCGTCAGCTCGCGCAATCGAAAGTGGCGGTGGTGGTGTCGGCCTTGGGCGGCGTCACCGACGAACTCATCGCGATCATGGACAAGGCCTGCGGCAACGATCCGCAGTGGTCGGCCCGCTTCGACCACCTCCGCAAGCGGCACTATGATTCGGCCCAGGAGCTGACCACCGGAGCCGACACGGCCGACCTCCTGCGCGACCTGAACGAACTCTTCGACGAATTCCTCGGCCTGCTGCAGGTGATCCGCACGGCTGGGAAAATCAGCGCCAAGCAGCGCGACCACGTGCTCTCGTTCGGAGAGCGGCTTTCCTGCCGCATCTTCGCCGCCGCCCTGCGTGAAGAGGGCGTGAAAGCCAAGAGCTACGAATCGCATCATTTCGTGCGCACGAATAACCGCTTCGGCGATGCGGATGTCGACAACGCCATCACCATCGAGCTGGTGAAGAAATTGCTGGGACCGGTGAACGGCACCGTGCCGGTGATCACCGGCTTCATCGGCGCCACCGTCGACAACGAGATCACGACCTTGGGCCGCTCGGGCTCCGACTACACCGCCGGACTGATGGGCGAAGCGCTCGGCGCGGATGTCGTCGAGATCTGGACGGATGTGAACGGCGTGCTCACCGCCGACCCGAACGTGGCGTCGACGGCGGTCACCATCCCCCGCCTCCAGTATGCCGAAATCGCCGAAATGGCGCATTTCGGCACGAAAGTGCTGCATCCGCGCACCGTGCTGCCGCTCGAAGAGCTGAACATCCCCATCCTCATCAAGAACTCCTTCGAGCCGGACCACGAAGGCACCCTCATCACCCACGAGTACAGCCGGACGAACGGGATGCTGAAATCGGTGTCGATGAAAAAGGACGTCCTGCTCTTCGGCCTGAAAAGCAAAGGGCTGGACCGCATCGACGGACTGCTTCCGCGGGCGATGCATGCTTTGCGCGAATCGGGCGTGCACGTGCTCTTCAACTCGGCGGCATCGGCCGATTTCGGGATCACCTTCGCCATCCCCGAGCACTCGGAATCGCTGGCACGCGAGGTGCTGTACAAGGCCTTCGAGCCGGAATACCGCAAGGGCCTGATCGACGAGCCCATCACCATGGACCAGGTGAGCCTGGTCACCGTGATCGGCGACCGCCTCATCCATGACTTGGGCCTCTCCGGCGCCGTGCTCTCCGTGCTGGGCGAGAACAACATCGCGCCGCTGGCCGTGGCCAAAGGTGTGGCGAACCGGCATTTGAGTCTCGTTCTGAAAGCCGAGCAGGCGCGCACCGCCGTGGTGCTGCTCAACGACCACTTCTGCGTGCATGCCGAGCGCGTGCGCCTGTTCGTGGCCGGCACCGGAACCATCGGCGCAGAACTGCTCCGCCAGCTGAATTCGGTCAAGAACTCCGAGTACGACTTGTCGGTGATCGGGGCCTGCGACGGACAGCGCATGATCTGGAACCCGGCGGGTTTGGAACCTGAATCCGTCGAAGGCCTGCTCGCGGAGGGAGTGGTCACCGATTGGGACCTCATCATCACCACCCTCATCAGCGACTACGCCTACCGCACCATCTTCGTGGATGTGACCGGCAGCGCGGAAGTGGCCCGGCTTTACCCGCGGCTGCTCAAGGCCGGCATCCACATCGCCACGCCGAGCAAACGAGCCAACACCTTCGAGCAGTCGTATTTCGACACGCTGATGGAGTACACGCAGGGCAAGCCCACGCATTACCTGTTCGAAACGACGGTCGGGGCCGGTTTGCCGGTGATCCAGACCATCAAAGACCTCATCCGCTCGGGCGACCAGATCACCAAGGTCACCGGCGTGGTCTCCGGCACCATGACCTACCTGTTCGACCAGCTGCAGAAGGGCGAGCCGTTCGGCGCCACCCTGCGCCTCGCCCGTCAGCTCGGCTACGCCGAACCCGACCCCCGCGACGATCTGTCGGGTGAGGATGTGGTGCGCAAGTTCATCACCTTGGCCAGAGCCTCCGGAATCCGTCTCGAACGCAGCGACGTGACCGTGGAAAACCTTACCCCGGCCGACCTCCGCGCCGTCTCCGCCGAAGAATTCCTCGAACGCATCGACGCCTACGACGCCGAATGGACCCGCCGCGTGGCCGAGGCCACGGCCGCCGGAACCGTGCTCCGCTACGTCGGTACCCTCGAGAACGGCAAGATCCACATCGGCGTCAGCGCCGTTCCGAGCGGCTCGCCGCTCGCCTCCTTGGCAGGCACCGACAACCAGATCGCGATCTTCACCCGACGCTACCACGCCTCGCCCATGATCATCCAAGGTCCGGGCGCCGGCAAGGAAGTGACCGCGGCCGGGCTCTTGGCCGACATCCAGAAGATCGCCATCCGCATCGTGCGCTGAGTAAGAATTGTAATCGACCGCGCAGAAGATGTGAAGCGGAGTGGCGGAGCGGCGCTGTACCATGAGAACATGGCACACTGCGTTCACTCCTTCCTCATATCCGACATGGGCATTGGCCACTCGGTTGACACCTCCACCCTCAAGCTGAAGCAGATCGAACATTCCGACACCACGGAAGCGGCCAAAGTGAAACTCCGCGGTCGAGCAGGCGATGCGCTTGGAACAGCTTCGAGAACGCCTCTGATTCGTGGTTGCCTGATGCCGAGCGTTTCCCGCACATCCAATCCATCCGATCCGTGTAACCGTTCCCAAGGGAGAGGATGGGTGGAGTGCGTCAATCGGACTGAAATGATCCGCATCGCGGGCTATTGACAAACGCCGTTGATTTCCCCTACTTTGTGGGAGATTGTGGGACGAAGTGGGAGAATAACCCAAATCGCACCACACCGTCGGAAAATGGCAATCGGCGGTTCAGATCTTGTTTGGCAAAAACTAGCAATTAAATCCTCGGTACAGTGCCCAGTTTCAAGGGTGAATACGAACATGCGTTGGACGCGAAAGGGCGAGTCAGCTTCCCTGCGAAGCTGAGGAAGTACCTGAGTCCGACGGCCCAAGAGCGCTTCACGATTTTGAAGGGCCTGGAGACGTGTCTGTATCTGTATCCGGAAGATCAATGGATGATCGTGGAAGAGCGTCTGTCCAAGGTGAACACCTTCACCACTGAGGGAAGGACCGTGGTCCGCAATTTCCTGCGTTCCGCCGAAGACCTTGAACTCGACGCCGCGAACCGCCTTGCGCTGCCGTCCAAACTCACCGAATGGGCCGGCATCCAATCGAAAGTCATTTTCATCGGCAGCGGCAGCCGAATCGAACTCTGGTCTCCCGACCAGCTCGACAAACAGGACCAGAGCCTGAGCGATGCGAGCTGGCAGGAGATGTTTGAAAACGTGATGGGCAACAACCACCCCTGATGTCGATCACACCCTACCACTTGCCTGTGTTGCTGACTGAATCGGTCGACGGGCTGGTGACGGATGTGAACGGCATTTATGTGGACGGAACCCTTGGAGGAGGCGGCCATAGCACCGCGCTCCTGAAACGACTTGATCCTGCGGCCACCCTGTATGGGTTGGATCAAGATGACGATGCATTGGCGGTCGCGGCAGCCTCACCGCTGTTATCTGGTGATCAACGGTTCCACCCGGTCAAGGGCAATTTCGGTTTCATGGACACTCTCCTTCATCCTTCCACGCACGGCAACGTCAGCGGTATCCTGCTCGACCTCGGTGTCTCCAGCCACCAAATCGATGAAGGCGCTCGCGGATTCAGCTTCCAAGCCGACGGGCCATTGGACATGAGGATGAACGCCGAGCGCGAACTGACTGCGCACACCGTGGTGAACACCTATTCCGAAGACGCGCTCAAAGACATTTTCTACCGCTATGGCGAAGAGCGCCACAGCGCACGCATCGCCCGTCAGATCGTGATCCAGCGCCCCATCGACAGCACCTGGGCGCTCAAACGTCTGGTGGAGAAAATGACGCCGGGTCCCCATGCCCTCAAATCGGTGGCCCGGATCTTCCAAGCGATCCGCATCGAAGTCAACAAAGAGCTCGACATGCTCGAGCGTGTGCTGGACGCCAGCCTCCGGCTGCTCGCTCCCGGCGGACGCCTCGCCGTGATCTCCTACCATTCCCTGGAAGACCGTCCCGTGAAACTGTTCATGCGCAGCGGCAACCTGACCGGCACGGTGGAGAAGGATTTCTTTGGCAACGACTTGTCACCGTTTTCGCTGATCACGCGTCAGCCGATCGTGGCCGATGAGGCCGAAATCCGCCGGAACCCCCGCGCCCGAAGCGCGAAGCTGCGCATCGCGGAGAAGAAGGAGGTCGGCGCATGATCATGAAATCGCCCAAAGCGATGCCGGCGTCCGAATTCGGACGTCCGAAGCCGGTGGTGAACTCGCGTCCGGCGCAGGCCAAAGCCGCGCCGAAAGGCCGCATCCGCAACGCGATCAAAGCGATGCACATCCCGGCATGGAAAGTGATGCTGTACAGTGTGGTGGCGGGTGTGCTGGGCGCGGTGTACCTGCAGCATGTGTTCACCACACAAGCGATCCTGAAGGATGTGAACCGGTTGCATCGAGAGCTCGACAAGGCGGAGATCCGCCACAGCGAACTGCGATTCACCTACGAACGGATGACCGGACCGGCGGATGTGTACATCCGTGCGAAAGAACTCGGAATGGTGGACGGCGGCCCTGCTGACCATCACATCATACTGAAATGAGCGCCATGAACACACGGTCATTCATCGTTCTGGGCATCATGCTGCTGTTTCCGTCGGCGATCCTGCTTCAGGTGCTCCGGATCCAGATCTTCGAAGGCAGTGAGCTCCGCGCGCTGTGGGGTGAGCAGGCCATCGACTACATCCCCATTCCTGCCGAACGCGGCCTGATCCTGGATGCCAGCGACCGCATCCTGGTGAGCAATACCGTGTCGTACAGCGTGATTGTGGACCCGCTGGCCCCGCTCACCAGCCGTGCCGACCTGAGCAAGATCGCCGCCACGCTCTCGCGGTTCACCGGAAAACCGGTCGACGAGTACGAGCGCAAGATCCGAAATGCCGCCAAAGGATCGCGCTATGTGCTACTCGACCGCGGCTTGAGCCGTGCCGGGCACGACGCCTTGCGTGAACTGGCCATCCGCGGATTGATTCTGGAGGAGCATTTCCGCCGTCGGTACAACTACGAGACCATGGCGGCGCATACGCTCGGCTATGTGAACCATGAAGTGGTGGGCATGATGGGCATCGAGGCCAGCTACCACGACCTGCTCAAGGGCAATGACGGCGAGCAGCAAGTGCAGCGCGACAGCCGCGGACGCATCCGGGCCGTGGTGGGCACGCCGCGCCGTCGTCCGGTGGCCGGACACTCGATCCGCACCACCATCGATGCGCGCATCCAGGCCATCGTGGAAGAGGAATTGCGCCAAGGCGTGATCCGCGCCAGGGCGAATCACGGCACCGTGATCGTGCTGGATCCGGAGACCGGCGCCATCAAGGCCATGGCGAACTATCCGACCTACAATCCGAATAGGCCGGCCGCATCCAGCGATGAAAACCGGCGTGATTTCGCGATCGCGGACATGATCGAGCCCGGCTCCACCTTCAAGCTGATCACGGCCGTGGCCGCCACCGAGCAAGGCGTGATCCGCGAGGGGGAGATCTTCCATACGCCGGCCAACGGACAGAAACGCATCTTCGGCCAGATGATGCGCGACCACGATCCGCTGGGGTCGATGGACTTCCGCAACGTGATTCAGAAATCGTCGAACATCGCGACGGCCGAGATCGCCATGCGGCTCGACAAACAGACCTATTACCAATACGCCCGGAACTTCGGATTCGGGACTCCCTCCGGCATCGATCTTCCCGGTGAGGAATCGGGGCGTTTGCAACGCCCGCACAGCTGGTCGCAGGTCACCCTCCCCTGGATGTCGATCGGGTATGAGGTTCAGGTGACGCCTTTGCAGATGGCCATGGCGTATGCGGCCTTTGCCAACGAAGGCCGACTGATGCGACCGTACGTGGTCGATGAAGTGATCGACGAACGCGGCGAGGTGATCCAGAAGACCAAGCCTTATGTGGTGCGCACCCCGATCAAGCCGGGCACCATCGAAACGCTCTATCCGATCTTCGAAAGCGTGCTCACCGAGCAAGGCACTGCTGAATTCGCCCGCGTCGAAGGCGTCGGCATCGCCGGAAAGACCGGTACCGCCCAGAAATTCGTCGACGGCCGCTATCAGACCCGCTACCGCGCCACGTTCGTGGGTTTCTACCCGACGGAAGATCCCAAGTATGTCTGCCTCGTGCTGATGGATGAACCCCGCACGAGCATCTATGGCGGCGTGGTGTCCGGACCCGTGTTCAAGAACATCACACAGCGCATTCTCGCCCTGGATGAGCGCCTACATCGCGAAACCGTGATTCCAGAGGATTCGCTCACTTACGTGGTTCCGAACGTGGAAGGCCTCTCGCGCGACGATGCCTTCGCCCTGCTCGAACAGATGGATTTCCGTTACGACCACGAAGGACGCGGCACGAAAGTCGCATCGCAACGACCCGCGGCAGGCACTGTGATCCGCAAACGCGAGGAAATCATCCTTGTGATGGAAGGAGGCGAGAAGAAATGATCCGTCTCGGCCATCTTCTCAAGATCTGCAAACCCGTCGCGATGATGGGTCCTAACTTGGAACCGACCGGCGCTTTGACCGATGATTCGCGCCACGTCGTTCCAGGCGGTGTGTTCATCGCCGTGAAAGGCACGGTGAGCGACGGACACGACCACATCGCTTCGGCGATCGCCAAAGGCGCATCCGTCGTGGTCTGCGAACGCTTTGATGGTGACGATTCGGCGACGACCGTGGTCTTGGTGAAGAGCACGCGGGCGGTCTTGCTGCCGCTGGCATTGGCATTCCAAGGCCATCCCGAAAAAGACCTCAGACTGGTCGGTGTGACCGGAACCAATGGAAAAACCACCGTTTCCACGCTGGTATGGCAGGTGTTGCGCCGACTGGACATCCCCGCAGGGCTGATCGGCACTGTGGAGAAACGCATCAACGACGAGTCTGTCGACAGCAAACTGACCACACCGGGTGCCATTGAACTGGCGGCGGATCTGCGTCGCGCGGCCGATGCCGGATGCCAGGTCGTAGCCATGGAAGTCTCCAGCCATGCGCTGGATCAGAACCGGACCAAAGGCTTGAAGTTCGAGGTGGCGCTGTTCACCAACTTGACGCACGACCATCTCGATTATCACCGGACCCTGGAGGCCTACGCGCGGGCCAAGCGCAAGTTGTTCGACACTTTGCCGAAAGCGTCGACGGCGATCGTGAACATGGACGACCACCAAGGCACCGGCATGGTGGCCAGAACCCGCGCATCCGTGTGGAGCGTCAGACTCGGCGACTCCGAGATCCGCGTGATCTCCTCCTCGGTCGACGGACTGGTGCTGGACATCGACGGCACCATCGTGGCGAGTCCGCTGGCGGGCCGTTTCAACGCCTACAATGTGAGCCAAGCCTACTTGGCCTGCGTCGCCCTCGGCCTGAACCAGAACAACGTGGCCGCGGCGCTGTCGACCGCGCCCGGTGCACCCGGAAGGCTCGAGCGCGTTCCCTCTCCCGCCGGATCCCCTGCCGTGTTTGTGGATTACGCGCATACCCCCGATGCGCTTGACAATGTGCTCGGCACTCTCGCCTCACTCAAATCGGCGGATCAGTCGCTCGTCTGCGTCTTCGGATGCGGCGGCAACCGGGACACCACGAAAAGACCCAAAATGGCGGCCATCGCTGAGCGCCATTGCGACCATATGGTGATCACCAGCGACAATCCGCGGTTCGAAGACCCCGAGACCATTCTTGACGACGTGCAGCGCGGCTTCAGCGCTACCGCACGGTTTACGCGCATCGCCGACCGGTCGGCCGCCATCGCGGCGAGTGTGTCGCAGGCCGATGCCAGCACTGTGATCGTGATCGCCGGCAAGGGACACGAAACCTACCAAGACATCCAAGGTGTGCGCCATCCGCTCGACGACCGGGAGCTTGCCGCCGCCGCCATCCGCCGGAGGACGCCCTGATGCTGTACTGGCTCTTAGACTACCTCGATGCCGTGTTCAGCCCTCCCGGGTTCGGCGTCTTCGCTTACATCACCGTGCGCGGCGCCTTGGCGGCCTTCACCGCGCTCGTGTTCTCCATCTTCTTCGGCAAGCGCATCATCGCCTGGCTGCAGAAAAAGCAACTCAAAGAGACCATCCGCTTGGATGTGGACCTTCCCGGACATTTCTCCAAGGCCGGAACCCCCAGCATGGGCGGCCTGATCATCATATTCGCGACGGTCATCCCCACCTTGTTGTGGATGGATCCCTTCAATCCGTATTTCCTGCCCATCCTGTTCGTGATGCTGGCCTTGGGCGGCGTCGGATTCATGGACGACTACATCAAGATCATCAAGAAAGACAAGAAAGGATTGATGGGTCGGCTGAAAGTGGCGGGTCAGGTCACCGTAGGCCTCGTTTTGGCGTCCTTCCTGTATTTCCATCCCGCGTTCGAAGGCTACAGCACCATCACCACCATCCCCTTCGTCAAGAATTACCATATCGACTACGCCTTCCTGGGTGAGTCGCTGGGTTGGGTGATCTTCTTCCCGGTCGTGATCTTCATCGTGACGGGCGTGAGCAACGCCGTGAATCTGACCGATGGCTTGGACGGCTTGGCGAGCGGCACCTCGGCCATCGCGGGGATCGCGCTGGGCATCCTGGCGTACGTGTCGGGCCGGGTCGACTTCTCGAACTTCCTCGACATCATGTATCTGCCTGGCACCGGCGAGCTCGCCGTGTACTGCGCGGCCATGGTGGGCGCCTGCTTCGGGTTCATGTGGTACAACACCTATCCGGCCGAAGTCTTCATGGGCGACACCGGATCCCTCGCCTTGGGAGGCTCGATCGCCGCCGTCGCGCTCATGGTGCATAAGGAACTGTTGCTGCCGATCCTGTGCGGCGTCTTCGTGATGGAGACCCTGTCGGTGATCCTGCAGACCACCTATTTCAAGTACACGAAGAAACGCTACGGCGAGGGCAAGCGCCTGTTCCTGATGGCGCCCATCCATCACCATTTCGAGAAAAAAGGCTGGAAGGAGCCGAAAATCGTGGTCCGTTTCTGGATCAGCGCCATCCTTCTGGCGGTCTTCACCATCATTTCCCTGAAACTGCGATGAGAGAGTTGTCCAACGTTCCTGTGGTGGTGGTCGGTGCCGCGAAAAGCGGCCTGGCCGCGGCGCGTCTGTTGCGCACCCGGGGGGCGGATGTGTTTCTGACGGATTCCGGCACGATGCCGGATACGGCCAAGGCTCGCCTCGCCGCCGACGGCATCGCGTTCGAAGACGGCGGACATACCGACCGCGCGTTTGCGGCCGACTTTTTGGTGATCAGTCCCGGCGTGCCAACCGAGGCCCCGATCGTGCAATCGTATCTGAACGGAGGGAAAAAGGTCTATTCCGAAATCGAACTGGCAAGCTGGTTCGAACACGGACGCACCGTGGCGGTGACCGGAAGCAACGGAAAAACCACGACGGCGAGCTGGCTCGACCATCTTTGGTCCACCGCCAAGGCGCCGCACCTCCTTGCCGGCAACATCGGCATCGCCTATAGCGACGTCGTGCTCGACTCTGCGGTTCACACCACGTCCATTCTTGAGATCAGCAGCTTCCAACTCGACCACATCGACACGTTCCGTCCGACTGTGGGCATCCTGCTGAACATCACTCCCGACCACTTGAACCGGTACCAATACAAATTCGAGAACTATGCCGCATCCAAAATGCGGATGTGCGAGAACCAGCGCGAAGGCGATGTCTTCATCTACTGGCACGAAGACCCTGTGGTGGCGCCGCTCATCGCGGCCCTCAAAGGCAAACCTGGCGCACCCCGTTTCATGGCCTTTTCGGATGAGTCGCGCCCCGACGAAGGCATTTTCGTTCGCGACGGACAGATTTTCTTCCACCTCAACCACCAAGAGGAATTCCTGATGCTCGTTGAAGACCTCGGCCTCCGCGGCCGCCACAACCTCCACAACGGACTGGCCACCGCCCTGGCCGCCCGTGTGAGTGAAATCAAGAACGAGTTCATCCGCGAGAGCCTCATGCGGTTCGAAGGCGTGGAGCACCGTCTGGAAACCGTGCGCATGCTCGATGGTGTGAGCTACATCAACGACAGCAAAGCCACGAATGTGAACGCCGTCTGGTATGCGCTCGACAGTGTGAAGAATCCTTTGGTGCTGATCTTGGGAGGTCGCGACAAAGGCAACGACTATTCCGAACTCATTCCCCAGATCCATGCCAAGGTGCACACCATCGTCGCCATCGGTGAAGGCAAGGCGGCGATCGAAACCCAGCTTCGCGAGCATGTCCCGAATTTCCTGGTCGCCGACAGCATGGAGCAGGCCGTCCGGATGAGCAAGAAAGCGGCGAAACGGGGGGAGAGCGTGCTGCTGAGTCCGGCGTGCGCCTCGTTCGACATGTTCGAGAATTACGAGCACCGCGGACGCGAATTCAAGAAATACGTGAACCAATTGTGAGATGATCTTCAGTCCATCCACACGTCGGGACGCCAAGTCCTTCATCCTCGATCAGTCGCCAGAGCGCGACATGGGCAAGGCGCGCACCAGCGACCGCGTGCTTCTGGCCACGATCGTGATGCTGATGGCGTTCGGTGTGCTGGCGGTGTTCTCCTCCATCGCCTATTTCGCGGAATTGAAGAAAACCACCGCCACCACGTTGATGCTAAGCCACCTGGTGAAACTGGGCATCGCCGGTGTGGCGATGCTGGTGTTCTCCAAATTCGATTACCACAAAGTGCTCGGTTTCAGCAAAATGGCCTTGTTCCTCAGCTGGGGACTGCTGCTCTTCGTGACGCTGTTCGGAACCGAGGTCTGGGGCGCGAAACGCTCGCTCAACGTGGCCGGATTCTCGTTCCAACCGTCGACCATCGCCACCGTGTCGCTGCTCATCTATCTCGTGGCCATGTGCCGCGAGAAGGCGGAGTACATCCGTGATTTCCAACGCGCGTTCGTGCCTTTGATGGCGTACATCGGCATCACCTGCGCGCTCATCGCCGTCGAGGATTTCTCCAGCGCCGGGGTACTGGGTGTGATCTCCCTCATGGTGCTGTTCGTCGGCAACGTGCCCGTGAAATACCTCGCAACCCTCGTGCTGGTGGGGCTCATCGGCGGGTCGAGCCTCATCATGTCGTCGCCGTTCCGCCAAGACCGTCTGAAAAACTATGTGGAGCAAGTGGCCGACATCAACAGCGAGACCTTGGTGAATGACACCGGCTACCAAGCCCAGCAGGCGCACATCGCCATCGCCCGGGGCGGTTTGACGGGTGTCGGCATCGGAAAAAGCTCTCAGCGCGACTTCCTTCCCGCCCCGTACAACGATTTCATCTATGCGATCATCGCGGAAGAGTACGGATTCATCGGCAGTGCGATCGTCCTCATCCTGTACACGGTGATCCTGATCCGCGGCATTTTCTTCGTCGCGCGGCGGGCGAGTGACGACCTCGGCCGGCATCTTGCCGTCGCAACGACCTTGGGCATCGTGATGTATGCCTACGTGAACGCGGCGGTAGCCACGGGGCTGTTCCCGGTGACCGGTCTGCCCATGCCCTTCGTCAGTTACGGCGGCACCAGCATGGTCTTCTCGGGCATCCTGATGGGCATCCTGCTGAACATCTCCAAGAGCCACCGGGAGGAGACCGCATGAGTCTGAACATCCTCATCGCCGCAGGCGGCACCGGTGGACACGTGTATCCGGCCATCGCCATCGCGGATGCGATCAGGAAAGCCCGGCCGCCAACATCCTGTTCGCGGGAACGCGCGCCCATATGGAATGGACCACCGTCCCCAAGGCCGGCTACCGGATCTCCGAAGTCTGGGTGAGCGGCTTCCATCGCACACTGACTCTGAAGAACTTGCTGTTCCCTATGAAACTCCTGGTGAGCCTGATCCAAAGCCTCATCCTCGTGCTGCGGTTCAAGCCAAACGCGGTGTTGAGCTGCGGCGGCTATGTGGCGGGTCCGGTGGGATGGATGGGCGCGAAACTGGGTGTCCCATTGTTCGTGCAGGAGCAGAACTCCTTCCCGGGAGTGACCAACCGGATGCTGGCCAAGCACGCCAAGCGGGTGTACACGGCATTCGACGATGCCAAGCGGTATTTCACCGGTTCGGAGGTGATGCTGTACGGAAACCCGGTGCGTTCGCACATGGCCGTGGCTTCGCGCCCCGCCGCCCTCGCGTCGTTCTCTTTCGACGCGTCGCGCCCTACCCTGCTGGTGATGGGCGGGTCTGGCGGGTCGCTTCGGATGAACGAAGCCATGGAGCAGAACCTGGCCTCGCTTCACCACGATCTGGGCATGAACCTCCTTTGGCAGTGCGGACCCAAATATTTCCCCGCCCTCGCCGCCAAGATCGATATCGGCGCCTATCCGAATCTCAGGCTGATGGCCTATATCGACGACATCTCGATGGCCTATGCCGCGGCCGACCTGGTGGTGAGCCGCTCCGGGGCCGGAAGCATCTCCGAACTCACCGTGGTGGGCAAACCCATGATCCTGGTGCCTTCCCCTCACGTGGCCGGCGACCATCAGACGTTCAACGCCCGTTCCGTGGCGGACCAAGGCGCGGCGGAAATCCTCTCGGATACCGACGTGGTCCGCGAACTCACCCCCACCGTGCAACGCCTGCTCAACGACGACCTCACCTTAGGCAACATGTCGGCCGCCGCCAAAGCCTTGGCTTATCCCGACGCCGCCGACCACATCGCCTCCGACCTTTTGACGACCCTCCGCGTATGACCACACCCATCATCACCCAACCTGTCTTCGGAAAAACCCGGCATCTCCACCTGGTGGGCATCGGCGGCATCGGCATGAGCAGCATCGCCGAGATCCTCATCCACCGCGGGTTCATCGTGTCCGGTTCGGATGGCGCGGCCAGCGACAACACGCAACGCCTGATCGACATCGGCGCGACGGTTCATATCGGCCACAGGGCGGAGAACATCGACGGAGCGGATGTGGTGGTGTACACCAGCGCCGTGCGTGCCGAAGACAACGTCGAGACCCGCGCGGCCTTGGAAAAAGGCATTCCGGTGATCAAGCGCGGGGAGATGATCGCCGAGCTGATGCGCATGAAATTCGGCATCGGCATCGCCGGGACGCACGGAAAAACGACGACCACGTCGCTGACAGGTCTGGTGGTTCAAGACGGCGAGTTCGACCCGACCATCATCGTGGGTGGACGCGTGCACAGTTTCGACAAAACCAACGCGGTGGTCGGCAAGGGCGACATCCTCATTGTGGAGGCCGACGAATACGACCGCATGTTCCTGAATCTGACGCCCTCGCTGGTGGTGATCACCAACATCGATCTGGAACACCTCGACATTTACAAAGACGAAACCGACATCAAGAACGCGTTCATCGAGTTCGCCAACAAAGTGCCGTTCTATGGCGCGGTGATCGTCTGCCTGGACGATTCGAACGTGCGCAGCGTGATACCGCACATCCATCGCCGCACCATGACCTACGGCTACACGCCGCAGGCCCGGCTGCGTCCCGCGAACATCGAAAGCCAAGGCCTGGTCATGTCGTTCGATGTGGTGCTGGATGGCGAGACCCTGGGCCGGGTGGGCGTCCGCGCCGCGGGCGAGCACAACGTGCGCAACACGCTGGCCGCCGTGGCGGTGGGCTTGGAGCTGGGCATTCCTTTCGACCGCATCATGAGCGGACTCTCCCGCTTCAGCGGCGTCTTCCGCCGCTTCCAAGTGAAAGCCGAAGCCCGCGACACGCTGATCGTCGACGATTACGCGCATCATCCCACCGAAGTGAAAGCCACTTTGCAGGCCGCGCGCTCCGGCTGGAAAGACAAGCGCCTGGTGGCCGTCTTCCAACCGCATCTGTACTCAAGGACGCAGCAGCTGGCGGAAGACTTCGGCATGTCCTTCTTCGACGCCGATGTGCTGGTGGTGACGGATGTGTACCCATCCCGCGAGCAGCCCATTGAAGGTGTGTCCGGCAAGATGATCGCCGACAAAGCGAAATCCTTCGGCCACAAGAACGTGATCTATGTGCAGGACAAGGCCCAGATCGCCGCGGAACTCGGTCGCATGGTGCGTGCCGGCGACCTGGTGATCACCATGGGGGCGGGCGACATTTACAAATCCGGCGAAGCGTTCGCCAAGGCGTGGATGACGGGAGGAGCCGATGCTTGATCCCAAGAAGAAGCCCGATGGGTGTCCGCATTCCGAAGCCGGAGGCGGCCGAACCGGCCGCAGCGGCGGCGCCAAGCCTTTCCTCGGCTCCCGAAGCCAAGAAAAACCGCCGTTGGATGGCCTTGGGCATCGTGCTCCTGTTGGTCTCGGTGGTCACCGGCCTGATGTACACACGAGGCGGAAAAGTGACTGCGGTGGATGTGTCCGAGATGGTCTACACCCAGCCTGAAGCGGTGATCGGCGCCGCACAGATCGAACTGGGATCGGAGATCGATTCGGTGGGCTATCTCGATGCCATCGCGAGAGTGGAGAAACTGCCTTATGTGAAGCGCGCCTCCATGCGCCTGCGGCCGGACGGCACCTTGGGCATCCAGGTGGAGGAGCGTCAGCCCATCGCCCGGCTGGTGTCGGATGGCGTCCAAGCCATGGTCGACGCCGACGGCGTGATGATGCCTTTGGTCGACGGTGCGACTCCAGACGTCCCTGTGCTCCGCGGATTCCGTGTGCAGCGCGGCGACACCTTGAAAAGCGATGCGTTCCGCATCGCACGCGATTTCCTGCTGGCGGCCGCCGGCAGTCCGCTGGCGGGCATCACCCTCGGCGAAACCACTTACGACCCGCGCGAAGGCGTGGTGGCCCTCTCCAGCGAGAGCAGGGTCAGGGTCCTTTTCGGCAAAGAAGGATTCGAAGAACGCCTCCGTCATTGGGACGCCTTTTACGGACAGGTCGTGCCACAGAAAGGCATCGCCCGGTTCACGTCGGTAGACCTGCGCTACCGCGGACAAATCATCACCAAAGAAAGCATATGAACGAAGAAGAACGCATTGTCGTCGGCTTGGACATCGGCACCACGAAAGTGTGCGCCGTGGTGGCCTCGGTCAACGACACGAATCAAGTCAACATTTTAGGCGTCGGTAAGGCCCCGAGCGACGGGTTGAACCGTGGCGTGGTGGTGAACATCGACAAAACCGTGAACGCGATCCGTACTGCGGTGGAACAGGCTCAGCTGGCCTCGGGCATCGAGGTGCGCGCTGTGAACGTCGGCATCGCCGGCGACCACATCCGCAGCATGCGCAGCAAAGGCGTGATCACGATCAGCAACCGGGACAACGAAATCACCATGAACGATGTGGAGCGGCTGTTGGAAGACTGCCAACGCATCGCGCTTCCGGCCGACCAGCAGATCATCCATGTGATTCCTCAGGAATTCATCGTGGACGGACAGGACGGCATCACCGACCCGATCGGCATGAGCGGGATGCGGATGGAAGCCGACGTTCACGTGATCACAGGTCTGGTCTCCGCCGCTCGAAACATGCACCGTTGCGTGGAACGAGCCGGTTATGTCTCCAACGATCTCATCCTCGAGCCCTTGGCGTCGAGCTATGCCGTGCTGGACGACGAAGAGCGTGAAGCTGGTGTGGTGCTGGTGGACATCGGCGGTGGAACCACCGACGTGGCCGTGTTCCAAGACAACACCATCCGCCATACCGCTGTGATCGCCATCGCCGGACAGAAAGTGACCGACGACATCCGCATCGGCCTAAGTGTCTTGGAAGACCAGGCTGAGAAACTCAAGCGCGAGCATGGTATCGCGTTCGCAAACCTGGTGACCACCGACGAGGTGATCACGGTTCCGGGTATCGCGGGACGTCCACCGAAAGAGATCAAGAAAAGCGTGCTGGCGAACATCATCCAAGCGCGCGTGGAAGAGATCCTCGAGATCGTGGCCATCGAAATCGAACGCAGCGGCTACCGGGACCAGCTCAGCGCCGGCGTGGTGATCACCGGCGGTGGCGCGCTGATCAAGGGGATCTGTCCATTGGCGACCGAAATCCTGGGCTTGGATGCCAAGATCGGCTTGCCGAGAGGCATCACCGGCGGATTGGTCAGTGAAGTGCAGAATCCGATCTATGCCACGGGCGTGGGCTTGGTGATGCATGCCATGAAATCGAAATCCGCGACGCAGGGCACCCCTGCGAAACCCGTCGGCGGAGGCGCATCGGCTCCGGCGAGCGGAGGTCCGTCTCCGCTGTCTCAGAAGATCCAAGAAATGTCTGACAAGATGATGAATTTCTTCAAAGAATTTTAAGACCACACACATAGCAACGACCTGAGGATACCCATATGATGAACACTCGCCTGAACACCCGTTTCAGCTTCGATGCTGAAAGCAAAGAAAACGCCAAGATCAAAGTGATCGGCGTTGGAGGAGGTGGTGGAAACGCCATCGCCAACATGATCGCCAAAGGACTCAACAGCGTCGAATACATCGCGCTGAACACCGATGCCCAGGCGCTGAAACTCAATCCGGCCGACCATTGCATCCAGGTCGGCGCTTCGCTCACCCAAGGTCTGGGCGCCGGCGCACGACCCGAAGTGGGCCGTGAAGCCGTCGAAGAGAACCGCCATCAGATCGAAGAAGCCATCGACGGCGCCGACATGGTGTTCATCACCGCGGGCATGGGTGGTGGAACGGGAACCGGTGGTGCGCCTGTGGTGGCGAACATCGCCAAACGCAAAGGCATTCTCACAGTGGGTGTGGTGACCACCCCGTTCAGCTGCGAAGGACGTGTGCGCAGCCGTTACGCCACCGAAGGCATCAACGAGTTGAAAAAGAGCTGCGACACCGTGATCGTGATTCCGAACGAGCGCCTGATGGAACTTTGCGGAGACGACACCACCTTGGTCGAAGCCTTCGACATGGCGAATGAGGTACTGTACAACGCCACCCGAGGCATTTCGGATCTGATTCTGCTCCCGGGTCTGATGAATGTCGATTTCGCGGATGTGCGCACCACCATGCAAGATGGCGGCGCCGCCATCATGGGCTCGGGCGCGGCTTCGGGCGTCGACCGTGCCGAGCTGGCCACCCGTGCGGCTATCAACTCTCCCCTTTTGGACGGTTTGTCGATCCGTGGCGCCCGCAACGTGTTGGTCAACATTTCGGCCGGCTCCAATTTGGGTATGCGTGAAGCGAACACCGCCACAAGCATCGTGCAGCAGGAAGCCGGCGACGGCGCTGAAATCATCTGGGGTACGGTTCTGGATGAGAGCTTCGGCGACGAACTCCGCGTGACGGTGATCGCCACCGGCTTCGAGCTCAGCGAAACAGGTGTGAAACCGAACGCCAACCCGGCGCAGCCTCCTTTGCTCAACTCGCCCTTCACCCAACCGGTGACTTTGCCCCGCACTCCGTCTATGGGCGGACTGACCCGCCGTGTGGGTGGCAACGATCCATGGAGAGGCGAATCGAACCTCAAGGCGATGGACAGCCCGGCCATCCACCGTCGTCCGATCAACATCACGTCCATCAAACCGGCTAAAGTCGAAGAGTCCTCCACCGAGGAGGGTTCCGAGCAGGCGTCGCCGTTTTCGATGAACAACGAGCGGATCGCCAAGGGAAATCCGGAACAACCGGCTTTCCTGCGCAAGATCATGGATTGATCCGCGCGACCGTTTTACTCAGAGTTTAGAT
>CAYVRS010000013.1:0-7146 GCA_964454075.1 uncultured Chitinophagales bacterium
CCGGCAGCAGGCGGTCGCCAAGATCCTGAGCCTTGGCCAGGATCGCCGGATTTCCGGTGATGTCGACCATGCTCAGCAAACCGCCAAGCACGCGGATGTTGATTTCAAAGGTCTTCACGTAGATGTCTTTGTTGAAATCAGCCGAATCGGCGATGAAGGCCTCGATGCGGGCGGCTTCCTGATCGAAGCCCATCATGTGTAAGGTGGAATAAGCATCCACCAAGGTGATGTACATCGACTCGGCATACCAGTTATGGGCCGAATCGGCCAAAGGATTGTACCCGTCGTAGCCCCAGGCGTTGGCCTCGTAGGCGTTCCAGGCGCGCAGGGTTTCGGAACGGACCTCTTTGGCAAGGTCTCGGTAGGGGTCGCCGCCGCACGACACCGTGACGGCAAGCAGCAGAAGGGGGGCGATGGTGGTGCGCATGGTCAAAGGTACGAAGCATGCCGAAGAGGCGCGAGAGTAAAAAAAGCGAAGGGGCATGATTAATAAAAACAATAGATTAAATCTTGGGTTATTCGCCCCGAAAGCGTGTTTTTGAATGAAAAAAGCGCTTCCTATTGACAAGTTGAGACTGAAACTCATATCATGCCCGAGAATTAGTCAATCAATTTGATTAAATAAAACGACGCCCGAGGCAAGGGGCGAGCCACCGTTAATCAGTCAGACCATGCAGAACACGAGTCGCACACGCCGGACTTCCTTGGAAGCGCTTCGAATCACAGGCGGGCTTATGGCCCTGATCTTCCTTATTGCGGCGGGTTCGCTGCAGGGGCAAGGCACGGCCAGGGTGGTCGGCAAAGTCACCGAAAAAGGTTCCGGCGAACCGCTCATCGGGGCCAACCTCATTTTCGAAGGCACATCGATCGGCGCGGTGGCGGATCTCTCCGGTAATTTCACGATCAACGGAGCTCCGCTGGGGCGCCGGGTGCTAGTCGTCTCCTATATCGGATACAAGAGCACGGAAGTAGAGGTGAACCTGACCTCGGGGCAGGTCTTCACCTTGAATGTGGAGCTCGAGTGGCAAGGGGTGGTCGGTCAGGATGTGATTGTGACGGCCCAGGCCCGAGGCCAGCTCAGTGCGATCAACCAGCAGCGCACGTCCAACACCATTTCGAACATCGTCTCCTCCGACCGCATCCAGGAGATTCCGGATGTGAATGCGGCGGAATCTGTCGGTCGTCTACCAGGGATCTCCATTCAGCGCTCGGGCGGTGAAGCCAACCGAATCGCCATCCGCGGTCTCTCTCCGAAATACAACACTGTGACGGTGAATGGTGTGCGGGTTCCATCCACGGGAGATAACGACCGAAGCGTGGATCTGTCGCTGGTCTCGTCGAACATGCTCGACGGCATCGAGGTCACCAAGGCGCTCACGCCGGACAAAGACGCCGACGCCTTGGGCGGATCGGTGGATCTGCGTCTTCGCAACGCGCCCGACAAGATGCTGATCGACATGCAGATGCAAGGGGGTTACACCGCCCTACAGGAGACTTACGACAACTACAAGTTCGTGGGCACGTTGAGCAACCGCTTCCTCCCCGAAAAAAAACTCGGCGCCATCGTCACGGTGAATGCCGATAGCTACAACCGGTCGGCCGACCAATTCTCAGGCGGATACGAGCTGTTCGCCAATCCGCAGAATAACAACTTGCTCGAGCCCACGGTGACGAGCCTGAACCTGCAGGAAAATTCGGTACGCCGCAGCCGCTTTGGCGGAAGTCTGCTCATCGATTACCAGATTCCGAAAGGCCGCGTCACGGCGAACGCCTTCCACAACGAGTTGGTGAACGATTGGACGCAGCGACGCAACGGTTTGGAGCTGAGCAACATCCGTCACATGTACGCTTTTTCCGACAACTACACCACGACCTCCATCACGACGTTGGGCTTGGGACTGGAACAGGCGTTCCGTTGGGTCGAGTACGATCTGAGCGTGTCGAACGTGAACTCAAGAAACGAGTCGCCCGAGAACTATTCCTGGGACTTCATGGAAGAGAGCGCGTCGCCGTCGCCGACCGCGATGCGGTTCATTTCTCCCGACTCGGTCGTGACCCGCTTCTACAACAACATCGACAACACCTTCTTCAACAATCTCGGCATCAATTCCTCGGAGACGCGTGAAGACGAGATCACCTTCCAAGGAAATGTGAAAGTGCCGTTCCGTTTGTGGTTCATCACCGGTTTCGTGAAGGCGGGTGGCAAGCTGTACGAGAAGAACCGAGCCTACGACCGTGAGGCCTACGGCATCGGTCTGTATTACGGCGGCAGCATGGCGCTGAGGAACATCATCGCGCAGGAGCTTCCGGAACTCGGCCTCACCACGAACATGAACCGGTTCGGCCTGGAGTATTTCCAAGACGATTACACCCGTAGCAATTTCCTGAACGGCAATTATCCCTTGGGTTACACCTTGGATGCGGCCAAACTCAGAAGCGTGACGGAAGTGGCCCGTCCGTACATGAACTATTCGGGTCAGAATTCGCTGGGCAACGATTATGACGGGTTCGAGCGCATCACCGCCGGTTACGCGATGACGCAAATCAACTTGGGCAAGTACGTTATGTTCATGCCAGGTTTCCGGTATGAGGAAGAGCACACCCGGTACAATGCGAAATTCGTGCTGGGCGCGGAAGACCGTCCGGCCGAGTTCGCCGTCAGCTACCGCGACACCAGCACCACGCGTCGCAACTCGTTCCTGTTGCCGATGGTGCATCTTCAGATCAAGCCGACCGAGTGGTTGAATGTGCGTCTGGCTTACACCGAGAGCATCACGCGTCCGGATTACCGCCAGTTCGCGCCGATCACCTACGTCTCGCAGTTCCGTGATTGGGCCACGGCTCCGAACACCAAGCTCAAAACCGCGAACGCGCGCAACTACGACGCCTCGGTGTCCATCTACAACAACCATCTGGGCTTCTTCACCGCCTCGGCCTTCTACAAAGAGATGGACAACATGATCTGGGGCGTGAGCTTCCCGCTCTTGGCCGGGCAGACCATCCTTCCTGAGATCAACATCCCCGGTCTCACGGGTGCGCCGCGCATCAACACCTCCTTGAACAACGAGTTCATGGCCACCATCAAAGGGGTCGAGTTCGATTGGCAGACCAGCTTCTGGTACCTCCCATCGCTGCTCAAAGGCCTGGTTTTGAACGTGAACTACACCATCCTGGAATCGGAGACCAAGTATCCGCAGTTCTACACGCAGCTGGTGCCGATCGTGCCTCGGCCGGCGCGTCCGCCGTTCACCCGCACGGTCATCGTCGACACCTTCCGGGTGGGACGGATGTTCGACCAGCCGAGCAACATCGCGAACATGACCATCGGGTACGATTTCAAAGGCTTCTCCGCCCGTCTGAGTTATCTCTTCCAAGCGGATGTGCTCCGTGGCTTGGCGTCGAATCCGGAAGGGGACACCTTCACCGCCGATTACTACCGGTGGGACCTTGCCTTGAAGCAGAAGTTGCCCATGAACTTCCAGGTCTATGCCAACTTCAACAATCTGAACAACCGTGCCGACCGGAACTTCCAGTCGTCGATAGGCGCCTACCCGACCTTCGTGGAATACTATGGATTCACGATGGACCTTGGCGTGAGATACACCTTTTAGCTACCCTAACAACCACCAATGGAGTCAAAAACCATGAAGAACACCTACAAAGCAGTGCTACTGGCACTGGTAACCCTCGTGATGGCTTGGCCAGCCACCACGCAGGCGCAGGGGGATACCCTTGTCGTCGAATGGCTGGTGAACGATACCCTCGTTCCGAACGCGCTGTATCAGGCGATCGTGTCTGACACCGTTCCGGGCGGCGGTCGCGCCAACCTCAACCGCGTGTACAAGCTGCGTCAAGGCGGTTTCTACTACGTAAGCGAGCGCATCGAGAACAACGGCTGGCACCTGCGAATCGTCGGTGAAGCCGGCGACGCGAGCGATCCGCTCAAAAACCCGCCGATGATCCAGCTTGAGCACCGCGAAGACGGCGGCCGCACCGACAAGATCATCCTGGCCGGTGGCGACGTGACGTTGAAAAACCTCATCATCAATGGCAAGACCACCCAAGGTGCGCTTCCCTATGAGATCGTGCGTTTTGATGCTCCCGGTGCCAAGATCGTGGTGGACAATGTGATCTGGGAATACGCCGGATGGGGGATCTTCTCCGTCTACGGACGCAATTCCGACCTCTGGGTCACCAACTCGACCTTCCGGAACCTGCTGTCGCACGACCAACCCTGGGGTGGCCGTGGCTTCTCCATCTGGGCGGATGTCGACACCGTGTACGTGGAAAACAACAACTTCCTCAACGTGGGTGGTTTCGGACTTCAGATCGAAGGTGGCGCCGCCAACTTCTTCTGGTTCAACCACAACACGTCGGTCAACAACGGCCGTCAGGTGGTCCTCTACGCATGGCACCGCAACTCCTACATCGCCAACAACCTGATCATGAACGGGTTCTGGCATGGTGAAGACAAGTCGAACTTCGATGCCATCCGCACGAACACGCCGGACTTGCAGTACACCGGGATGTTCAACATCGAACCGATCCCGTCGCGTTATGGCTTGGATCTGGCCCGCAAAGTGGTGTTGACGAACAACGCCTCCTTCCGTGAGCCGATCTTCGAGACCTACTACACCACGAACGATCCGTTGAACACGGCCTTCCAGTTCGAGTCGGGCACGCCGCTCCGTGCGCAGCCTTTCCTGAACGTCCGCACCACGAACTTCATCAACGAGTTCGCTGGCATGGTCAACGAGAACCTGATCGAAGGTCAGAACCCAGGTTTCACGAACATCCCGAACAACCAGCAGCAGATGATCGATTTCATCAACTCGATCCGTCGTGGCACCTCGCCGCATCCGCTGTGGTACTGGGATCCGGGTCGCGACGCCGACAACCTGTCGATCCAATGGCCACTGCCTGAGAATCTCACCTACAGCAATGCGACCCTCCGCACGGCGGCCATGGGTGGATTCCCGCTGGGTAACTTGAACAACTTCCCTGCTCAGAAAGCCACCTGGATGGGTCAGCGCGAAGCGCTCGCCGCCCAGATCATCGCCAAAGGCGGTGGAGAAGTGATCACCACCCTGGTGGGTTCGGCTGAAGCTGAAAAAGGCACCAAAGCCGGCGCCGCCGCTGAAGTGATCATGGGCAACCTCTACGCTGTGCGTGTGGCCGGAGCGGGCAACCCGTCCTGGACCTTCAACATGGCCGAAGCCGGTACCTATGATATCGTCGTGAAGCACCGCACCTGGTACGGCGACAACAACCCGAACCGTCAGACCAACCTGATCGTGAACGGCGGTTCTGCGGTTCCGTTCACCCTTGGCATGGCCATCGACGGCGCGACCCTTCCATGGGCTGAGCCTGTGATCGAAGACGTGGCTCTGAACGCCGGTTCAAACACCCTGACCCTAGGCCGCAGCTGGGGCTACATGGAGTATCAGACCGTGACGATCAAAAACCAAGCCGGTCAAGTCGTGACCACCTTGTACGCGTCGCGTCTGACCAGCATGGATGGCACCGATCTGGTCTGCCCGACCACCGGCGTAGGTCCTTGCGCCAGTGAAGATGCCTACCTGAACGTAACCAACGGTGGTGTGACCGTAGGTATCGATGCGCCCCGCAGCGGCAACTACATCGTCAAGCTCAACTACCTGCTCTCCGACGGCGTGGCTTCGGCCGACGTGTATGTGAACGGCGTGCTGAATTCCAACGTCTCCTTCACTGGCGACGCCGGCACCTTCCGCGAAGTCTTCGTGACCGGATTGAACCTGGCCTCAGGCAACAACACCTTCGAAATCCGCAACGTCACCGGCACCGTGGGTGTCGACCGTTTCGACCTCTTCGAAGTGACCATGTCGACCTCCATCGGCAACCGCAACGAACTGCCTGACGGATACGCGCTGTCTCAGAACTACCCGAATCCGTTCAACCCATCCACCTCGATCAACTTCACGCTTCCTGTGAACGCCGACGTACGCCTCACCGTGTACAACGTTCTGGGTCAGCGCGTGGCGGTCTTGGCCGATGGCATGTACGCCGCCGGAACCCACGTCGTCCGCTTTGACGCGTCGGCGCTGTCGTCCGGTACCTACCTCTTCCGTTTGGAAACCGGTAACCACTCCGCCACACGGAAAATGACACTCCTGAAATAATGGAGTAGACGTTAGGTGCGTCACACGCGGGGAGGGGCCGATCTCATCCCTCCCCGTTTTTTTTTCAGTCTTCATCCGATCCTCCGCTATGAAAATGCACTTGGTCGATATCCTCATCATCCTTTCCTACCTGGTTTCGATCACAGTCATCGGTCTGGTGCTCAAAAAACGAGCCCACAGCAGCAAAAACGCCTACATGCTCGGTGGAAACAACCTTCCCTGGTACATGTTGGGCCTGTCGAACGCCTCGGGCATGTTCGACATCTCCGGCACGATGTGGTTGGTGACCCTGGCCTTCGTGTATGGACTCAAAAGCATCTGGATCCCTTGGCTTTGGCCGATTTTCAACCAGGTGTTCCTGATGGTCTTCCTTTCGGCGTGGTTACGCCGATCCAATGTATCTACCGGTGCCGAATGGATTCAGACCCGGTTCGGAACCGACCGCGGTAGCAAACTTTCCCACTCGATCATGGTGGTCTTCGCCTTGATCGTCTGTCTCGGATTCCTGGCCTACGGCTTCATCGGGCTGGGCAAATTCATGCAGATCTTCATTCCTTGGGAGGTGGTTTCCGCCTATGTCCCCTTTGACGTGTCCGAGGCCTACGTGCCGCACGTCTACGGCATCGTCTTCACCCTCTTCGCCGTCTTCTATTCGATCATGGGTGGCATGTCGAGCATCGTCTGGGCCGATCTGCTCCAGTACGTCATCATGACGGTCTCATCGCTGGTGATCGCCTACATCGCCATGATGGCCCTCACCACTCAAACGCTGGTGGTGCCGGATGGGTGGATGAACCCCGGATTCGGTTGGTCCTTGAACATGGACTGGTCCAACATCATCCCCGAAGTGAACGACAAGATCTCCAGCGACGGCTATGAGCTGTTCACCATCTTCTTCATGATGATGCTCTTCAAAGGACTTCTGGTGAGCATGGCCGGTCCGGCACCGAACTACGACATGCAGAAAATCCTGTCGACGAAGAGTCCG
>CAYVRS010000013.1:7156-19910 GCA_964454075.1 uncultured Chitinophagales bacterium
ATGATCGCCGGATTCACAGTTCTCGGGCTTCTCTACTACGATCAGCTGAATCTGCTTGTGGCCGGACGGATCGATTTCGAGCAAGTGCTCCCTTCCGCCATCAATGAATTCGTACCGGTCGGTCTGCTTGGTCTTTTGCTCGCAGGTCTGCTCGCCGCGTTCATCTCCACCTTCGCCGGCACACTCAACGCCGCTCAGGCCTATCTGGTGAACGACATCTACCTGAAGTACGTGAAACCCGAGGCCACCAACAAGGAAATCAGCACCATGAACTACGGGTCGGGTGTGGTGGTGGTCGTCATCAGCATCATTTTCGGCATCTTCGCGATGGATGTGAACAGCATTTTGCAGTGGATCGTCTCCGCGCTGTATGGCAGCTACGTGGTGTCGAACATCCTCAAGTGGTATTGGTGGCGGCTCAACGGCTCCGGATTCTTCTGGGGCATGGTGGGAGGGATCGTCCCGGCCTTGATCCTTCCTTCGTTCTTTGTCGGCACCTTGGATCTGTACTACTTCCCGATCATCCTGCTTCTTTCATTGGCGGGCGGCATCATCGGCACCTACATGGCACCGCCTACCGACATCGAGACACTCAAGACGTTCTACAAGTCCGTGCGTCCGTGGGGCTTCTGGGGACCGGTGAAAGAGCTGGTTCTGGCTGAAGATCCCGGATTCAAAGCGAACTCCACGTTCAAGCGCGACATGTGGAATGTGGCGATCGGCGTGGTGGTGCAGACCGGTCTGGTCGCCTTCCCGATCTATCTGGTGCTGATGGAGCCTGTGGGCATCGCGGTCACCGCTTCCGTCATCGCCGTCTTCGGCTATCTCCTGAAACGCTCCTGGTGGGACCGTCTCCACGAACTCGATGATCCCCAACACGCTTAACCTCATCTACTCCATCTGCTATGTCCACGTTTTCTGAGCGGTTGTCCTTGCTCGAAGCCCAGCACAAGGCGCTCGTCTCACGCAAAAACCTGCCCTCCGCCGACTATAACGGTATTTATCAACGCTATCAGCATCCGGTGTTGACCGCCGCTCATGTGCCTGTGTTCTGGCGGTTCGACCTGAACCCCGCCACCAATCCCCTGCTGTTGGAGCGCCAGGGGATCAACGCGGTGTTCAATCCCGGTGCGATGAAGTGGAACGGAAAGTACCTGCTCATGACCCGCACCGAAGGTCTCGACCGCAAAAGCTTTTTCGCGATCGCGGAGAGCCCGAACGGAATCGACAACTTTACCTTCTGGGATTATCCGGTGCAGCTTCCGGAAACGGAAGACCCCGACACCAATGTCTACGACATGCGGCTCACACCGCATGAGGATGGATGGATTTACGGGGTCTTTTGCACCGAACGCAAAGACCCGAACGCCCCCAAAGGCGATCTCTCCAGCGCCGTGGCCCAAGCCGGGATCGTCCGCACCAAAGATCTTCTGAATTGGGAGCGGCTTCCCGATCTTAAAACGCCTTCCGCGCAACAACGGAACGTGGTGCTGCATCCTGAATTCGTGAATGGGAAATACGCGTTCTACACTCGTCCCCAGGACGGATTCATCGACACCGGGTCCGGTGGCGGCATTGGCTGGGGCCTGTGCGACGACATCACCAAGGCGGTCATCGCTTCCGAAACCATCATCGACACCCGCGCCTACCACACCATCAAGGAAGTGAAGAACGGGCAAGGGCCGCATCCCATCAAGACGCCCGAAGGATGGCTGCATCTGGCGCATGGCGTACGCAACACCGCGGCAGGACTCCGCTACGTCATTTACATGTTCATGACCGCTTTGGAGGATCCCTCCAAGCTCATCCATTCCCCCGCGGGGCATCTCATCGCGCCGGACGGAGAGGAAAGGGTCGGAGATGTTTCGAATGTAACCTTCACCAACGGCTGGATCAAAGACGACGACGGAACGGTGTTCATGTATTACGCCTCATCGGACACCCGATGCCATGTCGCCGTCTCCAGTGTCGACCGTCTGATCGATTATTGCAAGAACACGCCCCCGGATACGCTCCGCTCCGCGGGTTCCGTGGCCCGGCGGACCGACCTCATCCGCCAGAATCTCGAATACATGAAGAAAGGATGATGCCATGAGCATGGAACAGGAACTCCGTTCCGAATTGGAAGACCGAATCCTGCCGTACTGGTCCAGCAACACCATCGACGAGGCCTTCGGTGGGTTCATCGGACGCATTGACGGCGAGAACCGCGTCATTCCGAACGCGCAGAAATCCGCTATCCTCAACGCCCGCATCCTCTGGACTTTTTCCGCGGCTTACCGGGTGCTTCAACGCCCCGACCTCAAGGACATCGCCGACCGTGCGCAACAGTATGTGATCGATCATTTCTGGGATGCGGAGCATGGCGGGCTGTATTGGATGGTCGACCATCGCGGCGATGTGTTCTCTTCCAAAAAGCACGCCTATGCCCAAGCCTTCGGCATGTACGGTTTCAGCGAGCATTACCGCGCCACAGGGGATGGGGCGTCTCTGGCGAAAGCCATCGATCTGTTCCATCTTCTGGAAACCCATAGTTTTTCAGCCGCGACCCAAGGCTATTACGAAGCCTTCGACAAGGAATGGAACCCTTTGGAGGATGTCCGCCTGGGCAGTTCCGACGCCTATGAGAAACGGAGCACCAACACGCACCTCCACTTGTTGGAAGCCTACACAAACCTGTATCGGGTATGGGCCGATGAGAAACTCCGCGCGCAGCTCACCTTGATGCTCGAGCTGTTCCTGGGACCGATCTACGATGCCAAAAACCATCACTTCATCGCCTTCTTCGCAGAGGATTGGTCGCCGCGCTCCCAGGTGTATTCCTACGGTCACGATATCGAGACCACCTGGCTGATGCACGACGCGGCCGACGTGCTCGGCGATCCGGAGCTGCTGTACCGCACCCGGCAAGTGGTGCGCGACGTCTCCGCCTTCGTGCTCCGCGAAGGCCTCGATACCGAATTCGGCGGCTTGTACAATTTCGGGAAAGGCGGATCCGTCTTCGATACCGACAAGCACTGGTGGGCTCAGGCCGAAGCCATCATCGGTTTCATGAACATGTACCAGATCTCAGGGGATGTCGAGTATCTGACCGTCGCCAACGACATCTGGAACTATACCCGCGAACACATCCTCGACCATGAGCATGGCGAATGGTTCTTCCGTGTCACACGCAATGGACAGCCCTACTCCCACGAAGACAAGATCGGTCCGTGGAAGTGTCCATACCATACGGTCAGAGCCTGCCTGGAAGTGATCGAGCGATCGCAGCTGGTCTCCGCCGTCCATCCAAAGTGACATCCACCTCAATGAAACACACCCTTTCTTCCGCTTTTCTCGTCGCCGGACTGATGGCGTGCGCTCCGGCGTCGCCGGATGTGCGCCTCGCCGACAAGAATGCCACCGATTTCACGAAAACCTTTTATGCCAACTTGCGCGACCTGCAAGGGAAGGGGCTGATGTTCGGCCACCAAGCCACCCTGGAGTATGGATACACCTGGACCCAGGAGGATCTGGCTCCCGGAGAGCTCCGTTCGGATGTGAAGAATGTGACCGGATCGTTCCCCTCGGTGTATGGATTCGCCGTGAACGCGGTGGTGAACCCGGAATGGACCGATTCCATGCGCTACGCCGCCCAGCAGAAGCGCCTGGCATGGGACAAGGGCATCCATGAGCGGGGCGGCGTCATCACGTACGAATGGCACATGATGCATCCTGCCGGTACGGGGTCGTTCTACGACACCACGGCCGTGGTTCATCGCATCCTTCCCGGTGGCGATCTGCATCATGTCCTGAAACAGAACCTCGACCATGCCGCCGAGTATTTCAAGTTGCTCGAGGCGGAGCGCATCCCCATCCTGTTCCGTCCTTGGCACGAGCACAACGGCGATTGGTTCTGGTGGTGTAAAGGCTCGACCGAAGAGGAGGATTTCATCGCCCTGTGGCGCTTCACCGTCGATTACCTGAAAGGGGAGAAAGGCGTGCACAATCTGATCTACGCTTATTCGCCGGACCGCAGCCGGATCGATATCGCTGATTTCAAGACAGGCTATTTCTGGGGTTATCCGGGCGACAACTATGTGGATCTGATCGGCATCGACAATTATTGGGATTTGGGTCACCCGGCAAATACCACTCCGCCAGACGAGCAGTTTGTGAATCTGCGCCGCACCTTGGAGAACGTGGTGAGTATCGGCGACTCTCTGGACAAAGTCTCCGCCCTCACCGAAACCGGCTTGGAGGCGATTCCGAACCCGCGCTGGTGGACCGACATCATGCTCACCTCCATCCTCAGCAACGAAAAGACGAAACGGATTTCATACTTCCTGGTCTGGCGCAACGCCAATTTCGAACGCGAGAAGAGGGACCATTTCTATGCGCCGTATCCGGGGCAGATGAGCGCCGAGAATTTCGTCGAGTTCAAAAACCATCCCTTCGTCCTGTTCGAAGACGAACTTCCGGATCTGTATGGTCGCCGTTAATCTCCTTCTCGCCGTGTTGAGCCTGTTTCCGCCCACCGACAGCCGAATCCGGATCATGGGACGGCATGAGGTGGTCACGGCGGATTCCGTCCGTTTCGCGGCGTCCGGCGTCGTCATCTCCGTGCAATTCCAAGGCGCGTCGATCGCGGTCGATCTGCACGATGAATTCCGGGGCGGAAGCTCCTACAACTGGTTCACCGTCGTGATCGACGGTGTCGAGCACTCCCGTTTCCGGACGGTGGCCGGACAAACCCGTTATGTGCTTGCGGATGGACTCAAACCTGGCACGCATCGTCTCGATCTGATCAAAGACACCGAAGGGCAGAACGGATGGAATGCCTTGACCGGGATCCATGCCGACGCCTTGTCCAGCCTGCCTCCAGCTCCGCGACGCAAGATCGAATTCATCGGAGACTCGATCACCTGCGGGTTCGGGGTGGATGACAGCCTCATCGGATGCAAAAATGGCACGTGGTTCGACCAACACCGCGCATCTCAGGCCTTCGGTCCGCTCACCGCACGCCGGTTCGACGCGCAATACATGCTCACCGGGTTTTCCGGTATGGGGATGTACCGCAATTGGAACTCCCTCGCGCCGGTCGTCCCCCAACGTTACGACGGCGTCTTCGCCGATTATGAGGAGAGCGCAGCCTGGAACCACGCCTCCTACCCGCCTCAGCTGATCGTGGTGGCCGTGGGCACCAACGATTTTTCCGATGGCGATGGCGTCACGCCGCGCGCGGCGTTTGATCCCGACGCCTATCTCTCGGCCTACGCGGGGTTCGTGGCCCGGCTTCGGACGATCCACCCCCAAGCCAAGATCCTGCTCACCGCCTCTCCGACCATGAAGGCCGAACGGCTCGCCATCCAGCTCGACCTGCTCCACCGCATCGAGGGCGTCACCGTGTATTCGTTCAAGAACCGCTACAACCAAGGGTGCAACGGACATCCCAACGCCGCTGAACAGCGCCAGATGTCTGAAGAACTCATTCCCGTCATCGCCTCATTGATGTCCTGGCCATGAAACATCTCCTACTCTTCGCGCTGGTCGCGATGCTCGTCTCCTGCGCTTCCCCCTCAGAAAAACACTTCGTGAAGGTGGAAGGCGCCCAATTCGCGCTGGCAGGAAAGCCCTACTATTTCGTGGGCACCAATTTCTGGTACGGAGCCAATCTGGGGATGGCTGGCGAGTCGGGCGACCGCGACCGCCTCCTCCGCGAGCTGGATCTTCTGAAGGAACTCGGTCTGACCAACCTCCGCATCATGGCCGCATCCGAAGGCCCCTTTCATGCGAACGCCGTAAGCCCCACCTTCAAACCCACCAAAGACTCCGTGAACACCGACCTGCTCATCGGATTGGATTTCCTGCTGGCTGAAATGGGCAAGCGCGATATGAAAGCCGTGATTTTCTTGAATAATTTTTGGGAATGGAGCGGTGGCATGAACCAGTGGGGCGAATGGTACGGCAACGGACCGGGATCGAATCCTCAGGTGACCGGAGATTGGAACACCTTCATCCGCCAATCCGCTAAATTTTATCCCAATGAGGCCGCCCAAACCGCATGGCGCGAATACCTGACCTTGGTGATCGGTCGCACGAACAGCATCACCGGTGAGAAGTACGCCGACGACCCGACCATCATGTCCTGGCAGCTGGCGAACGAACCCCGCCCGGATTACGACGATGTCGAGCCGTTCGTGAACTGGATCCACGAATCGGCGGGTTTCATCAAAGCGTTGGCGCCGAAGCAGCTGGTGTCGACCGGAAATGAAGGGTATCGTGGTTCCAACGACGACATGGACTTGTTCGTGAGGGCGCATTCGTCGCCAAATGTCGATTACCTCACCTTCCACATGTGGGCGAAGAACTGGGGATGGTACCTCGCGTCCGACCCAGACAGCACGATCCTCCTGTCAATGGACAATGCCGAGAGATACATCCGCGCGCACGTGGAGGTCGCCAAACAACTGAACAAACCCATCACGATGGAGGAATTCGGCTTGGGTCGTGATCAGGAGGACCACGATCCTGAAAACACAACGGTTTACCGCGACCGCTATTTCCGACATGTGTTCTCCTTGGTCGAGGAGAGCATGGAATCGGGCTCTCCCTTGGCGGGCACCAACTTCTGGGCTTGGGGTGGATTCGGAGCTTCGGCCGGGCCAGGGTATGTTTGGAAGCCTGGCGATCCCTTCCTTGGCGACCCTCCTCAGGAGCCCCAGGGGTTGAATTCGGTGTTCGCCGGCGATACCACCACGCTAGACATTCTCAAAGCCCATGCGCAGTTTCTTCGCCGTTAGTCTGAGTCTCATCGTTCTTGCCGGATGTTCCACGTCCGACGTTCCATTGCGCCTCCATGCGCTGTTTTCCGACCACATGGTGCTTCAGCGCGATGCGTCGGTTCCGATCTGGGGCTGGGCCGAGCCCGGTGCGACGGTGACGGTACGTCCGGATTGGGGCGATGCGGTCGAAGTCGAAACCGCGGAATCGGGTCGCTGGTCGGTCACCCTCCGCACACCGGATTCCGGCGGACCGTCGACCCTGACCGTGGCCACATTCGACACCACCATCATGATCCAAGACATCGTATTCGGGGAAGTTTGGCTCGGATCCGGACAGTCGAACATGGAGATGCCGCTGTCGGGTTGGCCGCCGAACGACCCGATCGAAGGCTCTGAAACAGAGATCGCATCCGCGGATTTCCCGATGATCCGCATGTTCAAGGTGGAACGCACCGTCTCGTTGACGCCGCAGGAGAATGTCAAAGGCCGTTGGGTCGTGGCATCGCCTGAAACCGTCTCCGGATTCTCGGCCACCGCCTATTTCTTCGCCAAAGCGCTTCGCGCGGGCTTGGATGTGCCGGTCGGCATCATCCATTCGAGCTGGGGTGGCACACCTGCCGAAGCCTGGGTCCCGCCTACGGAATTGGCCTCCGTCAGTGGGTTCGAGACGGTGAACGAGCAGTTCGCCAATGCCGAGGCGGATATGGCCGCGTTCCAAAGCTGGGTGTCGACCTTGCGGCTGGTTTCCGATTCGGTGGATGCGGAGTTGTCGTTCGGCGACGAATCCCTTGCCGCGGTCGATTTGGATGTCTCGACATGGAGCACGATGCCGGTGCCGCAGTCTTTGGAGCAGACTTTGCCCGCTTTCGATGGTGCCGTCTGGTTCCGAACCCAATTCGAGTTCGACGGTTCGTCAACACAGGGATGGAGCCTCCATCTGGGCCCGGTCGACGATATTGACGCCACCTACCTCAACGGCGTGAAGATCGGCGGCTATGAAACCGACGGACATTGGCAGACCGTGCGCGAGTACGCCATCCCGGCGAACCTCTTGAAACCAGGCACCAACGTGATTGCCGTCCGGGTGATCGATTTGCGCGGTGGTGGCGGGTTCTATGGCGGAGAGGCGCCCATGCTCCGTCGCTCGCTCGAACAGATCGCCTTGGGGGGGAACTGGGCGTACAAACCGGTGGCGATGGTCGCCGATGGCGGGTTCCGTGTGTTCGGAGAAGGCGCGTCCAGCTATGCGTCGATGCCCAAGGCTGGACTCCAACTCAGCCCGACATCCCCATCCATGCTCTTCAACGGCATGATCACCCCGTTGATCCCCTACACGGTGAAAGGCGTGATCTGGTATCAGGGTGAGTCGAACGTGGGGCGGGGCAAGCAATATGAGTCCCTGTTTCCGACCCTCATCAAAACCTGGCGCAACCGGTGGGGATTGGGCGAGTTCCCATTCTATTTCGTTCAGATCGCACCGTTCGAGTACGGGGAGACCGAGCCGAGTCCGGCCGCCGAGCTCCGCGAAGCGCAACGTCTGACGCTCAGCCTGCCCAACACCGGGATGGTGGTGACCACAGACATCGGAAATCCGACCAACATCCATCCGGCGAATAAGAAAGACGTGGGTGGACGCCTTGCCTTGTGGGCGCTGTCCCGGACATATGGACAGAATCTGACGTACTCCGGTCCCTTGGCCGATCGCGCCGAGTTCGTAGGTAGGCAGGTGACCGTCCATTTCCTGCACGCCGAAAGCGGGCTCATGGCGAAAGGCGGACGCCTGACGGATTTCGAACTGGCAGGTGCGGATGGGGTCTTCCATCCGGCGAACGCCGGCATTTCCGGTGAAACCGTGGTCGTCAGTTCCTCCAAAGTGGCCCAACCGGTCACCATCCGCTATGGGTGGCGCGAAGCCGCCCAACCCAATCTCTTCAACAAGGAAGGCCTGCCGGCCTCCGGATTCATCCTACGTTAATCCATGAAATCTCTGTCCTTCGTCTTCGTCTTCGTCGTCATCGCCTGCCAATCCACATCCTTCAAAAGCATCGCCGACTATGGTGCCGTCGGGGATGGGAAAACGCTCAACACGGAATCGATCCAGAAGGCGGTGGATGCTGTCTTTGAAGCCGGCGGAGGCACTGTGCATGTGCCGGCGGGCGTGTTCGTGACCGGAACCGTGGAGCTGAAATCGAATGTGACCTTGCAACTCGACAATGGCGCCGTGCTGCTCGGATCTCCTGATCTGGACCATTACCGGCGCTACTTGAACGGAACCCAGATGGGCATTCTTTTCGCTCAAGAGGCGGAGAACATCGCCATCACGGGTTTCGGCACCATCGATGGCAACGGCCGCGCCTTCGTCTATCATGACCGCGTCAAAGACCTGCCTGTCGACATGAAACGCTTCACGCGCCAAGGCGAAGCCTATCTGGATACTCTGCAGGGTATCCAAGACGGTCCGGTCGTGCCGTTCGAGCATAAGCGTCCGTATCAGATGGTGCTGATGTCGGGAGTCCGCAATCTGAACATCCGGGATGTCACCATCAAAGACTCGCCGTTCTGGGCGGTCCATATCGCCGACAGCGACGGTGTCACGGTGACCGGTGTGCGTGTGCGCAATAGCCTGCTGATGCCCAATGCCGACGGTATCAACATGACATCCAGCCGCAATGTGGTGCTGTCCGACTGCGACATCATCGCCGGTGACGATGCCCTGGCCTTTTCCGGGTACAGCGTGCACCATGAGCTGCCGGGTTATCGGGACATCCGTCACGTCTCAGAGAACGTCACAGTCTCCAACTGCGTGCTTCAGTCGCGCTCGGCTGGCATCCGAGTGGGCGGCATCGACCAGAACAGCCTCCGCAACTACCGATTCGACAACATCATCATACAAGGGTCCAACCGAGGCATCGGTGTCTTCGTGCACCAGGACGGTTCGATCGAGAATCTGCACTTTTCGAATATGACCATCCAAACCCGCCTGCACACCGGAGATTGGTGGGGTAACGGGGAACCGATCCATGTGTCCGTGATCGACGGCGCACCGGTCGATTCGGCGATGGGCCGCCTGCGCAATGTCAGCTTCACGAACATCGTCGCCGAAGGCGAGAACGGCATCCTATTGTATGGCGATTTCCCAAGCGCGATCAGCGACATCCGTTTCCGGGATGTCCGCCTGACCCTTCGAAATGGACCGCTGCAAGACACCTATGGTGGGAATTTTGATCTGCGCCCCACAGTGGCCCCTGAAAAGAACCTTTTCTTGCACGACATTCCCGGAATCTACCTCCGTCATGCGGAAAACGTCTCCATGCGGGATGTGCATGTGCGGTGGGATGGACCCATGCATCCGAACTTCAAACACGGATTGTGGGCGGATCATGTTCGCGGACTTTCGGTCAAAGTTTCCGACATCCGTGCGCCACGAGCCGGAGACAAGGCGTTCCATTTGGTCGATACTATTCTCTACTGAGTTAGAACTTCTTAACGCGAACATTCGCGCGGGCGCGTAGCGTGGTATCATCCGCCATGCGTAATTCCCATTTGTTCATCGGCCTTTTCATTGTCGTCGTCACTGTCCAAAATGCGCACTCCCAGATTGACGGATTCTCCGCCACTATGCGGTTGTTCGGTCATCAGGAGTTTGCGGTGGACGAGCTGACCTCCCATCCCACCTCGGCATTCAGCATGGGCGAACACACCCTGTTCATGCTGGCCCGAATCAACGACCGCATCACGTTTCTGGGCGAGCACGCCACGCGCTTCGATGCGAAATCCTCTTCACAGTATGTGAGCAGCATCGAGCGGGCCCAGATCCGCTTCGATGTGTCAGCTCACCATGCCTTGATGTTCGGGAAAATGCACACTCCCGTGAATTACTGGAATGACGTATACCATCATGGCCGGCTCTTTTTCCCGACCATCGACCGTCCTCTCATGTTTTCGCATTTCATCCCGATCCACACGCTCGGCGTGCGCATGCAGGGTCAGAACCTCGGTCCGAATGAGTTCGGGTATGACCTGATGCTGGGCAACGGGATCGCGTCTACGGATGGGAACGATACCCAGATGGGCAAATCGGTGACGGCCGCGTTCCACCTTAAGCCGATCGATGGAATGCGACTGGGAGCCTCCTACTATTTCGACCATCTCGACCGCAATCAGCCCGGAGTGCACAGCGGACATGGCAGCGCCGTCGCGGCGGTCGGACCGAACCGATATATGGGTTCGCTGGATTTCCACCTGGCGTCCGGATCAGTGGCCTATTTCGGGGAGAAGACCGAATTCCTGGCAGAAGCCGTCGCCAATCTGACGAGCACCGATTCTCTGGGCACGGCGCGAAACGCCTCTGTATTCCTTTATGCCGGACGTCGAATCGGAGTCAATTCAATGCCCTATGTCTCCGTCGACCATGTGAAGATCTCCCATAACGAACTTCATATCCTGCCGGGTGAGCACACACGTCTATCCATCGGCTATCGCCATGACCTCGGCCTCTTCTCGAATGTGAAGTTGGAGCTTCGCAACTGGATGGGAGAAGCTTCCCATGCGTCTCACGGTCATGGCTCCCGCTATGAGTTCCGTGTCCAACTCAGCTACGGGTTCTGATGCGTTGCGAGATACGACTGATTCTGGGTCTTTGCGTCGCTTTGGCGGTCGCTCGACCAGTCGCCTCACAAACGAGTTCGTTCAACGGCTTCAACGTGATCGGAAACACCTTGGGGGTCACATCGCTGACCGAGGAGGATGCCTCGGACATTTTCAGAGGCAAGAAAAGCGTTTGGAGCAACGGGAAACCGATGCTGATCGTCCTGCCAAGCACGAAAAACCCGTCGGCGGCGAACATCGCTCGGAACCTGTTCTCCACAGACGCCCAAGGCATGCACCGGTATTGGTTGTCGCAAGTCTTCCAAGGCCGAGCCAATCCGCCTGTGTTCCTTGAGCGCTGGGAGGATGTGATTTTGAAGGTGAAATCGGTGGAGGGTGCGGTCGCGGTGATTCCCAAAGGGGTATCGGTCCCAGCTGAGCTGATCATCCCCATCCGCTGATCGCATGCAGAAATGGCACCGACAACTGTCGTTCCGGATCTGGTTTCCGTTCGCGTTGCTGATCATCTTTCTGTCGGTGGTCATGGGTGTCTATTTCCCGAGCCGGCAGAGTGATGCCATTCTGAATTACCGGGGGCAGGAGCTGTCCGAATTGTCGAGATCCCTTGCCTTGGGGATGGAGATCGCTCTCGTGAACGAGGATTTCGGCGCCTTGAGCCGGGTCATGGACCATGCCCGATCCCATTCGGATCTGAGTCTTACCGCTGTCATCGAAACCGATTCGGCCGGCGGGCGCAGCGTGTTCATCACCGAACCGTCAACGCTTCCGGAGGGCTTGGATGTCTTGAATCTGGACACGACCGTATACCTCATCAAATCGATGCCGTTTGCCAGCGCGACCATGAGCGGAGAGGTGCTCGTAGCCTTGTCGGTCGATTATATCGGAAACGAGATTCGGAGCCTGAACCTTCCGCTCTATTCCATGTTGATCGGGTCGATTCTGGTGACCTTGGTTTTTGCTTTTCCCATCGCCCGCTTGATTTCAAGGCCCATCGAGACGCTCACGAGCATTGCCGGGGAGATGGAGACGGGCAACTACGACCTGAAAATCCCGACGCTCCGCCGCGGTGACGAAATCGCCAAGTTGTCTAAAGCCCTGGAAGCTCTCCGTGTCGCTCTCATTTTCCAGAAGAACCAGAACGAGGAGATGAACCGTGGGTTGGCCGAACTGGTGGAGCAGCGTACGGCCGAACTCGACCGCTTGTCGATGGTGGCCCGGAATACCGACAACGGGGTGATCATCACCGATGTGAACCAACGGATCGAGTGGGTGAACGAAGCCATGTGCCGCCTTTCCGGGTACGACCGCGAGGAAATCCTCGGCAACACGCCTCGAATGTTCCAGTTCGAAGAAACCGACTCCGAAGCACGGCGCACGATCCG
>CAYVRS010000013.1:19974-25047 GCA_964454075.1 uncultured Chitinophagales bacterium
AGCCTTGAAGCGCCGCCGACCGGTGAACGTGGAGATCAAGAACCGTGACAAGTACGGGGAGCCGTACTGGGTGGGCCTGTACATCCAGCCGGTCATCGCCCGGAACGGCACCCACCAAGGATACATGTCGGTGGAAGTGGATGTCACACAGCGCAAGCTGTTCGAAGAACAGCAGCAAGCCTACATCCGAGAAATCGAGGCGGCGAAGAAGCAGGTGGATCAATTGAACAGCGAACTCAATATGACGGTCGAGGAATTGATCACGACCAATTCCGAGCTCGACCGATTCGTCTACAGCACGTCGCACGACCTGCGGGCGCCGATCCTGTCCGTGATCGGTTTGGTCGATCTCTGCGCATCGTTCTATCCCGAAGACGAGGAGCTGCATGAAAGCTTCCGGATGATGCGCCAAGGGCTTGTGCGGTCGGATGAAGCCATCCGCGCCATCCTAGAGTATTCCAAGAACCGCCGACTCGATCTCGAACCGGTTCCTCTCGACATCCGGAGTCTTGTCTGCATGCACTTGGAGAACATCGGGTTCACGCCGGGGATTTCCGACATCCATATCGAGGTCGATATAGATCCCGACGCGCGACTCATTTCAGACAAGACCCGGGTGATGTCGGTCATCAACAACCTCATCACGAATGCCGTGAAGTACCAGCGTCCGAGCGAACCGAACAAGTCCGTCAAGATCCGGTACCAGTCCACACTGAAAGGAGGCCTGTTTGAAGTGAGCGACAATGGCGAAGGCATTCCGGCGGACCGTCAGAAAAAGATTTTCGGTATGTTCGTGCGCAACTCCAACGTCTCGACAGGTTCGGGATTGGGGCTCTACATCACGCAAGACAGCGTCAAGCGCTTAGCTGGAGAAATCACTCTTGAATCGGAAGTGGGCAAGGGTTCGGTGTTCACCGTGACCTTGCCGCATCTCATCTCCTGAGTCTCTTAGCGACCGAAATCGTCCTGAACACGGACGATGTCGTCTTCATCGGACGGATGCGCCGCATCGGTATGCTGCCAGATTTCCGCCACGATTCCCCATTCGTCCACTCCGACCAAACGATGGCGTTCTCCCTGTCTCAGGCTCACCTGCGATCCCAAGGGAAGGGGTCGTACCGGGGTCTGCTCGTCGGTGTCGCTGATCACGATGGCCGCATTGCCACCGATCACCGTCCAGATCTCGGAACGGCGGTGGTGGTATTGCCACGATAGCCGCGCGTTCGGCGCCACGATGAGGATCTTGGGACTGAGTTTCGCGAATCCGGCGAAATCCTCCACCTTCAGATGCGGGAAATACGTGCGGATGAAGTCCGGCGACTGGGCCTCATCCACATAATAGAAACCGCCCCAAGGGCGTGTAGAGTCGACATGCGTGGTGCGGAAGCCGAGATCGGTGAGGTAACGTTTCACATCGGCGAACACCGATGATTTGGGCGTGTCGGAAGGAAATTGAAGGCTCATGGGTTGGAAATTACGAAGGATCCGCTCCAATCTTCCGCCTTGCCCCACACCGGGCGAAGCCATAGGATCGAAGGTTTGGAGTTTTCAGGGCGGTCATGATCCATCCAGCCGACATTCAAGCGGATGGAGCTCCAATCACGTCCTTGGGTTTTGGTGATGTAAGACAGCGGGATGGAGACCCGGGTGTCATACCGGCCAACCGATTCGTCAAAGCTCGATGTCGCCATGACGCGCACCGTAGGATCGTTCGTCTCCAGCAAGGGGCGGTTGGCGCGGATGCCCGGTGCCACCCGCACTTGAAGATGATATTCCGGACCGATCCTCTGTGTTCCGTACAGCCGTTCCGGGATGTCGTTGCGGCGCTTGTCCGGAGCATTCGCATCCAGATTCACATAGAATTGGTCCTGATGGGTGGAGAAGCGCTCGCGGGTTGGAAGGATGGATCGCTCATCCCACGCAGTGATGTCCACATGCAGATGCGTGGCGTCGAGCGTGGTTTTCACGGAGAAGCGGCCGTCGTTCGGACCTTTCCAATCCCAATCCTCTTGCATGTATGCCGGACGTGTCACCAGCAGTTCTTCGCCGAACCGGTGCGTCCAATCGGCGCGGATGGGAACCGTGGCCGGAAGGCTGTAGGTTTTGCCCTCATACCGGAACATGGCTGACAGGGTGAGGGCGGCGCCTTTGTTCGCCACGTCGTGCAGATCCACCGGATCGTCCGACACGAGAGTCAGAACCAGGTCGTGAGATTGATTGGGTGCGATGGTCACATGCACCTCAGAGGGTTCGAACCGGAATCCGTGTTGAGCGGGAAGCGGGCCATGGACGATCATCGAATCCGCCTCGGAGTTGGTGAGCCTCACACGGAGCGTCGCAGAGCTCACCGACCGGCTTGGGGCTTGGATCGGCTCGGCACTCATCCATCCACCCAAACGCAAGGCTTGGATCATGCGGTTGTTTCGGTCGTTGACGATGTTCTTGTCGTGGATGCCGTCGAGCTCGAGGTGCGCCACCTGCGGACCCTCATCCGTCATCGTCACCCACGTGATGTGCTCGAATTCGCCGAACTCTACGCCGCGGAGGTCGCTTCCGCCGCCGGTGGTCGCCAACACATAATGGTCGCGTCCGTTGTGCCTGCTGTATTGGTAATGGTGATGATGCCCGGAAAAGAGGGTATAGGGCCGTTCGCCCAGCGCGGCTTCGATCTGCTCATAACCGGCCTTGTCGCCGTAGCTCCACAAGGGGCGATGCATGAAAAGAAGCGTCCAGCGCGCGTCTTTGTTCGCCTCGAGCGCGGCGGTGATGTCGGCCAATTGCCGGGGACCGATGCCGCCGCCTTTCACATCCTCCGTGTGCAGGGCCACGAAGAGCACATCCTTGTACTGGAACGTGTACCAAGGACTTCCATGCCGTTCGCGCCACACCGCATCCAACTGCGGGTTGCTGATGTCATGATTGCCAGGGACATAGTAAAACCGCATCGGGAGGCGGTCCACGATGGCGTCGAACTCGTCCCATTGCGCGTTCCAGACAGCCGGATCGGTAGTGTAGCCGGCGACCAGCTCGCCCACGCTGAGCACGAATTCGGGCTGCATCAGAGCGACTTTCTCAGCCCCTTTTTCAAAGACCCCGGGCAGCATGCCGCCGGTCCGGTCGCTCATGATGGCGAATCGGAACGTCTGTTCGGCGTTGTTCAGAGGGTTGCCGCTTTGCGACACCGGTTGAGCGGCAAGCGGGGCGGCGAACAGCACGCCCGCCAGACAGAGGATGCGGATCATGGACACGTCAAGCCAGGATGGAATCGATGAGGGAAAGCTCCTCGTCGGTGAAGGCGGTGTTCTTCGTGCCGCCGATGCAATCGTCGATCTGTGCCACGCTGCTCGCGCCGATCAGGACGGAAGTGACGCGGGGCTGGCGGAGCAGCCATGCCACCGCCATCTGAGCCAAGGTCTGGCCCCGGGCGGCGGCGACCTCGTTCAGGCGCACCAGTTTGGCGACGAGCTCGGGCGTGATGCGGCCTTTCGGCAGACTTCCGTAGGATTTCGTGGCGCGCGAAGCGTCGGGGATGCCTCGGAGGTATTTGTCGCTCAGCAGGCCCTGGGCCAATGGAGAGAAGACAATGAAGCCGATGTCGTCACGATCGAGCTGGGCCAGGAGCCCGTCTTCGACCCAGCGGTCGAGGATGGAATACCGCGCTTGATGGATGAGGCACGGCGTTCCCAGCTCTTTGAGGATCTTGGCCGCGGCGGCAGTCATGTCGGCCGGATAATTCGAGATGCCCGCATACAGCGCTTTGCCGCTTCGAACGGCCTGGTCCAAGGCCATCATCGTCTCTTCAAGCGGCGTGTCGGGATCCGGACGATGCGAATAGAAAATATCCACGTAATCGAGCCCCATCCGCTTGAGGCTCTGATCAAGGCTGGCCAGCAGGTACTTGCGAGATCCCCATTCGCCATACGGACCCGGCCACATCCCGTAGCCCGCTTTCGTGCTGATGATCAGCTCGTCGCGGTAAGGGAGGAAGTCTTGCTTCAGCAGAATCCCGAAATTGGATTCAGCCGAGCCTGGTGGCGGACCGTAGTTGTTCGCCAGATCGAAATGCGTGATGCCCGCGTCAAACGCACGGCGGAGCATGGCACGGGCTTCGTCAAATGAATCGTACTCGGATCCGAAATTCTGCCACAATCCGAGGGAGATTTCAGGCAGTTTGAGGCCGCTGCGGCCGGTGCGGCGGTACGTGAGGCTCCCGTATCTGTCATCCGCCGCACGGTAGGCCGCCAGTTGGTTCGGGTCAGGATGCTCTACGTTGCGGCCGACCCAGCCTTCGGATGTGCCGTGCGGTTCAGCGTTCATACTGGATCTCCAGTCCATAGGCGTGTTGCTGGCCGTAGGTATCCGGTAGATGGACAACCAGGCCGTCGTCTCCCTGAGCCCAACGCAGTTCAGCTTGCTCGCTCATCAGCCTGACAGATCGTATCTCGCCCAGTGACCATGATCCCACGTCGCGCAGCACGATCCGGCTGTCGGCGGGCTTGTCCATGAAAAAGGCGTACAGCATGCCCTCCCGATGGGTGTACCGGATGTCCCGCGCCGTCATGGGCTTGTCATTCTGCAGGAAATCTCCAGACACGATGTCCGTATCAACCTCGCCGAACACCGTCCAGGCCCGCGTTCCGTAGATGCCCTCGCCGTGGATGTCGAGCCAGTCGCCGATTTCCACCAGCGTCTGACGTTCATGGTCCGGCAGAGTGCCGTCCGGCTTGAGTCCGACGTTCAGTAGCAGATTGCCGTTCTTGCTCACGATATCGCACAAGTTATGGATGATGACGCGAGGTGATAGCTCGATTGTGGAAGTGGCATTGTAATACCAGGATCCGATCGAGGTCTCCGCTTGCCAATAATGCGGATTGATCCGATCCAGTGATCCCTTTTCGATGTCCATGACAACCGCGCCCGAATCGGGTATAGTTCCGGGTCCCCAGGATTTGATGTTGACGATCCCTTCCTCACCGTTCCACGCCAGGCTCTGGTTGTAATAATAGGACGTCATTTCGAGTCCGACCGCCTCAAATCGGCGCTTGTCCTCGGGATCGGCTTCCTCGTGGGTAC
>CAYVRS010000013.1:25057-28740 GCA_964454075.1 uncultured Chitinophagales bacterium
GTACACGTCAATCAGCTGCTTGGTGCGCAGCCGCCAGTTCTCGACATAACGGTCAGGCGGTGTCTCGCCGACCCGCATGTAGTCGCCGTCTCTTTTGTAATCCTCCGAGTCAGGAACCGAGTAGAGCTGCTGAGGATCGTATCCTTCCCACCAGGTACCGGCCCCATCATCCTGGGTCTGCCAGCCATCATAGCGGACTCCTTTAAGCGGACCCGACCGGTCTGCGCCTTTCGCCGGATGCAACCAATACCAGGTCCGGTCATTGTGGGAAGAAACGCCGAACCGCAGTCCGTGCTTACGAGCCGCGGCGGCCCATTCGCCGATCACGTCGCGTTTTGGCCCCATATTGACCGAATTCCATGGCTGGTGTGTGGAGTTGTACAGATCGAAATTGTCATGATGCACCGCGACAGGGACGATATACTTCACTCCGACCTCCTTGTAGAATGCGACGAGCGAATCCGGATCCCAGTTCTCCGCCTTCCAGAGCGGAATCAGATCCTTGTAGCCAAACTCCGTCGGATGGCCGTAATTCGAGACGTGCTTGCGATAGTCGTCCCCCCAATCCGCTCCTTCCTGCATGTAGATGTGACGCGCCACCCAGCCGTTGTGGTCGATAGCCAGGCTTTGAGGCCCCCAATGCATGAACAGACCGAATTTGGCATCCTTGAACCACTCCGGGGCCTCATAGGCCCCGAGCGATTCCCATGTGGGTTCATAGGTTTTTTCAGGCGCGGTCGAACATTGGCCCAGCCATAATGCGGACCATGTGAGAAGGAGGAATGATGGGGATATGCGAAGCATGGCCAAGGTGTCCTTTCGAGTGGATATGCGACAGGCTTTACATGGGATCAACGCGCGTACAGGTCGGGCAGATCCGACGCGAACAGAATCAGCGGATCGTTCTTGAACCGGATGAAATCCTCGGCCGCCGGGTGACCCGGATACGGCGCGTAGTAATGGTCTTTGCGGTCGACGGTGCCGTTGGAGTTGCGCCAGACCAGGGCATAAGCGATTCGGCTGGCTGTAGGGTCGTCGTTGATGGATTTGAGCAGTTTCTGGGTGAACCAGGTGGTATCGCGCACAGCCTCGAGACCGGTTTCGGTGAGAGCGGGGATCTTGCCTCGGGCTTCGGCGGTCTCCACAAGGAACTTGAGATGCGCCGTCATCACCGCCACGCCGTTCTCACGCTGGTCCAGGCTCCAGTAATCGTCAAAGCCCATCACGTCGACATACTCGTCGCCGGGATAGGTGACGAGGAAGTTCTCATAGCCGTAATCGCTGGGAGAATTCGGAGACCAGGCATACAGGATGTTCCGCAGTCCTTTCGTGTCGCGCAAGTACTCGACGGTGAACCGGTACAAAGCAATGTAGTCTTCAGGGGTGGTCGACTCGCTTCCCCACCAGAACCATCCGCCTGTCTGTTCATGCCATGGCCGGAAGATCACCGGGATCGGCTTTCCATCCGCGGTTTGGATGTCGCCCAAGAACGCGGCAAGGCGATCCATGTAGGTCAGGAAGACCTCATGATGGCTGCCGCCGGGAAGGATGTGGGGCACCGTCACGGTTTTGTCCCACGACGAGGTGCCATTCACCGGATTGTTCAAATGCCAGCTGATGGTGTTCACTCCACCCATCTCATACGCTTCCCGCATCCACCTCTTCATGTTCTCGAAAATGACCCGGTCCAGGTTCTGGGCCGAATCGAGCTCGATGTGGCCGATCTCCCATCCGAATACGGCAGGATAGGCGCCGGGGACCTCTTTCACGTCGGAACGGCCGGCTTCCGCGACCCAGGTCACCCCATAGGCGAGGTCGTCCTGATGGCCGAAGAGGACGTGCGTCTTGCGGACCTCGTCCAGATTTCGGAAGAGGGATTTGGTTTCGGGTGTGGCGTTCGGGTCTACGGTCTTGACATTCGCGTTCGGATCGACAGCACACGACGCCACCAGCGCCGCGAGGAGGAGAGGTGTGATGGGTTTCATAAGTTTATTTGATGAGGATCATGCGTCGGGTGAGCGATTGTCCGGCGCTTTCCAAGCGGTAGATGTAGATGCCGCTGGCCAAGCCGCTGGCGTCGAAGGAGACCTGGTGGGCGCCGGCCGGCATCATGCCATCCACAAGCACGGCGACTTCCCGGCCGAGGATGTCATACACCGTCAGCCGCGTGTCACCGACAACCGGCAACTGAAAACCCACAACCGTCGACGGGTTGAACGGATTCGGATAGTTCTGCTCAAGTCGAAACTCAGAGGCGGTATCAGAGTCGCGTTCGATGTCCGTGGTCTGGCCGTCGCCGCGGATCTCGATGTAATCGAACCACATGTAGCCCCAATAGTGAAGGATCTCGATGGTGTTGGCTCCGGCGTTGAGGTCCACCGTACGTTCCAACCATTGCCAGGTGGCTGTGGGACCGCTGAACACGATGGTGTCGGTCACCACACCGTTCACACGGAGGTATTGCGTCTTGTCGCTGAAGGGAAGATTGTAGCCGATGCGGATGGTGTAAGGCTTGGGTTCGACTACGGTCACATTCGACCAGACAATCGAGCCGTCACCCGACATGTTCAGATAAGCGCCCCCGCTGGCCGCACCGTCGGTACCGCTAGCCACGGTTCCGGTTTTCTGCGCAGTTTCCGCCTCATAACGCCGTTTTTCCTGGGTGGGAAGAATCTCCACCGTTACGGGTCGGGATTGGAAGTTCGGGAAGTTGGCGGGGTTCACCATCGCATGCAACCGGTAGGTGCCAGGCACACTGGGTGTCCAATTGAAGGAATACGGGGCGAAACGGTCGGTCCCGATGAGCACATCGTTGGCGTAGAAACGGACACCGGTGGTGCCAAATCCGCTGGAGCCGACCACCGCGTTCACAAGAATCGGAATGATGGTCTCCTGTTCGAGAATCTGGGTCGCGGTTGGACTGGTGATGTCGATCTTGGGTGGTTGCAAGGCGGATTTGAGGCCGTAAGCCCGGAAATCGGTGACCATAATGGGGGTGTTGGCCCGAACCCGGAGAAAACGCGCATTCACCGGGGTGTCGAAGGTAAAGGTGCGGCTCAGCGCCAGGAGATTTCCGGCCTCCGTGCGCACTGTGGTCCAGGTGTGTCCGTCGAAGGAGGTCTGGAGGTCGAATCCGCCGGCAGGAAGCGCGTCCAAGCTCAGTTCTACCCGCACCACGCCATAAGCGGCCTCCATGTCGCCATACAGCCAGGTATTGTCGCTGGCCGCGGCCTGCGGACCTGTGGCCAACCGGTTCACCTCCAATTGCGGAATCACCGTCACCGTAATGCTGTCTTGGATCAACCCGCCATTCTTGTCTTCAAGAATCAACCGGTAGGTGGTGGTCGAGGTGGGGGAGACGGAGGTTTTGTCCATCAGGTAGACCTGCGTTCCGTTCAGGGTGGTGCCCACCGCATTTCGGCTTTTCCAGCTGAGTGTCGTGGAAAACCCTTCTTCGATGGTGGTCTGAGTGGCTTCGTAAGCCTCAGGGAAAGCAAGTGCCAACTTCTTGGTATCTACTCCCGAACGAGAACGCTTGCTCTGCTCGATACGGATTTCGCCATTTACGATACCAACTTCGGCGTCTCCAAGAACTGCCTTGATTTGTGCCTCAAGTTCCTTCTTGGTCTTTTCAAGTTCGGTAATCATGGTGCGTGTTGCCACGAACTGGAAAAGACCAAGAA
>CAYVRS010000014.1:0-16426 GCA_964454075.1 uncultured Chitinophagales bacterium
GCTTCAACCTGGTGGGGTACGGATGCACCACCTGCATCGGAAACTCGGGTCCGTTGCCGGACGCCGTCGAGAAAGCCATCGCCGAGGGCGATCTCATCGTCGCCGGGGTGTTGTCGGGCAACCGCAACTTCGAAGGCCGCATCCACCAGAACGTCAAAGCCAACTACCTGGCTTCGCCGCCTTTGGTGGTGGCGTACGCCTTGGCGGGAACGGTCGACATCGACCTGACCACCGAACCCATCGGAAAAGGCAAAGACGGGCAGGATGTCTATTTGAAAGACATCTGGCCGACCACGCAAGAGATCGCCGAGCATCTCGAGAATGCGGTGCGTCCGGACCTCTTCCACAAGAACTATGACGGCATCGCCGATTCGAACGAAGACTGGAACGCCATCCCGGTGCCTACGGGCGATCTTTACGAGTGGGACGAACATTCGACCTACATCCAGCTTCCACCGTTCTTCGAAACCATGGACCGCGGCACCACGCCGATCCAACCGATCCATGGCGCGAGAGTCTTGGTCAAAGTCGGCGATTCCATCACCACCGACCACATCTCACCGGCCGGCAACATCAAGAAAGACTCGCCTGCGGGTCGATACCTGCTTGAGAACGGCGTTCAGCCTGTCGATTTCAACTCCTATGGTTCGCGCCGCGGCAGCGACCGAGTGATGACGCGCGGCACCTTCGCCAACGTGCGTCTGAAAAACCAGATGGCGCCCGGCACGGAAGGGGGCATGACCACCTACCTGCCCACCGGCGATGTCATGAGCATATATGACGCCTCCATGAAGTACCAGGCTTCAGACACCCCGCTCGTGGTGTTGGCCGGCAAAGAATACGGAACCGGCTCGTCGCGCGACTGGGCCGCCAAAGGCACGAACCTCCTGGGAGTGCGCGCGGTGATCGCCGAATCCTTTGAGCGCATCCACCGGAGCAACCTGGTCGGAATGGGCGTGCTTCCGCTTCAGTACAATGCCGGAGATACGGCCGAATCGCTCGGGCTGGATGGAAAAGAGACGTACGACTTCGTGATCGACGACCACATCAAGCCCAAGCAGCAGGTCATCGTACACGCCACCAAGGTGGACGGAACGGTGGTCACGTTCGCCGCGGTTTGCAGAATCGATACCCCGGTGGAAGTGGATTATTTCCGCAACGGTGGTATTTTGCAAACCGTGTTGAGAAGCTTTCTCGACGCGTAACCAACCCTGAACAAGACGAAGCCTGGCTTCACTACTTGCACAAAGAAAAAGCCCTATGGAGCGATCTGTCGGGCTTTTTTCTTTGGAATCAGACGCGGACGACCACCGGTTCCTGCGATCGGACAAACTCCGAATAGAGGCGGCCGCTTTGCTTGACGGTGCGTTTCAGGGTGTCGAAATCGACATGGATGAGCCCGAAGCGTTGGCTGTATCCGCATTCCCATTCGTAATTGTCGAGCAGCGACCATGCGAAATACGCCCGAACGTCGGCACCGTCGGCGATGGCGTCGAGCATGGCAGCGAGGTGGGAGGTGAGATACTCGCAACGGGCGGTATCGTTCACTTCCCCATTCTCCACCATGTCATGCCAGGCACTGCCGTTCTCGGTGACCCATACGGGACATCCGGTGACCTCGTGCGTCCACTTCAGGATGTGTTTGAATCCTTCGGGTGAAATCTCCCAGTTCATAGATGTGACGGGTCCTCGGGGTGCGGCATAGTCGGAATCGAGGAAGCCACCGGCACGGTGCTTCACGATGGAGCGGCTGTAGTAGTTCACGCAGACCACGTCGTGCGCGATCGGCTCCAAGCCCTGCATCGCGTCCAAGGCATCGGATTGTTCAGGAAAGAGGAGATAGGCCACGTCCGGAATCCGGCCCTGAAACCAAGGCATCACGAACAGGTCGTTCATGTAGGCGCGTTGGCGTTCTGCCGCGGCGACATCCTCTGCGGAGTCCGTGTCTGCGATGATGTGCGCCAGATTCACGGCGACGCTGAATTTGAACTGCGGAAACCGGTCCCGCAACCGCACCATGGCGGCGCGATGTGCCCGAAGCGTATTCACATACACCGAGCCTCCGGCATTCAGATCGGCGATTCCGGGCGCATGCTCGCCAGTGATGTAGCCTTTGTGCATGTACACCCAAGGCTCGTTCAAGGTGATGAAATCGTCGCAGAGGTCGTCGAACAGCGCCACAGTATTCTCGGCGTACTCGGCGAACCAATCGGCGGAATCAGGGTTGACCCATCCGCCCCGTTCGTGCAGATACATCGGAAGATCCCAATGGTACAAGGTGATGACGGGTTGGATGTCCGCGGCATGCAAGGCGTGCAAAAGATTGCGATAGAACGCGACCCCATCAGGGTTCGGAACTCCGCTCTCATCGGGCCAGATCCTCGACCAAGACAAGGAGAACCGGTAGGCCTTCATCCCCATCTCCGCCATCAACGCCACATCCTCCTCGAACCGATGGTAGTGGTCGCAGGCGACGAGTCCGTTGGTGTGGTCCTGAATGGCTCCCTCCAGGCGTGAGAACACGGACCAGATGCTTGGCGAAGCCCCATCGTCGAACTCGGCGCCCTCGATTTGGTAACTGGAGGTCGCGACTCCGAAGAGGAATGTGGATGGATATCGTAGTGACATATCAACTACGATACCACACAATGCAAAAAATTGCAAGCCTTGATGAAAAGTTTTGCAGAGGACTCAGCTCGATGCTCGGGTGATCAAGGTCACCGGAATCAGACTTTGCACACCGACGGGCTGTTCGGGATGCAGGATGCGCGATTTCAGGGTGCGCAAGGTGGTAAGTCCGAGCGCGGTGAAATCAGTGCGGATGGAGGAGATTTCAGGATGGGAATGCCGGCACATAGGGAGGTCGTCGTACCCGAGGATGGCCAGTTCGCCGGGGATGTGGACTTTCTCCACACGTGCGGCTTCCATGAAGCCGGTGGCCATCAGGTCGTTGCTAACAAACACCGCCCGGGGCCGGTTGGGTTGGCGTTTCCAATCCGCGAAGGCATCCACACCCGATTGGAAGCTGAAATCGCCCAGATATTCCCAGATGAGGTCGGGATTCGCCGGACTCGCATCGCAATAGTCTTTGAACCCCATGTAACGGAAGCGCGTCTCCGCTTTGTGGACCGGACCCTTCACGATTCCCAATGTGGTGTACCCTTGCTTGTGGAAATGCTCGGCGGCCACGTGTCCGCCGCCATAGCCGTCGAAGGTGATGGTGGGTACGACCGGGCTCTCGATCAATGCATTGGAGATCACGGGGAATTGGTCTGGAAGGTCGCCCATCAGGGTTTCATAGTCCTCTCGCGTGAGCTCGGGCATGAAGAGGATGGCCCCATCGTAATATTGGTCCGACACCCGTCCGATATACTCTTTCAGTTCCTGGCGGGGGGTGTCCAAGCTGAGCAGGGAGAGGCGGAGGTTCAGGGTTTTCGCGCTTTTGGCGAAGCCGAAGAAGTAGCTGGCGTAAAACTCACCTTCATGAAAGTCGGTGATCAGCGCCACGTTGAGCTCGGTCTGGATCTTGTCCGATGCCCGGATCCGGTTCAAGGGATACTTGAGACGCTGCGCCGCGGCGATGATGTCGGTGCGTGCGGTGCCGGAGATTTTACCCGAACCGCTCAGCACCCGGGAGACCGTGGAGATGGAATACCCGGTGGCGTTCGCGATATCTTGGAGTGTGACTTTCATAGAGTGGGTGCTTCCTGTAAAATAAGACATTGATGACGCATTCGATGCCTTTTTTGGTGCTATAGAACAATGTAATGCAAATAATTGCACGATTTGTGAAATATTTTTTCAAATGAGAATTGCGGGAATCCGATTGTCTTGCTAAGTTGACGGCTGAGTGCGAAGCGCTTCCATCCCTAGCTATTCTTCCGATCCAACCACACATCGAGGTACCGTATGACGATACGTTCTACAGTTTTTGCAACACTCACGGTCTTGGGAGCCTTGAGCTCCAGAACCGAGGTGGTCCACGCGCAAGCCCCTGCACTGGGGAATGAGTTCATCTTCTTTGTGGATGGACGCAATGTGAGCATCCCACGGGATGTGTCACTCGATTTCATCAACGATCCGACGGCGCCAGGCAACCGGGTCACCCAGTTCAACCAAGGCAACTGGAACAACATCGAGGGTTTCCAATGGCCGAGCGGTGTGGATCTGACAGCCAATATCGCCGCCGGTGACACCATTTATTTCCGCATCTGGTCGTCGATCGTGAATTCGGTGGCTCCGGGCAAGCCTCGGTTCATCATGCTTGACAGCAGCCCGACAAATAACATCCGCTTCCGCCTGTACTACAACTTCCCGGATTCGGTGCACTCCAGCCGATGGATCAATGTCGCCATTCCATTTCCGCAGCTGACCCGCAACGAGTTGGATTCTGCCAAAGTGGGTAAGAATGCCGATGGCTCGCCACGGCAAAACGGTCCGCTCAGTGCCCATGACGCCCGTTGGGAATACTGGGGTGCATACGACGATGCGATCGGCTCCATCACCACGGTCGACCATCCGAACTGGCGTGAATTCAAATTCGACCGCACAAGCCTGTTCGGCATGTTCTGGGACCAACCCGATCCGAGCACGAACGGTCCGATCTGGATCGACAACTTCTACATCGGCCGCAAGAGCACGGATCTGGAGAAAACCAAGAACCCGCCTCCTCCTGCCTCCGGCCTATCGGCCATGTCCCAAGGCAGTTTGAACACCGTCAGCTGGACCCGTGGAGCCGACATCAGCGCCTACAACGTATATTATAGCGGCAGTGAGATCACCGACATCGAGAGCCCGAATGTCTTCTTCTGGAAAACGCTGAACGCAAGCGACCCGCTCACGCTTTCGCACCAGATTGTTTCCCCGCACCCGGACGACGCCACCCATACCTACCATTATGCGGTGACCGCCACCAACCTCTGGAGCACCGAGAACCGTGACGTGACGCAAAGCCGCATCTCTGTGAACGCCGCCGGCCGTCACGATTCCTACATCTTCAAGTTCACCCCGCAGGAAGAAGCCGCAGTGTTGAACAGTCTCGACACACGCACCTTGGGCACGGCCGGATTCCCGACCACTGTGGTTCGTCCATTCGAAATGAAAGCCAGCACCTCGGCCGCCTTGCGCAAACCACCGACAGACGACATCGTGAGCGGTAAGGCTTGGGTCGGTTACGGCGACAGCGAAGGCGAGATCATCTTTTATGCCTACATCGAAGTGCTCGACAACGACCTGGTGTACAACCCGATCATCGACACGCAAGGCAACCTGGATTGGAACTCGTACAAACGCGACCAGATCGAGATGCGCATCGGCTCGTACTCGGTAAACTTCGTGACCGGAAGCACCAACCGCGCCGCCGGCCGTGGAGACAATCCGGATTACACCCTGGCCTTCCGTCCGACCACCACCAACTTGGAAAACGCCCGCCCCGAAAATCCCAAACTCTATGTCACGTTCGGAGGCTTGAACAACTATCCGTTCGCATTCGAACCGCTGCTCGCTCCGATCATGAACGAACAGAATGCGCAGATCGGCTATAAAATGCTGGTGGCCTTCGAAGCCGCCAAATTGCGCGAACCGACCGATTTCGCTTCGGACGTGGCTTTCACGGCACCCGGACCCGATGAAATCAAATACATTCCGTTCAGTCTGATGATCGTGGACGATGCCAACGACGCGCGTCCGTTCTTCTGGGAGCAGGCGCGTTACCTGGTCACCACCAGCTGGAAACCATCGTTCAGCCCCTTGTACTTCCAGCAACCGTCCGACTTCGCGGCGGTGGCCGTGGCCGGCGCCAACAAACGCACCGCCACAAGCATCGATGAACGCAACGATCCGGTCGCCGGCGACTACCGTCTCGATCAGAACTATCCGAATCCGTTCAACCCGAACACCGCGATCAGCTTCACACTTCCTGAAGCGTCGAATGTGACTCTGACCGTGTACAACAGCCTGGGTCAGACCGTGGCCACCTTGGTCAACCAGCGCGCCTTCTCCCAAGGAACGCATACCGTGAGCTTCGACGCCGCTGGACTCAGCTCCGGCATGTACCTGTATCGCATCGAAGCCGGATCGTACATCTCGACCCGGAAAATGCTCCTCCTGAAGTAACCGCTCATGCGCGTCCGTCTCCACCTCCTCCTCATCCTGCTGATGCTGCCTGTGTTCGCACAGGCCAGCAGCAGCAAGGGTAAAATCACAGGGTTCATCACCGATTCCAGCGGGGAATCCCTACCCGGGGTGCAGATCATCCTGGAAGGAAGCACCCGCGGCACCATCTCCGAACTAGACGGATTCTATCAGATCTTGAACTTGGACCCCGGTTTCTACACCTTGGTGTTCAAATACATCGGATTCTCAGACATCCGCATCTCCGACATCGAGGTGCTTCCTGACAAAACCACGGAAATCTCCGTGGTGATGAGGGAGTCGGTCATCGAAGGCCAAGAGATCACAGTGGTGGCGGAACGTCCGCTGATCCAACGCGACCGGACCACCACGACGGCTACGGTCAACGAACGCCAGATTTCGAATCTGCCTGTGGTCAGCCTGGCGCAGATTGTGAACCTGCAGGCGGGTGTGGTCGACGGTCACTTCCGCGGAGGTCGACGCAACGAGGTCTCGTACATGGTGAATGGGGTTCCGATCAACAACCCCTACAACAACACGGCCGGCTTCGAGGTGGAGCAGAACATGGTCTCCTCGCTGGAAGTGATCAGCGGGGTGTTCAATGCGGAATACGGACAGGCGATGTCCGGCGTGGTGAACATCACCACCCGAGGTATTCCGGACAAATGGACTGTGAACACACTCGGATATGTGCGCAGCTTCGCCACGACGAAATCAATGGAATTCCTGGAACGCACTTCGGGTCCGGGCAACGACCTCAGCTATTCGGATTTCCGCTCCCGGAACGTCTCCTACATGGAAGCGGCCGACCCGATCAACCTGCTCGACGGTCAGGTTACCATCGGCGGACCCTTGCTCAAAGACAGGCTCGGATTCCGCATCACCGGCCGGTATGTGCGGGACAAAGGCCATTTCGTCGGTCGGGATCTCTTCCTGCCAGGCGACCAGTCGCGCTATATCAACAACCCTCCGCCAGGCGGCTACACCGACCCGTCCAATCCGCAACTGGATTGGATCATCGCCTCGAACGGCTCGGGTGATTTCCTGTCGATGAGCGATGGGGAGCGGATGTCGGCCAACACCGCCTTGGTGTATGACGCCTCCTCCCGGTTGAAACTCGATTACAACTTGTTCTACCAAGGGGGTAGCTACACCGGATACAACCACGCGCGCAAATACGCACCAGGCGGACGCAATTCCGACCTGTTCACGAACATGACCCACATCCTGGGTGCGAGGTACACGGTCAACAATGTGACCTTCGTGAACCTGAGCTACAGCTATCAGCACAACAAGTACGATAGCCGTCTTTACGATTCCCCTTACGACACACGGTATGTGTCGCCTGAAACCGCGAACCGGGTCGGAGCCTTCGCCTTTGCCGTGAGCGGAAACGATCTGTACATGGTCGACAACCTGACGACCTCTCAGACCATCGTCGGAAACATCACCAGCCAGGTGAACCGCTCCAACCAGGTGAAGGCCGGTTTCCAATTCCGCCGCCATTCGCTCGACAACCTCGTCTTCGACATCGATGTGAACCAAGCCACCGGCTTAGCCGCACCTGCCTCGGAAAACTGGCGCCGCACCAAGCTCAACGCCACACCGTTCGAGTTCTCGGCCTACATCCAAGACAAGATCGAAATCCAGGATCTGATCATCAACGCCGGCATCCGGATGGATTATTTCGAACCTGATTTCGAAGTCCCGGTGGATTGGGACCAAGCCAACCGCCTGTACATCACCGATCCATCGAATCCTGCGGACAGCCTCCACAACCGGAAAGAAGCCAAAAGCAAATTCCAACTGAGTCCGCGTATCGGCATCGCGTTCCCGATCTCATCCACCGGAGTCATCCGATTCTCCTATGGACTCTTCTTCCAGATTCCGGAACTCTCCCAGATCTATTCCAACCCCAATTACGTGGTGAACGAGTACAGCTCGAGCACACGCTATGGCAACGCCGACATCAATCCCCAGACCACATCCACCTTCGAGATCGGTCTGCAGCAAGGTCTGACCGACGACCTTGGCATGGAGATCACGATGTTCACTCGCGACGTGCGGAACCTGATCGGAGACCGGATCAACTTCGACGTGGGCACCACCAACTACGTGGTCCGCTACATCAACCGGGATTATGGAACCGTCCGCGGATTCACCTTCAGCTTGTTCCAACGTCCCCGCGGACCACTGAGCTGGAACGTCGATTACACCCTTCAGTTCGCTGACGGAAGTTCCGCGATCAGCGGCGACGCCTTCCAACGCGTCGAGGCCGGTCTGGGAGAGACACTCAGCCTGACCCGCCTCGATTGGGACCGTCGTCATTCCTTGAATGCCACGGTGACCTACACGCCGATTCCAGGCTTCAACATGACCATGGTGAACCGCCTCAACAGTGGAAACCCGTATACCACGGTCCGCAACTTCGTGGCCTCTTACATCCGCAACAACAAAGACCGTCCGTACTTCTACATGGCCGATCTTCGGATGTACTACAAACCGAGTTTCATCAAGCAGAACATGAGCCTGCTGGTGCAGGTCGAAAACCTGTTCGACGTGATTCCTGAGTACGGAATTTATGCGGATTCTGGCAACGCCTACGAAACCATTGAAAAAGAACGCAATCGGGGCTCGATCCTCCAAGGCCTCAACACCCTCGACGACTTCTTCTACCGCCAGGATTTCCTCGGCTCCCCACGACGGATCAGCATCGGCCTTAATCTGAATTTCTGATGAACTCTGCAAAATCCACCGTCCTCCTCCTTCTTGCGTTCCTGGCGTTGCCGTTCGGGATGTCGGCCCAATCCGATATCCCACGCACCTACCGCGGTCAAAGCAATCAGATCGCCCGCGGTGTGATGGACGGTAACCTGATCGAAACGAACTACCGGAACCATGGCGAGCTCTCTCGCTATAACGACATTCCGCATGGCGTCTGGCCGCGCGGTACGGGAGGTCGGCACATCGACGGCGCCGGTATCCTCATCTCGGGTCTGGTGGATGCCGAGCGCGTGAAATGGGCCAGCCGGTCTCCCTTTTTTGTCGGAGTCCCCGACACCGTGGTATCGCCTTCCATCATCAATTACCGGGATTTCGGCCGAAAGGTGGGTCCCGAAGGATACATCTGGGGATGGTTGCCGTTGCCAGGCTTCCATAACGTCTCGCGAATCGACCGTGTGACCGGAGCCTTGCGTCCGATTCCGGCGAAAAGCACTGACGACTCCTCCTGGCCCGCATTCTGGCCGGACAGACTCGACAATCCGGACGACCCGGGTTGGGCTGGCAAATGGAACGGACTCTTCGGCAAAGGCGTCTTCAACGCCGACCAGGAAACTTACTACGTGATCGACGACTGGCGCGATTACGAATACCGCATCGATCCGGAAACCGGCTTGCCAAACAGCCGCGCAGGGGTATTCTACCCTGATCCGTCTGATTCGACCTTGGGAGGTCTCGGCCTTCAAGTGCAGGTCCGCCATCTTCAGTGGGCCAACATCCTTGCGGAAGACATTATGTTCCTGCTCTACCGGGTCACGAACATGGGTCAGTACGCTCACGACCAACTTTATTTCACGAATATCGTCGATTTCGGATTGGGCCAGGATGAGAGCAACGGTCAAGCCGAATACAACGCCCAGTTGGACATGGCCTTCGGATGGGACCGCACCGGCGTAGGCATTCGTCCAGGTGGTGGTACCTATGCCTTGGGTTACGTAGGCTTCGCCTTCTTGGAGAGCCCGGGCAACTCATTCGATATGCTTGACAACGATGAAGACGGCATCACGGATGAACGTCGTGACGAGGGTCCTGGGACGCTGATCGAAGGCCAAGACAACATCACGGCCTACGCCCAGGCGAACTACGACATGACGCAATTCTTGTCCACGTTCGGGGCCTTGGCAGATCGTCCTGCCTACAAACTCGGGTACTGGTGGACGGGCGATGAGAATATGACCTGGCGCCGCTTCGAAGACATCGATGGAAACGGAGAATGGAACCAGGGCGAACCGATCAACGATGATGTCGGATCGGACGGTCTGGGTCCAAACGATCTCGGATATCCCGGTCCGGATACCGGTGAGGCCGATGGCATCCCCAACGATGGCGAACCGAATTTCGACCAACTCGACGTGCAGGAGTCGGACCAGATCGGTCTGACCGGCTTCGACCTCAGCACACGGCCCTTCTATGAGGCGGGCGAGAACCTCCGGACAGATTCATGGCTCTACGAGCGGATTCTTTTCAGCCAGTTCCCCTTGGGTCAGGAACCGGAAAGCTTCATCGCCGATGTGGAACCCTTCCTGTTGTTCGCATCGGGTCCGGTCATCCTGCCACCGAATTCGTCCGACTTCTTCAGCTTGGCCTGGATTTTCGGCTCTAACCGGGGCGACTTCCTAAAAAACCGCCAGGTTGTGCAGAACATCTATGATGCGAACTACAACTTCGCTCAGGCTCCGTTCATGCCGACCCTGACCGCCATTCCCGGAGACGGTGTCGTCACTCTGACCTGGGATTCGGTCTCCGTGGCCAGTTTCGACCGCTTCACGCAAGACTTCGACTTCGAAGGGTACCGCCTCTACAAAGGCACGGATCCGCTGCTGAGCGACGCCCGACTGGTGACCGATGCCAGCGGTGTGCCGACCTTCTACAAGCCCTTGGCCCAATGGGATCTCATCAACGGGATCAAAGGCAACCGCACCGTGTTGGAAGGCTCCGCCGTATACAACGTGGGCGACGATACCGGCCTTCAGTTCTTCTACATCGACCGTGATGTGAAGAACGGTGTGCGCTACTATTACGCCTTGGTGGCTTACGACCGAGGGGTTGTGAGCAGCGAAGGCTCCATCGATCCGATCGAAAACGTCTTCAACTTCGCGGTGGATGGCTTCGGCAACGTGCGGGGTCAGTCGATCAACGCGCGTGCCGTTGTCCCCCGCGCCCGGACCGCCGGGTATGTGGAAGGGGGTGCCAACGAGGACCTGAGCAAGGTCAGCTTCGGCCAGGGCACCGGCTCCATCCGCATTACCGTCGGAAACGAAGACCTTGTGAAACGCGGAAACGTGTATCGCATGGAATTCACCGATACAGCGGCCACCACCGAGTTTTATGCCACGAAATCCTTCCGGATCCGCGATATGACCGAGAACCGCGTTGTGCTGAACGACCGTCCGCTGAACACCTCAACCCCTTTGGTGGATGGATTCGTCGCTGAGATCTTCAACGACGCCGTCATCCGCTACTATGACGAGAAGATCGGATGGATTCAGAACTACGGAACCGACAACGAGATCGCCAATACGAATCCGGCGAGCCTGGACGGCATCACGACCAACTGGGTGGCGACGCCTTCGATCATCGACGCCACGGAATCGACGTTCTCCAGACGCACACCGGACAATTTCGAGCTCAGGTTCAGCAATACCAAGATCTATCGTCCGCCGCTGTTCCAAACCAGCGTGTACAGACGGGATTCCTTGGCGGTCCGCGCGTTCAATTCGACCACCGGCGCTCCGGTCGATTTGCTTTGGAGGGATGCGAACGACAACGCCGTGCTTGATCCGGGCGACCAGCTGATCATCAGCGACATCGAACCGGGCTTCGGCCGACGTCTGCGTCATCGAGTGGTCTTCAGCCTGCCTCGCGGCACATCGGTGGCTCCTCGACAAGGGGATGTCTTCCGGATCGCGAACCGCAAGCCTTTCCGAACCGGTGATTATTTCCAGTTCACGATTTCTGACGCTCGCATCGACACGGCCTTGGCCAAGTCGGAGCTCGACAAAGTGGCGGTGGTTCCTAATCCGTACATCGGCGCCGCCGAATGGGATCTGCGCACCGTGGAGCAAGGCCGCTCCGACCGACGCATCCAGTTCGTGCATCTGCCGCAGCGTTGCACCATCCGCATTTACAACGTGCGTGGTGAGCTCATCACCACCTTGGCGCACAATGCCGTAGGCAGTGATGGCGCCTTATACTGGGACATGAGGACCAAGGAATCCTTGGATGTCGCCTACGGTGTCTACATCTACCACCTCGACGCTCCTGGAATCGGGGAGAAGGTCGGAAAATTCGCCATCGTGAAATAGGAAGCCACTCATGAAATCCACGACAGCCCTTTTCCTTCTCCTCACCGCTCTTCCCCTGAGCGTATCCGCCCAAAGCAAGGTCGGCACCACCGCCGCACCGTTCCTTACCTTGGGAACGGGAGCGCGTGCCACCGCCTTGGGACATGCATTCACCGCCACAGCCACCGGTTCCGACGCCTTGTTCTGGAACCCAGCATCGGCGGCGGTTCGCAACATGTCCACCGTTCCAAGCGGTTCGCTGTTCTTCACCCACTACGAATGGTTCGCCGGCATCCAATACAATGCGTTCGGCGTCACCGTGCCCGTCATGAGCAACTCCGTGATCGGGTTTTCGATGGCGGCGCTCAATTACGGGGATATGGCCGTCCGGACAGTCGACCAGCCCAATGGTACCGGTGAGACGTTCCAAGCCGGCGACCTGATGGTCGGCTTGAGCTACGCCCAGCCGCTCACTCGCAATTTCTACTTCGGCGGCACGGCCAAGTACATCCGCCAAAGCATTTGGGACATGCAGGCGCAGACCATGGCTGTTGATGTGGGCTTCATCCTGCTCACCGATTATCTGAACGGACTCCGTCTCGCCGCTTCGATCCAAAACTTCGGTGGAAGCATGCAGATGGATGGCATCAACAGTCAGATCTTCATCGATCCCTTCCCGCTGAACTCGGGCAGCAACGACCGCGTACCCACACGGTATGAAACTGACGAATGGGAACTTCCCATCCAGTTCAAATTCGGAGTCGCGGTTCCGGTTGTCAATACCAAGAACGTGCAGTGGGAAGTGATGACTGAGTCGCACCAGACCAACGACCAGTACTTGAATGTGGATTCGGGTACCGAGCTTCGCCTTCGCACCAACACCGCGCAACTGAACCTGCGCGCGGGATACAAAGACTTCGGTCTGACCAATGTCGACAGCCATTTCAGCTTCGGCGTGGGTGTGGAGACCCGCGTCTCCGGTGTCCGTTTGGGGATGGATGTGGGCTACGTGCCGATGGATCGCCTCGGCGATACCAAAATGATCGACATGAGGGTGTATTTTTAGGGCATGAAATCCTTTCTGCTCGGTGGACTCACGCTGCTGATTGCGGTGGCGTGTTCCAAAACCCCCGACTTCGATCCCGGCGAGACCATCGCCACCGTGAACGGCCAAGCGCTCGACGAGCAGTTCTACTTCGATTCGTACATCGATTGGTTGAGCCGGACCGGCTTCAACGACGACAGCACCTCTCGTGTGGTGCATCTGGACAACGCCATCGATGTGATGTTGCTGGCGCAGGAAGCCGAGAAACGCGGAATTCGGTCTGCCGACGCCTATCTCGACTACATGCGCCTGATGAGGGACGCCGCGTTGGGAGGACGGTTCCTTCAAGCCGCCGTGTTCGATACCTTGGGCGGCATCACGGAAGAGCAGCTCCGCGACGCCTACGCCAAGACCCAACGCAAAGTCTATGTGCGTCAGCTCTATTTCAACGACGAGACCCAAGCCCAGACCTATCAGAAGCGCTTGGGGGCCGGTGAGGATTTCCTCGCCTTGGCCAACGAGTTGTACGGCACCGCCCCCGGCGATTCAAGCGCCGGATATCTCGGCGATGTGTCGTATTTCGGGACAGACGACGCCTTCGCAGAAGCCGCGTTCAGTCTCGGCATGTTCGACGTGTCGCCTGTGGTGCGCACGCGGCAAGGATGGGTGATTCTGCGCGTGGAGAACATGAACCGGAATGTGCTCATGACCGAGGCTGGATTCCAGAACCGCCGCGGCCGTTTGCACAGCCTCATCCTCGAGCGTCGTGTGAACCTCGCCGGCGATGCCTTCGTGCGCGACCATATGCGATCGCTTCAACCGATGATCCAGCAAGACGCCTATCGCCAATTGGAGCCTTATCTGACCGGCCTGGCTCCGGAGGCCCGCCTCCAAGATGCCGAATACCAGGTCATGTCGAAGGCTGTGGAACCCGGCACACCCTTGGTGCTGTACAAGAACGGCTCCGAAACCGGCACCTTCACCGTGGGCGATTACATGCGCTGGGTGCCGTACATTCCGTACATGGAGATGCGGACGCGTCCGGGCGCATCGATCGGAAGGGCCTTGCGCAATGAGGTCTTCGCCCGAGAAGGGGAGGAGGCGGGCTTCGAAAAAGACCGGAAAGTGCGTTGGCAGCTCGACTACGTCTCGACCTTCCGTCTGGCCAACGACCTTAAAACCACCATCCCGTCCGATTCGCTTCTTGCCGAAACCCTCAGGGAATTGCGCGGCAAAGCCGACATCCGCATCGACCGCGACGTGTTCGAGCGCCTGGCGCCTTTCCTCGCCCTTCCCAAAGGAAACCGTCAGTAGACCTGGAAGGGGATGTTCGCCGTGGCCGTCTTGTTCCTACCATCACTGGCGTACACGAAAAGCCGGTAATTGCCTGGCGTGGATGGAGCATTGAGCATCGTCTGGCTGGCCGGGTCACCGATGAACAGGCCGTTGATGGGTTGCGGACGTTCCTCCGCATCGCCGCCTTCACTGGTCGCGGTGCTTTCCGGAAGCAACTCGTAGCGGAAGGTGATGGGGTCCCCGTTTGGATCGACCACAGTCGCCGTCGCGGTCATCAGTTTGCCGGTCTGCACGCGAAGATTGTCTCGGGCTCCTTTCGAGTCAAGCCGGAACTGGACCATCTGAGGCGCACGGTTCGACGGCCAGGTGCCCGTCCAGTTGAACTGCATCACATCCGTCGCTTCAGTGGCGTGACCATTCTCGAGGAACAGTCCATACCAGGTGGGCGTGCGCTCCTGCTTCTGCCCCCACAGGAAGACATAGGAGCCCAGGTTCATACTGGGATCCGCTTTCATCACCGCCTCATAGCGGCTCTGGTACACCATGGCTTTCTCTGAACTGGTCTGTTCCACGGGCGCGCCCCACGAAGTGGTTCCGTTCTCCCAGTGGCCGGTCGGGCCCCATTCCGTGATGATGTAAGGTTTGTCCCACCCGTACGATCGGATGTTCGTCGGCACCGAAGCGATGCTTCCATAGCTGTTGATGGCGAGCAGATCCAAGGCGGGTGCCCCGTCTCGGATGGCGGCGATCTTGTCCCGGTTGATGCCGGCCAGCACCGTGGTCACGGGATGGTTCGGATCGATCTCCTTGATGGCCATGGCGATGTCATTCACCACGTTCCAGACGGCCAGATTCGTATAGTTCAGATCGAGCTCATTTCCGAGGGCGTACATCAGCAGGGCCGGATGATCCTTGATCTGGACCACTTCCGCCAGAATCCGGTTCTTCAATGAGGCGACAGCCGTCGCGTCGCTGTAATTGAACCCATGGCGTTCGGGGGGCATCGACAACCCCATCAGCACCGTCATGCCTTGCTGTTGCGCCGCGGCGAGAGCGCCCACATCCAGACTCCAGGTGCGCAATGAATTGCCACCCGACGATTTGAGCCGGTCGATGTACTCGACGCGTCCACCGGCCCCCTCGATGTAGTACGGACTCCCATTGCGAAGCAACACCCATCCTGTCTCGGTCTGTCTCACTTCCACTTTCGACGCACGGTTCGGATTCTCATACGAGGTCGAGGAATGCGTGCATCCCGTCAGCAGAAGAACCAAGATCAGAATCGGAAGCGTCATGCGTGGTGACCTTTGAAGCCGTAGTAGGAGATGTAGGCGTAGCAAGCCATCGGGATCACCAAGGCCGGTTGCAATCCGGCGGTGTCGGCCATGGCACCATACAGAGGGGGGATGAACGCGCCACCCACGATTGCCGTGCAAAGGATGCCGGAGCCTTGGGCCGTATGTTCGCCGAGGTGCTGGATCGCCAACGTGAAGATGGTGGGGAACATGATGGAGTTGAATAAGCCGATCACCAAAAGGCTCCAGACGGCGGTGAGTCCGGCCGAATTCATGGACACCAGAAGCAGGGTGATGTTCACCAAAGCGTAAACGCCCAGGAGCTTGCCCGGCTTGATGAAGGTCTGGAGCCAAGCACCCACAAAGCGGCCCAGCATGGCGCCGCCCCAATAGAAGAAGACGAAGGTGCCGGCGAGTTGCGAGGCGCCCATGTCGGTGATGCCCGAGCCGGAGAGGAACTCGGCGAGCCAAGTCATGCCTCCCGACCCGGCGACCAAAGTCGCAATGTCCAGATCCAGGAAGTAGTTGACCACGTAACTGCCGATTGCGACTTCCGCGCCCACATACACGAAGATTCCCAAGGCGCCGAGCAT
>CAYVRS010000014.1:16436-18071 GCA_964454075.1 uncultured Chitinophagales bacterium
AGCGGACGATGTCGGATAGCCACCGCATAACTCCCGCTCTTGTGATGGTCCGATTCCAGGATCTTGGGCAATTTCACCATGGCGAACACCCCGGCGATCACGAACAGTACCAGCGAAAGAGCCAGAAAGGGACCTTGCACCGCCGCCGCTTCCGTGGCGTAGTAGGCCTCTTTCGCCTCAGCGCTGAGTGCCGCGATGGCATCGCCGGAAAGCACTGTGCTGCTGAGGATGAATGCGGCGCTCACCAGCGGAGCGATGGTCGTTCCAAGCGAATTGAAGGCCTGCGACAGATTCAGACGGGAAGAGGCCCGATGCGGATCTCCCAAGGCCGCCACATACGGATTGGCGGCCACCTGAAGGATGGTGATCCCGCCCGCCAATACGAACAAGGCCAGCAAGAAAAGCTCGAATTCCCGCAACGATGCGGCCGGGTAGAACAAGCCGCAAGCCACGGCCATGGTCGCCAGACCGACCACCGAGCCGCGTTGGTAACCGATGCGCGAAATCAGATTGCCCGCAGGAATCGATACCACCGCATAGGCGGTGAAAAACGCAAACTGCACCAATCCGGCCTGGAAGTAGGTGAGTTCGAAAATGTCTTTCAGCCTCGGGATGAGGGCATCCACCAGCACGGTGATGAAGCCCCAGAGAAAGAACAGGACGGTGATGATGACGAAGGCGTTGCGGTGGTTCGTTGGCTGCGAAGACATGCGTTCAGACGGTTGCGGTGAAGGGTTGTGGACGCACGCAATCTAAGACCATATCACCTCAGCAACATCATGGGTTTGGACTGCGAGCCGGATGCGGTTTCGAGCACCGCGATGTAGACGCCAGTAGGCAACCCCTCCGCATTGAAACGCACCTCATGCTCGCCTTTGGGCATCATACCCTCCAAGAGAAGGGCGACTTGACGCCCCAATACGTCATACACCGCCACTCGTGTCTGCCCGGTCGCCGACAAGCGATATCGGATCACGGTACTCGGATTGAACGGATTCGGATGGTTCTGGTACAACTCGAACCCGTCGGGCCGAACGTCATCCGTCCTGTCAATGCTCGTGGATGTGGGTCGGAAGGTGAGCGAATGCAGACGCAGGCCATTGATCTTGAAACTGAGCCTGAGTCGATGCGTTCCGGCAGGGATCGGAAGCGCGGAGAAGGTGCTTCGGGTGACCAGCGACGTGTCTTGCTGCGCGCTGAGGCTCATGGTGATCAGGAAATTGCCGTTCAAGCTCAGATCGACGCTGCCCCGACTCGAGGTGCCCACCCCGATCAGATCGATGAAGTAGCTGTCGTCACGTGTCGTGGTGATGGTGTATTCCATCCATTCGTCACGCTCGGTTGATTCCACCAGATGCACGGTGGTGTCGGCCACGGTCCATTTCACGATATCCACTCCGCCGAACCGGCGTCGGTCGTTGCCCTTCGCATTCCCGAGGTTCACCAGAGGTGTGGTGTCGAAATAGGCGATATCCTGGCCGCCGAAGTCGTAATCGGCCAAATGGATGCGGCCCGGCAGGGGATGTCCGCCAGCAAGGAAAGGCTCTCGCACGCAGCCGGTTCCGACGGTCAGGTTCAGATTCGCTTGCGAAGAGGATTTCCCATCATTGTCGGCCGCCAAGGCCGAGAAGGTGT
>CAYVRS010000014.1:18081-18566 GCA_964454075.1 uncultured Chitinophagales bacterium
TGGTGCGGAGGTGTCGGTGCCGAGCAAGGTGGTTCCCATGAAGAAATCGACACGGTTGACGGTTCCATCGGTGTCCGCGGCCGTGGCGGCCAAAACCGCGTTCTCCCCGGAGGTGAGCGTGGTGCCTCCGCCTGTGAGACCGATACCCACCACAGGCGCGGCATTCACATCCTGATACACGCGGATGTAATCGATGAGAAGGCTCTGAGGGAGGGCGGACTCATCGATGGCGTTCGCCTCATCGCCGAAGAAGGCGCCGCCTACGGCCAGATTCAAGATGAGGTGGAAGCGCTCGTCGAACGGATACCATTGCGCGTTCAAGGTGGACTTGCGGATGCTGTGGAAGAGCACGTCGTCGACGTACCAGTCGATGCCTTGCGCATCCCATTGGATGGCATACACGCTGAAATCGTCAGCATAGGTGTCGCTCGGCTTCGTCCGGCTGTTGGAACGGATCTCGCGGCACTCGAAAATATTGGTGCTGG
>CAYVRS010000014.1:18576-25490 GCA_964454075.1 uncultured Chitinophagales bacterium
AGCCGGCACGCCAGTAGTGGATGGCGCCCTCCACTTTGTTGACCTCCTGGCCTCGCGCTTCCATGATGTCGATTTCGCCTGACCGTGGCCAACCGCCATACCGGTTGTCGGTCGGCATCATCCAGACCGCGGGCCAGAGACCGCGTCCGCGTGGGATCTTCGCGCGGATTTCAAAACGACCGTAGGTGAAATCTTTCCGATACTGCGATTTCAGTCGGGCCGAGGTGTAGTTCGCACCTCCGAAATTCTGCCGCCGCGCGGTGATGTGCAGCAGACCGTCGAGCACCTTGACGTTGCTGGTGTCGGAGGTGTAGAACTGGAGTTCTGCATTGCCCCAACCGCCGTTTCCACGGCCATACTCACCAACCCAGACCAGCGGATCGGGAGGTCCGTTCGTGTTGAATTCATCCGCCCAGACCAGCTCGTAACGTTGGGCGGAAACGGGCGCTGTTGCAAACCACAGCGTGGACAAGAGGAGGATCAGGATACGCATGACACAAGAAAAGCAATTTTTTGCACAATATCATGCAATTTTTTGCAAGCGCTTTTTCATAGGTCCCGCATGGTGAACCGGCGCGTCAGCCAATGGCGGATAGGGGAGTGCAAGGCTGTCCAGACCGCCGCCGCCCTCAATCCGTGCATGGAGGATTTCCCACCCAAACGCATGTTGAATTCGGCCCGTTCGATCACGCGTCCGGCACGGGCTTGCGCCAGTTCCTGATAACGGAGCGGCTCGTCCCAATGCCGGATGAGATCCTTGGCCGCCGATCGGACTGGTCACGTGCGCCGCATCGCCCACAAGAAACACCTGCCCGTCGGTTAGGCGAGGTGCGATATGGCGGTAGGCTTTGAAGGCGCTGAACATGGTATGGGTGGCAGGGTCAGGCTGATGACCGGTGCGCGAACGGATTTCCTTGAGGAGTCCCCCCAGATCGGGCGACTCATCGCCACGGCGCATCACGACCCAGCGGCGCTGCCCGCCTCCCAATGGGAACGATTCGGTCATGCCGTCGGGATGGAGGAAGATCGCCGCGTCGGATCCGAACGGAGTCGTGTCGTCCAGATCCGCCATGAAGAAGTCGTACGGGTAGGCGGCCACCTCCCCCGCCAGGCCCATCGCCTCACGCACCGTGCTGTGCATGCCGTCGCATCCGAGCACGGTGTGGCACAGAATGTCTCCGTCGGTCGTGCTCACCCGAAGATGTGCGTTTTCCTGACGGTATCCCAAGAACCGGACTCCGTACTCCACAGGCGCCGCTCCAGCCTCCAAGATCGCTTCGGTGCGGTGCTGCGGAAGCGTGAGCACTTCGCCCAATGGCAGCACGCCGAGCCGCCGCCCCGCCGACCAGGCCTGCCCTTGGCGCACACTCACCGCTTCGCGGCGGATCGCCTCCATCACGCCGATTTCCTCCATCAGCGGAAAGCTGGCCGGATGGATGCCGATCGACCGGCTGTGCATCGACGGACCCGGTTTCGCATCCACGACAAGATGCCCGATATGGTGGGTCCGAAGCAGATTCGACAGATAGAGCCCGGTGGCCCCTGCTCCGACGATCAGGACATCAACGGTCCGCATCCCGCATCACCAGCAAACGGAAGGGGAACTGACGCTGAACGCTCCATCCGCCTGGGAGCAGGTCGATGAGCTCCTGGCGCAGATAGCTGCGGCGGATGCTTCGCAATCCATCGGTATGGATGAAGGTGCCGAACGAGAAGGGCCATGAAAAGACGGCGAAAAACGCCCAGGCGATCACGTTCCGATCCAGGTCGCTGAACAGCACGCGGCGGGTGCTCAGGTGCAGGCAGTCTTCCATGACCTCCTCGACCTGCGTTTCGGTCAGATGGTGCAGAAGATGGTTCGAGATCACGAGGTCGAAGGTGGCGCCGGTCCGCCTCAACGCCGCCGAGTCGGTCTTCAGGTAGCGGACGCCCTCGGGAAGCGGGTTCGTCTTGAAAAACGTCTCGACATGCTCCGAAGGATCGATCAGCGTCACATGCGGGTCGAACCCGTCGGCCGCCATCCGCGATCTCAGATGCAGAGCCACATCCCCGGCGCCACAACCCACATCCAAAATGCGGATGGCTTGGCCGGGTTTGAACAAGGGACGGATATGCTCCAAGTACGTCGAATCCCAACGGGCGACCCACCGGTTCAACATGGCGAAACGGTGGTAGGTGCGGAAAAGCGCGTCGGTATCGGCGTCGGGGGCGTCCATGAGTTCGGTCAGCTCCGCGGCGCGCGACAACCACATCACAAACTCTCCAGGATCGCGGTTTCTACGGTGAGTCCGGGGCCGAACGCCATGCCAAGGATGCGGCCGGGCTCGGCGTTCATCATCTCTTTAAGGACGAACAGGATGGTGGCGCTGCTCATGTTGCCGTTCTCATGAAGCACCTTGCGCGACCGGTCGAGCGCATCGGAAGGTAGGGAAAGCCCTTGTTCCACTTTGTCGAGGATGGCGCGGCCGCCCGGATGGATCGCCCAATGGCGGATGTCTTCGGGCAGGTCGGAGAGGATGTCTCCCAGATTCGCCTGCAGGATGTCGGGCACATAGGAGCTGAGAACCATGTCGAAGCCGTGGTCGCCGATGGTCCAGGCCATGTCCTGCTCGCCTTGGGGCGTGAGCCGTGTCTGGAACGCGTCCAAGCGCATGGCGCGGTCTTTCGGCTCGCGGTTCGACACCAAGGCGCCCGCCGACCCGTCGGCGAAGACCGAGGCCGAGAGCATGGCGTCGGTATCGCCGCTGAAATTCAGATGCAAGGTGCATAGCTCGGTGGAGATCACCAGGATCACCGCGTCGGGCTCGGCCTGGCAGATGGTTTGCGCAAGCTTCAGGGCCGGAAACGCCGCATAGCAGCCCATGAAACCGATGTGGTAACGGCGCGTGGTGTCCTTGAGTCCGCACTGGCGCACGATGTCGTAATCCGGTCCCGGCGCATAAAATCCCGTGCAGGAGACCGTGATCACATGGGTGACATCGCCAGGAGCCGTGCCGGTGTTCTGAAGCAGCTCTTTGGCCACATCCACGAACAACCTCGACGCCCAGGTTTTGTACAGGTCGTTCCTTGCGCCCGTGCCCGGTGAACGCACCTGGTTCGTGGCTTTGTCAAAGTACAGGCCGCTCGGTTCTTCGGGCTTGAAATCCGGAATCACGCTGTGCCGGGTTCCGATGCCCGACGCACTGTAGATCTTGTGAAGGATGGCCTTCGTCATGCGGTCGCCCGGGACATGCTCTTTCATGAACTCACGGACAAATCCGTTCTGATCATAGGCGAAGGGCGGCACCGCCGTCACGATATCGTGGATGTAGGTCTTCATATCTCTGTTTGAAAGGTACGGGATATGAGGTAGAATCGCACATTATGCAGGATGGCGGCGGTGGTGAGACCCAGGATCAATCCGGTCCATAATCCCTCCGGACCATACGCGAAATGGATGCCCAGCAACCACCCCGACGGAAGGCCGATCACCCAGTAACTCAGGAAGTTGACATACATGGGGATGGTGGTGTCTTTGAGTCCTCGAAGGGCGCCGGAACCGCTGACTTGAAGTCCGTCGGACAGCTGGAAGATGGCCGCCATGTACAACAGGGCGATGGCGCGTTGGATGAGCGCGGGGTCGTCGGTATACAGGCTGATGATGAGTTCCGGAACGCCGAACATGAGGATGGCGGTGCCCGCCATGAAGCTGGTGGCGATGAGGATGCCGACGCGACCGGAATACCTGGCGTCAGTGAGCCCGTAGCGTCCGAACACCTGGCCGACGCGTACCGTGATGCCCGAACTCACGCCGAACGCGAGCATGAAGGTGACCGAGGCGAAGTTCAAGGCGATCTGGTGGGCCGCCACTTCCAGGGTACCCATCGATCCGATGATGAGTGCGACCACGGCGAACATGGTCACTTCCATCCACATGCTCAATCCGATCGGACCGCCGATCCGGATCAGCTCACCGAGGTACCGCCATTTCGCATGAAAGATGTTCCGGAAGAGCTGGTAGTCTTTGTAGGCGGGTTTCCGGTACGTGTAGACGATCATGCTCAGGCTCATCACGGTCATGACCAAGGCGGTGGCGTAGCCGGTTCCGACCGCGCCCATGGCCGGGAACCCGAGCTTCCCATACATCAACACGTAATTGCCACCGATGTTGAAGAGCAATCCCAGGAAAGCGATCCACATCGCCGGCTTGGTGACCGCCAAGCCTTCATTGAAGTATTTCAGCGCCAGATAGATGTAAACGGGCACGATGCCCAGACTCACGGCTTCGGCGTAGCCGGTCGTTTTGGGAAACAGCGACGCATCCACATCCATGAACACCAGCAAGGGTTCGGTGAACCACAAGGCGATGGCCGATGGGATGCCCAGGATGAGCGCAAGCACGAGGCCGTTCCGGCCGGTCGGACCGATCTGATCGAGCTCGCGCGCTCCGAAATGATGCGCCACAATCGGCGAGATGCCCATGAGGATGCCGATGCCGAGGATGAAGACGGGCATGAGCAGACTCGAGCCGACGGCGACCGCCGCGAGGTCCAGCGGACTCAGATTCCCGGCCATCACCGTATCCACGAAGCTCATGGAGACTTGAAGCAGGTTTCCGATCATCACCGGAAATCCGATGCGTAGCAGGATGGTGGCTTCCCGTTTGAACCGGGTGAGGCGTGGAGAGGTCAACGTGGAGAGGCTTAATCGTCGGTGGAGAGGGGAATCCGGATCGTGAAGGTGGTGCCCAACCCGGCGGCACTGGCGAATTCGATGCGCCCTTTGTGCGCTTCGATCACTTTTTTGCAGATGGCCAGACCCAAGCCGGTTCCGGTGTTCTTCGTGGAGAAGTTAGGCACAAAGATCCGGCTTTTCAGATCTTCGGCGATGCCGCTGCCGTTGTCGATGACTTCGACATACGCCGAGCCATCGTATCGATAGGTGCGGATCACCACAAGTCCGCCTTTCGGCAGGGCTTCCATGGCGTTCTTCACCAGATTGAGCAGCACCCGTTTCAGCTCGTCCGCGGCGGCCATCACGGGAAGGGGCTCGGTGCTCAGATCCGTCCACAGATACAAGCGTTGGTCGTGCTGGTACAGATTCAGGATCGACGCCACGCTGCTGTTCACATCCACCCGGGTGAATTCCTCGGTGATGGGGCGCGCGAATTTTGAGAAATCGTTGGCGATATTGTTCAAGGAATCGATCTCCAGGATGAGGGTCTCAGAGATCTTTGTGATCATGGGCTTGACCTCGTCCATGGTCTTCTCACCGAACTGGATCTGCTGATACAGATGCTGGATGCTGAGCTTCATCGGTGTAAGCGGGTTCTTGATCTCGTGCGCCACCTGCCGGGCCATTTCCGCCCACGCCGTCTGCCGTTCCTTGTCGGCGAGCTCGTCCTGAAGGTCTTTGAGCTTGAACACCATCAGGTTGTAGGCGTTGGCCAGCTCACCGATTTCGTCTTTGGAGGTCACCGGAATCAGGGTATCGAGCTGTCCCGCCGCGATCCGTTGCAGTCCGCTGCGGAACTCATGGATCGGGTGCATCATCTCCCGACTGATCAGCATCGTGCCCCCGATGAAGAGCCCGAAGATCACCAGATACACGATGATGGTGAAATTGGTCGATTGCAGGATCTCATCCATGTACTTGTTGGCATTCAGATTCGCGGGAATCGCCAAGACGGAGCGCTCATCGATCTTTTTGAACACGACCGTGAGCGGACCGATGGGGGATTCGGTCCGATACACGCCCCGATCCTGACCGTTCTGATACAGGATCTGGTAAACCGACTGCGGTATGAGCGGCGTGGGAAGAAGCCCTTCGAATTGATAGACCTCGCTGAAATCGGTGAGTCGTCCCCCTTCGTAAACGAAATAATCGATGTCGGCCTCCGACACCGAATCCATGTGGTCGGAGAGGATGTCCAAGGTGTTGATCAAGTCGAGCTCCACTCGCGCGGCGTTCTGGGTGACGATGATCTGACGGCTCAAGACCACCAACACCACAAGAAAGAGGAAGCTGGTGATGATGTAGGTGTCCAGGATGCGGTACTCGAACCGTTCCCTGCCACGGAACAGAGCGATCTGGTTCCCGGTGATCCAGCGAAGCACCGGGTAGAGCAGCAAGGCCAGGCCGAGTAGAAGGAAGAACAAGCGGACGAAAGAGAACATGTGGTTGTAGCCGTTCTGCATGCGGGCGCTCACCACGGCCACGATGTCGCCATGTCGGCTAGCCACCTCCTGGTATCGGAAAAACGGACCGTCCACCACACGATGGATCTGCTCGCCGTCGGCGAGGGATCGGTAGCCTTGGAACAGCCGGGTACGGTCGTTGAATTGCCCGGAGGCGTAATCCCCCGTTTTCTCAACACGGACCCCGTTCTCGTACAGACTGATCCGATAGGGCGATTGCAAACCGAATCCTAGGCTCGGATCGATGCCCTCGCGGGAGGTGCGCACGGCGAGTTCGGTCAGATCCCGATCGTACTGGCGCTGTGTGGCGAGCTGGAAGACAGGGTACAGGAAGGTCGAGACCATGACCGCGACCAGGAATAGCTGTCGGAAGGGGGACAATTGCCGGAAGATGTCCGGGCGCCCATGCATCCAGTAGGCCGTCGCATAGATCACCACCCCGGCCAGGCTGCCGATCAGGAACAGGCGGAGATCGACCGACGCCGTCACGGAGAACCCGACGCCGAGGCTGTACAGGAATCCTGCGGCACTGGATCCATGCATCCAACGGATCTGGTCGGTTTCCGTGTTCATGAGGAACCAACCGACAAGGACAAGCACCAGGAACAAGGCGGCCGTCAGCAACGCCGCGCCGAAGTACAAGGCAAGGGTTCCCTGATCCGGGAGGATGTCGATTCCCAAAACCTGAAAACGCCCGCTGACCCCGATCCGGTAGATCATGCGGGTGAGAGCGAACAG
>CAYVRS010000014.1:25500-28290 GCA_964454075.1 uncultured Chitinophagales bacterium
CAGGGAGAATCCGCTGATCGTGCCGTAGGCGATCGATACGCCGATGGTTCTCGGGTACCAGGTGAATCCGTACAGACGCTTCACCCGGAGCAGCACTTGGCTCAACAGCAGCGCGGCGGTGGCATAACTCACCGCCTTGAGCCAGAGCAGCCAAAGCGGGATGGCATCGCTGCGGATGCCGAGCCAGGCCAAACTTTCACCGACAAAACCGACCCGGATCAGCCACTCAGGCAGCAGCGCCATGAGAAGGATGGGAAACCAGATGGCGATCCGTTCCGGCGCGACCGACCTCATCCATAGCAGGAAGACCACAAGGGTCAAAGAGGCGACAACCGACCAGACCCAACGGTAGGGGTTGTTCGATGCGGATCGGTCGACACTCACGATAGCGCTGTCTGCCACCAGATAGGCCACATGGGCTCCGCGCCAAAGCAGGGAATCCAGACGCACCGCCAATCCGCTTGGCGCGTTCGGACCGAGGTGAAGCGCGACACCCGGAACCGGACTTGCATGGAAACGAATCGGTCCTTCCATCAACGGCATCGGAGTGGCTTGCCGCCACACAAGATCCCCCGACGAGCTGTCGATGAATGTGAATATGGCCGACCGACCCGCCTTCAGCACATGAAGCCCGGATCCGACAGGTTGGAACTCATCGCCGGCGAACTTGGGCCGGAATCCATCCGTCCACTCGCGCAACACGCCTTCTTCGGTGTGACGCCCCTGTTGCGCGGCGTTTCCGGATGCGAGCGCATCAAGGGTATCGGTCAGGGCGGATTTGGCCTTCTCGATCGGATCGATCCGTTCAGAGGGGGTCGACGACCAGCGGGTCCGTGTGCCCGGATCCGGTCCGAAAGACGCCGAGACGGACAACATCAGCGTCGCCACCGCGGCGAAAAGAAAAGGGTTCCGGTAAGGGCGTAAGAAAGTCGTCACGCCCAAATATACCTCAGGGATCCTGAACCGTGGTCACCTTGGCGTCATTCCACATCCGCTCCAACGCATAAAATTCACGGGCTTCAGGGATGAAGATGTGCACCACGACATCGAAATAATCCAGAACAATCCATTTGTGGGATTCGAACCCTTCTTTTCCAAAAGTCCGCTCTTGCAGCAGTTTTTTGGTGTCGTCAAGCACATGGCCTGAGATGGCCTTGGCTTGCACATCCGAGTTCGCGGTGCAGATCACGAAATAGTTCGTGAACGATGACAATGTGGAAACGTCGAGGATGCGGATGTCTTCCGCTTTTTTTTCCAACAAGGCATTGGCGATGCAACCGACGAGGGGTGGAAAGGCGCTGAGATCAGGAGAAGAAGGCATTAGGGAAGGTTTAAAGAGTCATAGTCAAGGCCGATCACGACGGTGGCATCCAGAAAGAAGCCTTCGGAGACTTCACGCACGATGCGGTCTTCGCCGAGATTCAGGGCCCTGGCCACGCGCCGGGCGTTTTCAAGATTACCGAGCCGGTCGATCACATAGGTTTGCGGGATGTCGAACGATTCGAAATTCCCGGTTTCAACCACATCGAAGCCGTTTTTGCGCAAGGCGCTGGTGAAGCGGTTGGCCAGGCCCGCTCGGCCTGCACCGTTCAGCACCTGGACCTGGATCACCTCGCTGATGAGCACATTGCCGTCCTCATCCCGATCCGGCTCGATGCGAGGCACCACCACGCGGAAAATCAAGGCCACGACCAGAACGGCCAAAAGGGCGCCGGTGAACAGGATCAGACCGTTCAGACGGCGATCGGATGCGGATTCACTCATTCCTGCGACTCAATACCCGTACAGGAAGGGGCTGTAGGCCCGGTTCCAAGGGTTCTGCTGGAACGAGACGCTGAACTGCGTCTTCGGAGAAATCTGATACTGGAATTCCGCGTTGCGGATGAAGATGCGCGGACCCTGGTTCAGCATCATGCCGTTTCCGAACGGAGAATGGGCGAAAGCCACATCCAACTTGCCGGTCATCCGGTCGTTGAATTGCAAGGCCATCGAATTGGTGTAGTAATTCTGATTGTACGTCTGCCCGCCGAACGTGCCCATCGTCATTTCATAGGAGTGCGACATCTGGAAGCCTTTAAGGCCGAACGGCAACGCTGAACTTTGGGAGATGGGTGCCGACCGAAGGATGGACCCCGTCCACTGATACGGGTTGGGTTCATCTTGCCGCAGCTGGGCGGCGGCGGTGAGAGCCGATCCGAAGACCAGTATCATCACGAAGGCAAAGCGGTATGGCATCATGAGGTTTTCCATTTGAGCAGGTAACGTACTAAATCGAAACATATGATGCCAACCTAAAAAGTGCGGAGGTGGAGGGATTCGAACCCCCGATTCACTTGCGTGAATAACGGTTTTCGAGACCGCCCCGTTCAACCGCTCTGGCACACCTCCGTAATCGCGGTATCTTGTCCTAGGGTCGAAAGAGCCGTATATTAGCAATATTTTCTGAGAATAGAAAATAGCCGTTGGCAATCTTTTTTCAGGGCCCTGCCGTCCAATCCCTACCCGATGAAACTTACCGATTTCCGTTACGAGTTCGACCAGCTCAACATTCCTTCCCGACCTGTGGAGCCCAGGGACTCATCGAAACTCATGGTGATCCATCGGGCCACGAAAACCATCGAGCATCGCACGTTTTCCGATCTCCCTGAGTACATGAACGCCGGAGATTGCCTGGTGTTCAACGACACGAAAGTCTTTCCCGCGCGCCTGACAGGCAAGAAAGAGAAGACCGAAGCCGACATCGAAGTCTTCCTTCTGCGCGAGCTGCAGCCTGAGAACAAGCTCTGGGAC
>CAYVRS010000015.1:0-3843 GCA_964454075.1 uncultured Chitinophagales bacterium
GCTGGCGCTCGATTCTCCCGCCGACCGAAAATTGGCGCAGGAGCAAGCCGCACTGAATGTGAAGCGTCTTACGTTCTATGAGGAGACGGACCCGAACCCGTACCTGATCACCGACTTCACCGAAATCAAGACCACATGGCATCCGATCGGTTTCTGATTTTCCTCGTCATCCTGCTCGCGGCCGGCTCCATGCAGGCGCAATCCTCCGAAGCCGCGGATCTGGCCAAGCACCGCATCCGCCTGGCCGACCGCTTCGCGATCTTGACCAACGACATCCCTGACGCTTTGCGTGCCGACAGTGTGGGCCGGATGCAAGCCGTTCGGAACAACGGCTATCGGATCCAGATTTTCAGCTCCAGGGATGTCCGTGAAGCGGAAGCCTACAAAGTCGCGTTCGAGGAATGGGCCTCGCTGGAGCTCGAACCGAATACGGTATTCAGCTATGTGCTGTATAAACAGCCGTTTTACCGGGTCCATGCTGGCGATTTTCGAAGCCGGAACAAGGCTCAGGAATTCGCCAACCGGGTGAAGGAACGGTTCCCGGACGCATGGGTCGTTGTCGACCAGGTGATTCCGGAACGGGTTCGTTAGACGTTGAACCGGAAATGCAGGATGTCACCGTCCTGCACCACATACTCCTTGCCTTCCGAACGAAGTTTGCCGGCTTCCTTGGCGGCGGCCTCCGATTTGTACGTCACGAAATCCTCGTAGGCGATGGTTTCGGCGCGGATGAAGCCCCGCTCGAAATCGGTATGGATCACTCCGGCGGCCTGAGGCGCTTTGAAACCGCGACGGATGGTCCAGGCGCGTACCTCTTTCTCGCCCGCCGTGAAGTACGTGATCAATCCAAGCTCTTTATAAGCGGCATGGATCAGCAGATCCAGACCGGCGCTTTCAATGCCCAGATCCTGTAGGAACATGACTTTCTCATCCGGAGCCAACTCGGCGATCTCCGCTTCGATCTTGGCGCAGACGACCACGACCTCGGCGTTCTGCGGACCCGCGATGGATTTCACCTTGGCCACGAACGGATTGCCTTCGGCATGGGGAAGGTCTCCCTCGTCCACATTGCAGGCGTAAAGAACCGGCTTTTCGGTAAGCAGGAAGAGATCGGCATAGCCTTCCTTCTCTTCGTCGTTGGCCTCAAAGGTGCGGACCGGGTTGCCGTTCTCCACATGCTCACGCAAGCGCTCGATGGCCTCATACTGGATCTTCACCAAGCGGTCGTTGGTCTTCAGCAGCTTCTTCAGCTTGTCGACCCGCTTCTCGATGCTCTCGAGATCTTTGTACAACAGCTCGGAATCAATGATCAGGATATCCCGCTCCGGGTTCACCCCGCCTTCCACATGCACGATGTCGTCGTCTTCGAAACAACGCACCACATGCACGATGATGTCCACTTCACGGATGTGGGACAGGAACGCGTTTCCTTTCCCTTTGCCCTCCGAGGCCCCCTTCACCAATCCGGCGATGTCCACGAACTCGATCGCTGTGGGGATGGTTTTCTGGGGTTTGACCAGCGAAGCCAACACATCCATCCGCTTGTCGGGGACAGGAACGACGCCGAAATTCGGGTCGATGGTGCAGAACGGAAAATTCGCCGCTTCCGCGCCGGCATTGCTCAACGCATTGAAAAGACTGGACTTGCCCACATTGGGAAGTCCCACGATGCCACATTTTAAGCTCATATCAGGATTTGTTGGAAGACATGTCGATCAGTCCGCGTCCCTTCTTACGGATCCGGCCTTCGGCCTTCAGATCGATCAGGATGGCATCCAGCACGCCGTTGACGAACTTGCCGGATTTCGCGGTGGAGAAATTCTTGGCCAATTCAATGGCTTCGTTGATGGTGACCCTCGTCGGAATGTCTTCAAACTCGAGCAATTCCACGATGCCCAGGCGCAAGATCAGGCGGTCCATCAGGGCGATGCGGTCCAATTCCCAGTTTTCGATCTTGGACGTGATCAATCGTTCACACTCGTCTTGCAAGCGGATGGCCTTCAGGAACAGGTTCTCGGTGAAGAGCTTGTCCGCTGTGGATTTGGCCAGATCCGGATGTTCGCGGAACAGAGGACCCATGACATGATTCATGGTGTACTCAGGGCTTTCCGGGTCGAGAGCATAAGCGTATAAAGAACGTAATGCGATTTCTCGCAACAGTCGTCGATTGATCATCCACAAAGATACGAAGATGACGAATTTCTACGTATCTTCATTTCCGAACCTGAATGGGACGTTAGCTCAGTTGGTTAGAGCGCCACGTTGACATCGTGGAGGTCGATAGTTCGAGTCTATTACGTCCCACTCCCTCCTTTCCCTATTGAATGTGATTCTGCCTGCATGTCCGCTACCGTTTCGTTGACCTTCCCCGACGGGGTGGTCAAATCCCTCCCGTCCGGAATCACCGGTGCCGAACTGGCCGCATCCATCTCTCAACGCCTCGGTCGCGAAGCCCTGTCCATCACCCTCAACGGTGAGGTCCGCGACCTGAGCCGTCCCATCACCACCGACGGCACCCTGAAGATCAATCTCTGGGACGATGAGGACGGACAAGAGACCTTCTGGCACTCCTCCGCGCACCTCATGGCGGAAGCCATCCAATCCGTGTTTCCCACTACGAAGTTCGCGATCGGTCCGCCCATTGCCAACGGCTTCTATTACGACATGGATTTCGGTGATTATAAACTGACCGAAGCCGACCTGGCGAAGATTGAAGCCAAAATGATCGACCTCGCCCGTGCGAAAAGCGAATTCGTGCGCAAGGACGTCTCCAAAGCCGAAGCCATCGCCTATTTCACCGAAAAGCAGGATCCGTACAAACTGGAACTGCTCAACGACTTGGCCGACGGCACCATCACGTTCTATACCCAGGGCGGGTTCACCGACCTTTGCCGCGGTCCGCACATTCCGAATACGGAACACATCAAGGCGGTCAAACTCCTGCATATCGCCGGGGCATACTGGCGTGGAAACAGCGACAACAAGCAGCTCACCCGCGTCTACGGCGTCACCTTCCCGAAAAAATCGCTGCTCGACGAGCATCTGATGCGTCTTGAGGAAGCCAAGAAGCGCGACCACAAGAAATTGGGCAAGGAACTCCAGCTGTTCATGTTCTCCCCGATGGTGGGTCGCGGCCTCCCCGTCTGGCTGCCCAACGGAACCATCATCCGCCGTGAGCTGGAAGCCTTCCTCCGCGCGGAACTCATCCGCCGCGGCTATCAGGAAGTGATCACCCCGCACATCGGAAACCTCGACATGTACCGCACGTCGGGGCACTATCCCTATTATGCCGACTCGCAGTTCGCCCCCATCACGGTGGAAGACGAGGAGTACCTCCTCAAGCCGATGAACTGCCCGCATCACCACCAGATCTACTCCAACCAGCCCCGCTCCTACCGCGATCTGCCCGTGCGCCTGGCCGAGTTCGGAACGGTATACCGCTATGAGCAGTCGGGCGAACTGACCGGACTCACCCGGGTGCGTGGGTTCACCCAAGACGACGCTCACATCTACTGCAGCCAGGATCAACTCAAAGACGAGCTGAAGAACGCCATCGAGCTCACTCAGCTCGTCTTCAAGACCTTCGGCATGCCGGTGAAAACCCGGCTCTCCTTCTGGGATCCGCAGAACAAAGAAAAATACGCGGGCACGCCCGAGATGTGGGAAAACGCGCAGCGCATCATTTCAGAAGTGTCGGACGAGATCGGACTTGACAGTTTCGTCGGACTCGGCGAAGCCGCCTTCTACGGACCCAAATTCGATTTCATCGTCGAGCTTGGCACCCTCCGACGAAAAGAACTTGATGCCGTTGTCCTGGTAGGGATTGTGCGAAGCGCTGATCAC
>CAYVRS010000015.1:3853-7024 GCA_964454075.1 uncultured Chitinophagales bacterium
GACCCAAATTCGATTTCATCGTCGAAGACGCCATCGGCCGCAAATGGCAGCTGGGCACCGTCCAGGTCGACTATGTGATGCCGGAGCGCTTCGATCTCACCTTCGTCGGTTCCGACAACAAGAAACACCGCCCGGTGATCATCCACCGTGCGCCCTTCGGGTCGATGGAACGCTTCATCTCCATCCTCATCGAGCATTTCGCAGGCGATTTCCCGGTATGGTTGGCCCCTGTGCAAGCGGTCATCATTCCAGTCTCCGACCCCTACAACGACCACGCCTTGGCCTTGGCCGAAGAGCTGCGGAACGCAGGCATCCGGGCTGAAGTCGACACCGATTCGAACCAGATGGGCGCGAAAATCCGCGCCGCCGAAGAACGCAAGATCCCGTACATGCTCATCGTCGGCGAAAAAGAGAAGTCGGAAGGCTCGGTCTCCGTACGCCGCCACAAACGAGGCAATATTGGAAGTCTTCCGTTTTCTGAGTTTATTAGCCTCGTTTCCGACGAGATCCGTTTGAAACGAAATCCAGAACAAACGACCACAACCTGAGGAGTCCGCTATTTTAAACCCACGATTCAAACGCGAGCCGCGTCGCGATGAGAACCGCGAACGCATCAACGAGGAAATCACCGCTCTGAAAGTGCGGGTGATCAAACCCAATAACGAACATGCCCTCATCTCGTTGGATGAAGCCCTGAGAATGGCCTCATCGATGAATCTGGATCTGGTCGAGGTGGCTCCGAATGCGATTCCTCCGGTATGCCGCATCTTGGATTTCGGCAAATACCAGTTTGAAAAGAAGAAACGCGAGAAGGAAGCACGCAAGAAACAGCACGTGGTGTCGATCAAGGAACTCCGGTTCCGTCCGCATACCGATGACCACGATTATGACTTCAAGCTCCGCCACGCCAAGAAATTCCTGGAAGAAGGGTCCAAAGTCAAAGCCACGGTTCAGTTCCGCGGCCGCGACATCATCTACAGCGACAACGGCGTCCAACTGCTGGGCCGCTTCTCCGGCGATCTGAAAGAGTTGGGCAAGGTCGAACAGCAAGCCCTTCTCGAAGGGAAACGGATGTCAATTATCATTGCTCCGAAGTAGAAAAAAACCGTATTTTTGGAGTCTATCCAAAAACATCCAGGATTATGCCCAAGGTAAAAAGCAACAGCGGCGCTAAGAAACGTCTCAAGCTGACCGGTTCCGGAAAGCTGAAACGCAAAAAAGCGTTCAAACGCCACATCCTGACGAAGAAGTCAGCCAAACGGAAAAACAATCTCGGAAAGACGACAGTGGTTCACGATACCCAAGAGACCCATCTGAAAACGCTCGTTCCGTACTTGTAAGTCCGTCCATTCACCATTCATTCACTCTAAAACCGTACACAAATGCCACGTTCAGTTAACTCTGTGGCTTCCCGTCGCCGTCGCAACAAGGTCCTTGACCGCGCGAAAGGTTACTGGGGCCGGCGTAAAAACGTCTACACGGTTGCAAAGAACACGGTCGAGAAAGGCCTGCAGTATCAATACAGAGACCGCAGAGCCCGCAAACGCACCTTCCGTAAACTTTGGATCGCCCGGATCAATGCCGCCTCACGCCTCAACGGAGTCTCGTACTCACAGTTGGTGGGAGCCATGAAAAAGCAAAACATGGAAATCAACCGCAAGGCATTGGCCGACCTGGCCATCTTCCATCCGGAAGCGTTCCAGGCTGTCGTCAACACCGCCCTCGGGAAGTAATCCGTCTTTTCCGTCTGTTGAAACCGGTGAGCGATGGCCAATTGGCTTGAACTCCCCGGTTTTTTTTATTTCACGCACCGACCTTATGCATTCCGACATCGATGACTTACGCGCCGCGATCCTCGCCGCGCCACTGTCCACCTCCGAAGACCTCGACGCTTACCGTCTCCGATTCCTGATCCGGAAATCTCCGATCGCGGATCTGTTCTCGGCCATGGGCAAACTCCCTGCCGACCAGCGCGCCGAGGCCGGAAAACGGCTCAATGAACTGCGCGACCTGGCGCAATCGCGGTTCGATTCGGCCAAGAACGCCATCGGAAGCACATCTGTGGCCGCGGTCCGTGCCACCGACGACCTCACGCTTCCCGCCGCGCCCCAAGCCTTGGGCTCGCTCCATCCCATCACCCTCACCCTGGAGGAGATCAAGCAGGTCTTCTTCCGCCTCGGCTTCTCGGTGGCCGACGGACCCGAACTCGAAGACGACTTCCACAACTTCACCGCGCTGAATTTCCCGCCCGAGCATCCGGCGCGCGACATGCAAGACACGTTCTTCATCCGCAAAGACCACGAGAATCCGCAGAACGACCTCCTGCTTCGCACCCATACCTCTCCGACGCAGATCCGTCACATGCTCTCGCGCAAGCCACCCATCCGCGCGATCATGCCCGGACGCGTCTACCGCAACGAGGCCGTCAACTACAAATCCTATTTCCTCTTCCACCAGGTCGAGGCCTTGTATGTGGACAAACACGTCACCTTCGCCGAACTCAAGGAAACCTTGGTGATGCTCGCTGAAATGGTCTTCAACCGCAAAGTCGAGTACCGGATGCGTCCCTCTTTCTTCCCGTTCACGGAACCCAGCCTGGAAATGGACATCTGGTGGGATGCCCCCGGTTCGGAAGGCCGTTGGATGGAGATCCTCGGAGCGGGCATGGTGCATCCGAACGTGCTCCGCGCCGCCGGCATCGACCCGGAAGAGTATTCCGGCTTCGCCCTCGGCATGGGCGTCGAGCGCATCGCCAAACAACGCTACGGTATCGACGACATCCGCCTCTTCTATGAGAACGATGTGCGCTTCCTTGAGCAATTCCGCTAATTCCCTGATTTCCGCATCATGAAAGTGTCCCTGAACTGGTTGAACGAGTACGTGAAGCTGAAGATGTCGCCCGACGAGGTCGCCAATCACATCACACTGGCCGGACTCGAAGTCGAAGACGTGATCCAGATCGGATCATCGCTGAACGGCGTGGTGGTGGGCGAAGTGCTCACGCGCATCCAACATCCCAATGCCGACCGCCTGTCGGTCTGCAGCGTGGACATCGGCGCCGGCGAACCGGTGCAGATCGTCTGCGGAGCGCCGAACGTGGCGGCTGGTCAGAAAGTGCTTGTGGCCACCGTCGGAACCACACTTCCGATCTCGTTGCCGGATGGCTCGCCC
>CAYVRS010000015.1:7059-15477 GCA_964454075.1 uncultured Chitinophagales bacterium
GATCTGCGCCGAAGACGAGCTCGGATTGGGTACCGATCATGCCGGAATCCTCGTTCTCAAAACCGACAAGCCGAACGGCACGCCAATCGGCGAGGTGATGAAGCTGGACATCGACCATATGCTGGAAGTGGCCATCACTCCGAACCGACCCGATGCGACATGCCATCTCGGCATCGCACGCGATTTGTCCGCCGTTCTCAACGAACATCTCGAGAAGCCCTTCGGCAAAGACGAGCCCGTGTTCGATGCGCTTCCCTCTTCCGCCATCGACATCTCCATCGAAGCGCCCGGAAAATGCCACCGCTACGTGGGCGTGCTGATCAAAAATGTGAAAGTGGGACCGTCTCCGGACTGGCTCAAGAAGCGTCTCACCACGATCGGACTTCGTCCGATCAACGCCATCGTGGATGCCACCAATTTCGTGATGCACGAGCTCGGCCAACCCCTCCATGCCTTTGATTACGATCAGATCGCAGGCAAGAAGATCGTGGTCCGCGATTACGCGTCGGACATGTCCTTCACCACTCTCGACGGTCAGGAACGCAACATCCCCGCCGGTTCCCTGTTCATCTGCGACGGCGCCAAACCCGTTGCTTTGGCCGGCATCATGGGTGGCTTGAACAGCGAGATCTCCGACAACACCACGACAGTGCTGCTCGAATCCGCGTACTTCGAACCGACCGGCATCCGCAAGACGTCGAAATCCATCGCGTTGCAATCCGATTCGTCGTACCGCTTCGAGCGCGGCATCGATCCGAACATCACCGCGCATGCGGCCAAACGATGCGCCGACCTGATTCTCAAACTGAGCGAAGGCGCCACGATCGTGGGGGGTGTCGACCTCCATCCGGTCAAAACCGAACCCTTGACCATCGCCCTCCGCCTGTCGTTCGTGAACCGCACCTTAGGCACCTCTTTGCGCTTCAACCAAGTGGTCTCTATTCTCAAAGGACTCGAGTTCGATGTCCGCAAGGAAGCCGACGAGACGCTGATGGTGACTGTGCCGACATTCCGACCCGACATCAGCCGCGAAATCGACCTGGTGGAGGAAGTGGCTCGGATCTTTAATTACAATGAGATTCCGAACCCGGGCAAGATCCAGTTTTCGCGGCCCTATCCCCTTCCTTACCGCGAAACCGCCCTCAAGGCGATCCGCGAGGCGGCGGTCCGGCTCGGATTCCGCGAGACCTACGGCAATTCGTTACTCCCCGAAGCCCAAGCCGAGCTCTTCGCACCGGCCGAATCGCTCATCCATGCGCTGAATCCGATTTCGCGGGACACGACGACCATGCGCCCCGTGCTGGCTCCCGGGTTTCTCCGCGCGGCGGCGTTCAACTTCAATCGAGGCGCCAAAGCGGTCCGCTTCTTCGAAATCGGGAACATCTTCCTGAAATCGGACAAAGGCACCTTTGTACCCGGTGTGCATGAAGACACCCATCTGCTGCTTGGCATGGGCGGACTCTCGGCGGAAGCCCATTGGTCGAACCCCGAGAAGAAGTTCCAACTCATCGAACTCAAAGGAGCGATGGCGAACCTGTTCACTGTGCTCGGTATCGCCGATCAGGTCACCAGCGACATCCACCCTGATTCGATCACCTACAGCATCGGACAAGAGCGCCTCGGCTCCCTCCGCACTCCCGATGAGCGTGCGATGAAGATCTTCGATCTGAACCAGAGCGTCGCCTTCGCGGAGGTCTCCTTGGGTGTGCTGATTCCCGCTATGGAACGGGCGTTCCGCATCACCTATCAACCCATTCCGAAGTATCCGTCGATCGAATACGATGTCGCGGTCGTGGTCGCCCAATCCGTTCCCTCCGGAGATTTGGAAGCCCTCATCCGCAAACAGGCGGGCAAAACCCTGCGGTCGGTCAACGTCTTCGACGTCTATGAGGGCAAGAATCTCCCGCCGTCGACAAAAAGCCTGGGTTACCGCCTCGTGTTCAGAGATGATCAGCGGACATTGACTCTTGGGGATGTGGATGCTATCATTCGGCGTGTCGTCAATGCGCTGGAATCCACGTTCGGCGCCAAACTCCGGAGTTGAGATGAACCAGGATTTTTCTGAACTGATCGATCAGTTGGCGGTTGAAGTCAACCGGCTGCGCAAGGAAGTGGCCCGGCTCCGTGCCGAAAACGAACGCTTGAGCTCTGCGCAATCCGGACCTGGGTTGTTCGATGGCCTAGGCGATCAAGACCGCCATGCGCTTCGTCACCAGGTGATCGAACACATCCGTAAAATCGATCACCTGCTTGGGGAGGACGCATGAAATCCATCAAAGTCAACATCCTCGGCAAACCCTATCCTCTCCGGGTCGACGACAGCGACGAGGAGTTCATGCAACAGATCGCCCAGTATGTGGATGAACGGTTCCGCGTCTTCAGGGATGAACTGGCGAACCAGCAGGAAACCACGGTCCTCGTCCTCGCATGCCTGAGCATCGCGGAAGAGCTCTTCCTTGAAAAACGAGGGAAGAACAGCAAATCCGACCCTTCCTCAGCGGATTTGGATGACGCCAGCCGACGGATCCGGCAAATCATTGCTGACATTCAATACGAATTTTCGCATATTACTCCACGCCCGTAGGGTATCTACGTTTAAGCCATTAACTGTTAATCGTAAAAATGGGAGTTTGACGTCTGCCGGTACTGACAAGCCTCGTCACTTTGTAGGAGGAAGCCAAACCCGGAAGAGCGGATTCCCACCCTGTAACAAACTAGGGTTGATGTGCTTAACCATATCCTACAGGCGTTTTTTATTTTCGCCCATCGCCACGAATGTCATCCTCCACGTCCATCCGCGTCCTGTTCATCAGTGATATCGTCGGTCAACCGGGCCTGAATGTCCTCCAGACGTTTCTCCCCTCCCTCATTCAGAAACACAAGCCCGATTTCGTCATCGCCAACGGGGAGAATTCACACGAAGGGATGGGAATCAATGAAGAGATCGTCGCCGACCTGTACAAATGGGGCGTGCATGTGATCACGGGTGGCAACCACTCGTTCGACAAGTGGAAGATCCTTCCCTACATGAAGACGGACAAAAACCTGCTGCGTCCGCTGAACTATCCGAAAGGAGTGAACGGATACGGGTACGGCGTCTACGACATCCCGAAAACGAATCTCAAGATCGGGGTTCTCAATCTCCAAGGGCGTGTGTATCTGCCGAGCATTGATGATCCGTTCCGCACCGCCGATTGGGCCTTGGAACGCCTCCATGAGGAGACGAACCTGATTTTTGTGGATTTCCACGCCGAGGCGACCGCTGAGAAAGTGGCCATGGGCTGGCACCTCGACGGACGCGCCTCCGTCATGGTCGGCACGCACACCCACATCCCGACCAACGACGCCAAGATCTTGCCCAAAGGCACGGGATACATCACGGATGTGGGGATGACGGGCTCCTTCAACTCGGTGATCGGTATGGATAAGGACACCGCATTGCGGCGTTTCATGCTGGCCACGCCTCAGAAATACCTCGGAGCCGATGGCGACAACCGCATCTGCGCTCTGATCGCCGACATCCATTCCGAAACCGGAGCCTGCCTGCATATCGAACCGATCATCCTTCCCTCTTTCAAGACCGACGCATGACCGCAACGACCCTTATCGAAGCCCGCGGCATCCACAAGACCTATGCCGCCAAAGGAGACAAAGATGCCGTGGAAGTGCTCCGCGGCGTCGACCTGAGCATCCACGCCAAAGAGCGGATGGCCATTATCGGATCCAGTGGCAGTGGCAAAAGCACCTTGTTGCATCTCTTGGGCGGTCTCGACCGTCCGGACGCCGGGGATGTCTATTTCGGGGAAACCTCTCTGTCTTCGTTGAATACCAACCAGCTGGCGCGATTCCGGAATCAGGAAGTCGGTTTCATCTTCCAATTCCACCATCTGCTCCCGGAATTCACCACGCTGGAGAATGTGCTCATGCCGTCATTGATCGCATCGGCGGATGAACGCGAAACCAAACTCCGCGCCGAGTCGCTTCTTGACAAACTGCATCTCTCCCATCGGACCCATCACCGTCCATCGGAGCTTTCCGGAGGCGAACAACAGCGCGTGGCGATCGCACGTGCGCTCATCAACCGGCCGCAGCTCCTTCTTGCGGACGAACCCACTGGCAATCTCGATCAGCAAAACGCGCAGAGCGTGATGCAGTTGCTGTTGGATCTGCAGACGTCCGAATCCTTGACCTTGGTCCTGGTGACGCATGATCCGCTGATCGCCTCGCAATGCGACCGCATCTGCGAGTTGCAGGCAGGGTTGGTCATGGAATCGCAATCGAAATAGCCGTATTTTCACAACCCACCAAATTCAATCACCCACATGTCTAAACACAACGAAGAGATCCAAGCCGACGCGTTCGTCACCGGCTACGCAAAAACCCTCGATTACGTACAGCACCACAAAAACCTGGTGTATGCGGTCATCGGATCCGTCGTCGGACTCATCGTCCTCATCGCCGGCTGGTCGGTCTACTCCGACAGTCAGGAAACCGAAGCGAAATCCTTGATCGTCGAAGCCGAATCGGCATTCATCCGCAAAGATTTCTCAACCGCACTGAATGGGGATGGAGCGGAGAATGTCGGTTTCCTCGCGATCGCATCCGACTTCAGCGGGACGGAGACTGGAAACCTCGCCGCCTACTACGCCGCAGTGTCCGCAACCCAGCTCAATGACTTCGATACGGCGTTAGAGATGATTTCCAAGTTCGACGCTCCCAAAGGCGTGATGGGTGTCGGCGCGATCGGATTGCACGGTTCGATCTACGAATCGTTGGGCGACTCGAAAAAAGCCGCAGAGTACTACAAGAAAGCGGCTGAATGGGATGAGAACGACTCCACGACCCCATCGTACCTGGTGAAAGCGGCCAATGCCCTTTTGGAATCAGGAGATGCGAGCGGTGCCGCGACGTTGGCTGAAACGGTGCTGACCAAGTACTCGACCAGTCAGTTCGCCTCGGAAGCGTCGCAAATCAAATCCCGCGCTGCAGAGAACTCTTGAATTGTAAATTCTTATCCGGTTGTGCAACAAGTCGGCACTTGACACGTAATTCTGTCAAGCAAGACAAAGATACCTTGACTAGGTGCTTTATTCGACACAACTGATATGACCTTTGGTTTAGAGCCGCCCATCCTGAACAGATGGGCGGCTTTTTTTTGCCTATTTGCGGGGCAGAACCTCGTCCATCATCGCGGTATGATAGACGAACGTGGCCACGATGACCGCGGTGCGTTTCAAGTCATCCTCAATCAACCGCTCATACGTGTCCATGTTGGAGTGGTGCGTCAAGGTGCTGTACTCCAACGGATCTTGAATGAATTGGAATCCTGGCAATCCGATCCGGTCAAAGGATTGGTGATCGGTACCTCCCGTGTTGCTGAAACTCACCGTGGAGGCATTCCACTCCGCGAAGGGAGTGAGCCAGGTACGAAACAGCTCGCGAAGCTGCTCATTCTCTTGGAGATAGATCCCTCTGACCTGTCCGCCTCCGTTATCGATGTTGAAATAGGCGGAGAATTTGTCGTACTCGGCTTTCTTGACCACAGCCCCGCTCTCCATAGCTCCAAACGTATCGCTCACATAGCGAGCCGATCCGATCAGTCCCTGTTCCTCCCCGCTCCACAAAGCCACCCGGATGGTGCGACGCGGCTTCACATCCAAGGCTTTCAAGATCCGCATCACTTCCATCATGACGATGCTTCCGGCGGCATTGTCCGTCGCACCGGTTCCGGTGTGCCATGAATCCAAGTGCGCTCCGAGCATCACCACTTGATCCGCCACGGCCGGATCTGTTCCTTTGATCTCAGCGATCGTATTGTGTGCCATCAGATTGTCGCGATGGAACTGCGCTTGGAAATCCAGCTCCATGGTCACAGGGATGTTCCGTTCCGTCAAGCGATACAGACGTCCGTAGTGCTCTCTGGACAAGGAAATCTGCGGGATGGGTTGAGGCGCGTCAACCTGATATGGACGTGGACGTTCCGCCCAAGGCACCGATGGGTCCGAAGGCAAGGTGGCCCCGGAAATGGCGACCTGTCCAGCCCATCCACGATAACTTTGGTCTAAGATCGCGATCGGTTTCTCATCAGTCAGGAATTGCGCCTTCTGGTAGGCGGCTTGGGCTCTTGCGAGCATGCCGGCGTTCGGCGTATTGGCCTGATTGGCCCGCGATGGTTGCCGGGTCGCGTTGGAAAGGTTCAGCAATCGTTCATCGCTTGTGCGACGTGCGATAGGCTCCCATCCCGGTTCGGGTTTCACAGGCTCTTCGATAAGCACGAATTTACCGGCGAGTTTGCCTTTGTACTGACTCAACTCCTCCATCGAATTTCCTTTTAGGATGACGACTTGACCCGTCATCGCCCGCCGATATCCGGGTGACCATGCTTTGGGGTATCCCAAGACCGGGAAGTAGGCATATGGAGTGGTCGCATGAAGCGCGAACCGTTTCAGTTCCCAACCGACACCAAAAGGTCCCCACTCATGAAGATGAACATTCTCCAATCCGAGTCCCTCGAAGACGTCTTTCGTGTACTCGTTCGCGCGGCGCATCTGAGGGGAGTTGGTCAGTCGGGGACCGTATACATCGGTCAGCATCGTCGCATACTCCATGATTTTGGAATGATCCATCCCCTCTTGCTTGATGCGGTCGACCATGGCCGCATCGAGGGTAGGTTGTGAAAACAAGGGGTGCGTGACGGCGCCAATCAAAAGGATGGTCGTCAAACAAAGAAATCGGTTTCGCATAAGGTGTCGTTTTGGAATGATCTGGGTTGCCAAACGAAAATAGGGGCTTGCGCCCCTATGGTTTGTAAAATGATTCCGTCTGTTTGATCAGAAACTTGGGTTCAAGCGCACCCAAAGAGCCGGTGTTCCTGCAAGATCGCGGGTAGGCCACGCCAACTCGAATCGAACGGTGCTCAGATTCACACCGACACCCAGACTCGTATTCAGTTGATCCAACGTCAAGGAATCAAACCCGGTTCCGAATTCCTGAGGTATGATCGGATTGGTGTTGACCCAGCCGGCGTCGAAGAACACTTTGAATTGAAGCTCATCCAAGTCGAACATTTCATCGACCCAATCGCCGCGGCGGTTGTTTTCTTCCCCGAGAAGGAGTTCCGCATTCAAGAGGGCCATCGATGTGCCCGAAAGTTCCTTGAAACCCATGGATCGGACCGTTCCAGGCCCACCCAGGTAGAAGAAGGCATTCTGTGTCGGATTACCCACAATTTGTCCAGCTCTCGCCCGGATCTTCAACGCCGCGGCGGCATCAATGATGAACAAGGCGCGAAATTCGGTCTCCAATTTGTCGTATGCATAATCGGAATCCAATCCATCGATCGACTTGCCGAACTGAGCCAGCACATCAAACGAAGCGCTGAATCTCGGAAACAACATCTTGTCCATCGGATTCAACCGAAGCCCCGCAACCACTTGGCTTACTCTGGCCGTATCGGCTCCGATCAGAATGGCCGGGTTGTCACGGTATGTGTTTTTGTGACCGAACATCGTGTAGCGGGTGTTTCGCTCCAGATTGTAGATGTCATCCGTACGGTACATCACTGTGAATTCGGCGGCATCCCATGCATTATAGACTGAATAAATCGAGGTGCCTTGGCGACCGTAATAATCCATATAGTCATATCCGGCTAGAAAGGCGGTTAGGCTGGTCTCATTCCAACCAACCCGGAATCCGTCGTCCGAATCGGTGGTCCGGTGGAATTCGATGCCCGCTTTGAACGAGCGGTCGAAACCGAAAAGACGTTCAACCCCGATAGTGTACAACCACTCTTCGCGACCGAACGCATATTGGATGGTCCCGAACGGACTGAACCGGTCATTCTGGTTCCAGTCCAGTTCATCTGAACTGAGTCCGAGAGCGACCCCATCCACACGGTTGTAGCGGATCATCGGTTTGACCGATGACAACGCCGCGAAACCGGGTTTTTGGGAATAACCGGTCAAATCATGATAGGCGTCGTCCACTCCAGACTGGCGGATGATTCTGTCACGACGATTCTTGACCGCACGAGTGATGCGGTCCGCGCTGAACCAATCCCGGGTGGGTTTGTTGAACAAGGGATCGTCTGCGAACGGATCATCGTCGTTTTGTGCTTGTGCCGAAAAAGGGACAAGCAACAGGGCGCAGAACATGGCGGCTGAAAGAAGTGTACGCATGGTCGAAACTTACGGAGAGTGACGTCACCGGTTACGTGAATTTAAGAGCGATCACAGTGATATCATCATGGGTTGGCGTGGCTTTGGTCCAATCACTGATCAGTTCCTGAAACGACTCCGAGATGGTTCGCGCTGAGCTTCCTCCATGTTGAAGCAGGCACTCCGTGAGATTCTCCAAGCCAAGCATGTCCCGGTCGCGATTGTGCGCTTCGGTCAGTCCGTCACTCATCATCACGATGGC
>CAYVRS010000015.1:15487-27838 GCA_964454075.1 uncultured Chitinophagales bacterium
CCGGGTTGCACATCGAAATCCAGTTGCTTGTACGGGAACCCGACGATGCTGCCCAAGGGCATTCCTTTGGAGATCATGGTTTCCACGCTACCTGTGGACGCCCGGTAGATCAGAATCGGAGGCATGCCGGCGCCTACGTAACTGATTCGGCGGCCTTGAATCCTGAGCACTGCCAAGCTCATGTAAAGCATGTGGAGATGCATGTTCTTGATTCCATAGGACATGTTTCGGATCAGATTGATGGGATCCGAAACCGGGGCGAACGTATGGAAATAACTTTTCGCGGTCGCGACCACCATTCCCGCTTTCACGCCGTGGCCGGTGGCATCCCCGATCACCACAGTCAGTGCATCCTCGTCAGTGATGAGCACATCGTAATAGTCACCACCCACTTCGGTCGCGGTCTGGATGAACGGTTCGATATCGATGCCCTCCATCTGCGGGAGTTTTCGGGGCAGCATGGAGAGCTGCAAATTCCGCGCCTCCTCCAATTCCGCGGTTTTCCGCTGGTTATCGGCTTCCAGCAGGCGTTTCTCAAGTTCCTTCTCTTTTTGAACCCGCTCCTGCTCGATGGTTTTCTCACTGAGTTCTTTGACCTCATTGAGTTTGAATTCCAAGCGACGGTTGGTTTCTGCGAAATTCCTGGACAGCGACACCGACATGGTCAGGAGCAACGCGACGATGGAAATCACGGAGGCCGATTCGATGGACAGGATATCGAAGGGTTGGATCGTGTTGAGGTTGACCAGAGCCTGGTAGATCTGTCCCATCAGAAAAACGACCATCCCTGCGGTGAAAATGTATGAGCCGTCACGCTTGCCAAGTACGGCGACAGCCAGAACCCGGACGATTTCCACAATGGCCGGGCCCATAATGACCAATGACACCATACTCATATCCGCAAGCGGATTCCGCCAGATGTAGACACCCGTTCCGATGAACAGCATGACGAACAACCAAAACGATTTCGGCAGACGGTGGTAGAACAAGGAATAGGCGAACCGGATGAAAAACGTGATGGTCAGCGCGATGAAGACATATTGGAGGCGGATGATGCCGATGATGTCCAGACCTGATGTGGAGAAATTCGTCTGATAATTCAAGAACGTCAGAATGCCGAAACAGGCGGTGAACATGGAAAAGAACAGGTTCTGCGTCTGCTTGGAATAGAACAGGAAGAGGAGGAAATGGATCAGGGTGAAGACAAGCAGGATGCCGCTGAAGAAATACTGGTTCATTGTGGCCTGCCGGGTCAGATTGACCACATAGGAGACCTGATGGTTCATTTCGACCAATTGGTACTTGAAACCGGCATTGTACCCTGAATCAACGAAATAAGACGCATTGTGATTGGAGTACCGAACCGCGATCACATGTTTCCCGGGCTCTCGAAAGACCAGAGATCGGGGTTTTCGTTCCTGATATGGCAGCTCAGGGTTCTCGCTGACTTGTCCGAACTGATACAACAGCTCTCCGTTCATGTAGATTTCGGACGCCCCGCTTTGCATCACCACATCCAAGGCGAATGGGATGCCGATGAGGCTGGAATCCACATCCAGTGTGATCCTGAACCATCCGATACCGGTCCACTCGATGAAAGGAAACTGGTTGGCTCCGAGAAGCGTGCTTACCGGCATCCAATCCCAATCGTCGAACTCCGGACTCGCGTAGACCGCGCTGTCGCCCGCTTGATACTTCCAATCATTCGGGATGTATAGCGTGCGGTACGGATTGTCCATGTCGCGGCTCGACACAGGATAGGCCTCATCCCATTGGAAGGCAAGCAGCGCGATCGGATTCTGAAAGAACAGAATCCCTACCGTTAATAGGAGCAAGCGTTTCGACACAATCGGTTATTGGCGGTCCTGCTTCACATTCAAATCGACAATCCCGCCGGCGGAGCGGAGTTTGACGGGCAGGCCACCGCCATTCAATGTTCCTGAAATGCTGTTCGATTTGATTTCGCCTTCAAAATTACGGAGCCGGTTCACTTCAACGCGGTTTCCCCGGATATTCATCGTCATACCGGCAAGACCAGGGATGGTAAGGTCGATGTTGCCACCGGTCGCGGTCAGATCGATGCCATGCAAGATGGAGAGGATGTCCCCGACAATGCCGCCGCCCATGGTCTCGCCGATCACGGTACCATTCATTCGATGCAAGGAGAGGTTGCCGCCGCTGACGCGGAAGCGGGTCTCCCCAGAAATGCTTTTGAGATCGATGTCTCCTCCCACCGATTGCGCGAAGAACAAGCCGCGAACATCTTCACCTCGGATGTTTCCACCGGTGGTGAATGCTTTGATTTCGCCGGATGTCCCTTCAATCAGAATATCGCCACCGGCGGTTTTCAAGCTGTGCGAGCCATCGACATTCGAAATTTCGATTTTCCCTCCTGTGGCGCTCAATTGGCACGACGTGCGATTCGGAACGCTGATCACGAAGTGATATTGAGTGGAACTGGATGTCCATGCGTCACGGCGGGGTTGGATATCGGCCACGATTTCGTTGTCCCGCTGATAGATCAGGATGTTGGCTTCATCAAGCTGCTGCCCCCGCTGAAAGAATCCGAGGCCTTTCTTGATGAACAGGTCTACACGCACCGTGTTTCCGTCTGTTCCTCGAACGACGATGTTTCCTGAAATGGTCTTCACTTTCACCACCGCACCCGAGCGGACACTGAATTCTTTCGACTCGTAAGGCGAGCCTTGGGTCTGAGCCAAAGCCGAATCGCTCAGGAAGAGCACAGCGAGAATGAGAAGGTTGAATCGGAAGATGGACATGGACATAGCGCAAAGTAAGAATGGATCCGTCCGTTTCAGCTACGTCAACCGCATATCCGGGTTTCGTTCAACCTGTGCTCTGCATGGCGGCCGCAATCCCATTGATGCTGAGGAAGAGGACATGCCTGAGCGCTTCTTTTTCCGAATCGGTCGCGGTCTCCCAACGACGCATCAGCTCCACTTGCGACAGATTCAACACGTCGGTGTACGGATTGCGGAGCCGGATCGATTTGCGGATCACCGGAGTCGATTCCAGAAGCTCATGCTCCGAGGTGATGGCGCCGATCGCCTTTGATGCGGCGTTGAATTCGGTGACGATCCGCTGATGGAAGGTGGATGCCCCCCCATTATCGTACCAGGTCGCTGCTTTGAGGTGGGCACGAGCCATCTCGCGCTGCGCATTGTCGATCACCGCTTTGAAGAACGCCCATTCCGCATACAGATTCCGGAACAGATCCAATCCATGCTGTTCGATAGCGCGGGTCAAGGCGCTTCCGATGCCGTACCAGCCTGGGACATTGTAGCGGACCTGGGTCCATGCGAACACCCAGGGTATGGCTCTCAGGCTGTTGAAATCCACTTCCGACCCTGTTTTCCTGGATACCGGTCGGGACGCGATCGGAAGCCGGCTGATGTGTTCGATCGGAGTGATGGATGTGTACCACGACCAGAACCCCTTGTCATCGATCAGTTCGCGATAGGTGTGCATCGATTGGTCTGCCACGCCACGCATCACATCGGCTACGCCGGGGAATTGCTGCCAAACGGTCTGGTTCGAATAACTGGCCTTCGCTGTGGTGCGGAAGACCGCATTCACGACTTGTTCGATGTGTCGATGCGCGATATCCGGATTCGCATAGCGGAAGGAAATGACTTCCCCTTGCTCAGTGAACCGGATGCGTCCGTTGTGGCAAGCGCGAGGCAGTGCGGTGACAGCCTGGTTCGCACGTCCGCCACCCCGACCCACGGTTCCACCCCGTCCGTGAAACAGTCTCACATCCACCCTGTGGGCGGCGCAAGTCTCCGCCAACGATTTCTGGGCCAGATGAAGAGCCCAGTTCGCCATCCAATATCCACCGTCCTTGTTGGAATCCGAATATCCGAGCATGATCTCCTGAAACCGGCCGCGCTTCTCGAGTACCTTGGCGTAGCTGGGGTCTGCGAAGGCCTTGGCCATCAGATCGGCGCTGTTCTGCAGGTCTTCGATGGTTTCGAACAGAGGCACGACGTCGAACGTCTCGTGATTTCCCGTCTCCTTCGCCAACAACACGACTTCCAGAATCTGACTGACATGATGGGTCATGCTGATGATGACCGAACCGATCGCGGCCGGATCCGAACGCATCGCATCGCGGATCAACAGGAACGTATCGATGGTGGATTGGGTCTCCGGCGAGAGTTTCGCCGACCGCGGCACCAAAGGACGCGGGTTTTCGATCTCCGCGCGAAGCAGCGCGCATTTCTCGTCTTCCGAGAGGGTCGCGTAGGTGGAGCTGACACCTGAGAGTCGCATCAGCTCGGCCACCGTATTGCCGTAGATGTCGCTATGCTGACGGATGTCGAGAGCGGCCAAATGGAACCCGAACGTCTTGATGAGGACTTGGATCCGTGCCAGTCGACCGAACGAAGCGATGGATGAGAATCCGCTTTCCACCAACGCCCTGCGCATCAGGTCGATATCGGACGCATAGTCCGCCACTGGGTACAGGATGACGGACGGGGAGGCCAGCTGCGCCTCGATCCGAGCCAACAGGATGTTCACCCAAAGTCGGAACGGCTCGTGCACATAGACCCGGCGCACCTCGGGATCGATCGATACGGTTTCGAGTGTCGCATGCACCTTCTCGACGAACCAAGGCGCGATGGGGGCTTGGCGCTCGGACAGACTCAGTTCACGACGCAACACCTGGAGCTCATTCTTGTGCATCACCAGTGCCGCTTTCCGCAATTCCACCAAGGCATAGCGAGTGAGATCGGCGGTCACGAACGGATTGCCGTCACGATCGCCACCGATCCACGTGCGATATCGGACGATCGCGGGCAACTCGGCGGATTTGCCGTAATACTCTTCCAAGGCATCGGTGACGTCACGATGGATGCTCGGAATCACCTCCCAGATCGCACCGGTGAGGAAATAGATGCCATTGGCGATCTCGTCTTCCACACGGATCTTCGAAGCGCGGACATCATCCGTATTCAGCATCAGCACCACTTCGTTATAAATCTCTTGAAAAAGCTCCGATTCGGAGCGCTGGTGCAGAGTCTCCCGGTTCAACCGCGATAAGCGGGTGGCGATCTCTTTCTGAATGTAGAGGATGCTTCGACGTCGGGCTTCCGTGGGATGGGCGGTCAGCGTCGGTTGGATGTCTGTTTTTCCAATCACCTCAAGCACTTGCTCGAACGACAATCCCTTGTCTTTCAAGGCTTTGACCGCTTGTGCGATGGACTCGGACCGAGGATTCGCCGCATCCGAATTCGTTTCCCGTTCACGGTTGATGCGGATGATCTCTTCCTGCTCCGCTTTGTTGATCAGATGGAAAAACGTGGTGAACGCACGCACCAGCCATTCCAACTGAGACGTGCTCAAGGCGCTGAGATCATTGGCCACACTCGCATGCAGATCCGAACCAGTGTCCGTATAGGCCTGTTTGCATCGATGGCGGACCGACTCGATCCAGTCGAAGACGTCTTTTCCGGCCTGATCACGGATCACCTGCCCGAGCAAGGATCCCAGCAGATTGACCAACCGGCTGAGTTCGGGAGAAATGCCTTCCCCTTCGGCCTCAATCTGCAATCCTTTCCAATGTTTCATATCCATCTGAGTGTGGCGTTCCCTAATTTCCCTAACGATCATCTGTACAGACGTGGTCAAAATATCACGAACACCCATGCCTATCAAATCCCACTTGCCCTTGCTCCTGTCGCTGATGCTCTTGCCGGGCTTGATGGACCCGGTTCAGGCCCAGAATGCCGAGCGTCCGAAAGTGGGCGTGGTGCTCAGCGGCGGAGGGGCGCGTGGATTGGCCCATATCGGTGTGCTCAAAGTGCTTGAAGAGGTGAATATGCCGGTGGATGTGGTCGGTGGCACAAGCATTGGGGCGATTGTCGGAGGCTTGTATGCGACCGGATATTCCGCGGCGCAACTCGAGCGCATCGCCCTGACCACCCCTTGGCTCCGACTTTTCACGGACGAATCCAATCGCCGCTACGTGCCGATCGAAGAGAAATCGGAAGACAGCAAGTACATGCTCACGTTGCCCATGCATGGCTTCCATGTGAGCCTTCCGAGCGGGCTGGTCAGCGGACAGGAAGCCTTCAAGATGCTCGCCGGACTCACCTGGCATGTGCATCACATCCAGGATTTCAACCAGCTTCCCATCCCCTTCGTCTGCGTGGCCACCGACTTGGAAACCGGAGAAGCCGTCCTCATCCGATCCGGATCGCTTGCGGAAGGATTGCGGGCCAGCATGACGTTGCCCAGCATCTTCACCCCGGCGATGATTGACGGCCGAGCCGTGCTGGATGGCGGCATCGCCAACAACTTCCCCGTCCAGGAAGTGCTCGACATGGGAGCCGATGTGGTGATCGGTGTCGATGTCTCGAGTCAGCTCCCGAAAGCCGAAACCATCAACAGCCTGCTGGATGTCCTCAACCAGACGGTCTCCTTCCAGATCGAACGGACCGCCATCCTGCAACGCGAACGGGCCGGCATCCTGCTCCAGCCTGAACTCGACGCTTATGGTATGATGTCGTTCGAAGACACCCAAGGCATCATCGACGCGGGTGAAGTGATCGCTCGGTCCCGAATCGACGAGCTCCGTGCTCTGGCTGATTCCTTGAACCGGTTCTCCCGACCCCATCGGACCTTGACCTATTCCGATCCGGACGGACATCCGATCGTGCTTAGAAACATCGTGTATCAGGGACTCAACCAAGCCGATCCGCGCATGATCGACGCTGAATTGCAGACCCAGCTGCCATTGAACACCGAGCTGTCCCGCGGGGATGTGAACCTGGCGGTGGACCGTCTGTATAGCCTGAAGTTCTTCGAGCAGGTCACCTACAAGCTCGAACCCATGCGTTCCGGCTATCGGCTGGTCTTCCATTTCAAGGAAGTGACCCACGACCAGTTCCGGGTCGGATTGCGGTACGACAACCGGGACAATGCCGCCTTGCTCTTCAACAACACCTTCAAGAACCTGTTCCTGCCATCTTCGACCTTGCGTCTTTCGGCACGCTTGGGTGAACTCACAGCCGTCGAAGCCCAGTACTACTCCTATCTGGGAACCAATCCCAAGCTGGGCGCCAATCTGAGGGTCCGATATTCGCAGAGCGCTGTACAGCAGTATCTGAAGGATGTGAATCTCGGAACCTTGTCCACCAACCTGTTCCTAACCGAGTTCTGGACGGGTCCGGTCCTTTCAAGCATGCTGCAAGCCGGTCTGGGGCTCCGATTCGAAGCCTTCGATTCAAGAGCGATGTCAGGCACCGTACGAAATCCGACCGATGCCGTGCGCACCGCGAACGTCCCTTTCGCTTTCCTCATCCTGGATACGGCCAACGACGCCTACTTCCCGACCAACGGCCAATTCATCCATCTTCGGGCGGATTTCGGTTCACCTCTGCACGAAACCAACCGCTACGAACGCTACGATGCCATCTGGAAGAACCACATCCCCTTCGATGAGGATGTGACGGTGAATCTCATGTTCCGAGCAGGCTATTCCACGGGGAATCTCCCCTCCTACCGCGCATTCTACCTCGGAGATATCGAAACCTTGCACGGTTTCCGGCAGGACGGGATCAACGGGACCTCCTACCGTTCGGCGCAGGGATCGGTGCAACTGCGCGTGGCTCCGGAACGCTTCGTGACATTGACGGTGAACGGAGTCTCCGCCGACGGATTCTGGGGAACTCCCGATTCACGAATTCCGATGCGGTTCGGATGGGGATTGAGCTTCGGCGCGAACACGTTCGTGGGTCCGATCCGCTTCACCCTGATGGGAAACAAGGCCGAAGCGTTTCCCATCCTTCACACAGGCATCGGCTTCCGCTTCTGAATCGTGGCCACCGCATCGTCCAGGAACGAGGGGATGAAAGTGTCGTAGGTTTTCAAGAGGTAATCGGGATCGGAAAGACGGTGCAGGATGTCCCGGTATTTCGACTCCCCGTGTTTCTCCAGAATCACATCTTTCTGCTCCGGCTTGCTGAAATGCGCGAGCATGCCTTCCGGATCGGCTTCCGGCTGCAAGCCCTGCCATTCCCGGAAATCGGCGCCATAGAACGGATCGGGAAGCCGGCGCAGCAGGGGGTCGGCCAAACCTTCATCGGTATGATGCACCGGAAGGATGCCGAAGGAGCCGGATTTCCGCGGCTGGACTTCCGCCAGGTCGAAATGGATGCACATCATCTGGAAGGAGTGGCAGATGGCAAGGAAAAATTTCTTGTCTTCCGACTGCTGGTTGTGCGTCCAGACTTGGTCGAGCAGGGAGAAATACGCGGCTTCCCAGGGCTCACCGGCGCCGTCAAAGGGGCTTCCGGGTCCGCCGGAGGAGATGTAGATGTCGAACGACAGATCCGCGACGGCTTGCGCCTCACCTCTCACATCGAATTCGGTAATCTCGAACCCGCGACCGGCGATGAGTTGCCGGATGCATCGCATCCCTTGGTTGGGTTGCCCCTTGTACAAATCGAGGACGGCGACCCGGATGGGCCGCTCGGAATTATCGGACATATCGGAGAATGAAGACAGGTAGCGAACCGCCGCCTGCGGTCACATTGGCAAGATTCGTGGTGGACGTGCGCACCAGGCACCCGCCCATCAGCGGTCCGTTAAGATACGGGTCCAGATCCACAACCGTGGGCACCGAATGCCAGCCCGCATCGGTCTTGAGCAGGAAAGGTTCACGGCTGATGTCGACGACTTCCTGGACCACAAACCCTTCCCGGATGCCGAGCTCGATCCCATCCGCCCATTCCTGATCTGTCGCGGCAAAACCAAGAACCACGCCTTTCCCCCCGTACTCGTCGTTCGGCTTGATGACGAATTCGTTCTTGTGCCTGAAAATGTATTCCAGAAGGTTGATGGTCTGTCCTTTGTAGATCGTATGCTGTTCGCGGATCTTGCGGGTCCACGGAATGTGGTTCCGGATCGTCTGCAGTTCCACGGTATTCAAGACTCCAGTGTATCGGGGATCGGTCAGAAACGCGAAGATCGACTTCTTATGCACCAGTTTCGACCGGAAGGAATTCAGATAACAAGTCTTCTGGGCCTTGTAGCCTTCCAAAAAGGCCGGACATTCGTCCTTGATCTCCAGATACTCGTTGGTGAGCAGGCGTCGGTACAGGATGTCGATCTTGCGGCCGTTCACATGGACCCAGCCGTCGATGCATTCCACATCGCGGGGATCGGCGACTTCACAAGGATATCCGAGCCGTTCCAGATACTCTTTGACGATCGCGAATTCGTGGATGGTCGGGATGTTCTGGAAATCGATGATCGCGAATGACGGCTTCTCCTCGGTGCCTTCGAATTCCTCGTGATAGGTTCGGATGAGGCCTTGTACCAAGTGCTCCAGCGGAGAGACGAACCGGACCGGGTATTTGCGGATGAATTCCTGAAAAATGGGAAGTTCCTGGTACACTTGCGCCATCTTGTGCGTGTAGCCGACGCCCGCCGGACTCTCCGCGTTCAGTTCGACGAACTTGAAAGAGGTCGGTGTGAGGAAGGCATCCATCCGAGCCGTCGCCGACAATCGGATCACATTGGTGGGGATGGAGGCCAGCTCGATCTCGTCGGGCGTCATCCCGAGTTCGGTGAGGGCCTCGTGCGTGTTGAAATGCGCCGCGGCGATCTTCAGGATGGCTTGGCGGATGAGATAGACGGTGTCCTGGATCTGGGTATGCGCGGTTTCAGAAAGGAAGGCCGGACGCAGACTGTGCGCCATCGGCCGGTCGCCGAACAGGATCTTGCGGTCTTGTTGCAGCTGATACAGCAACTTGACCTGCTCTTCTGCGGCGTTCAGATCGTTCTCGATGAGCCGATGGTAGGCGTCGATGACCGGACGGACGTTACCCTGCATGCGACTCCAAAGCTCCATTGGCGGTGAACGGACGTTCTTTCTTCGTCTCGAGGGCTTTCTTCACGGCGAAGTCGGCCATCGTCTTCACCACCCACTCGAAATTGGCGGCGCCCACCGAGTGATAATCGGCATCCGGCGCCGGGTTCATGAAATCGATGGCATAGGGCACACCGTCTCTCACCGCGAATTCGACCGTGTTCATGTCGTAGCCGAGCGCTTTGCACAAGGCGAGCACATCCTCCGTGAGCTTCTTTTTCATCTTGGGCGCGATCGGGAGGTCGGCCACGGACGAATACCGCTCGGCATGCGGCGCCAAGGGGTTGTAGCGCATCACGTGCACATGCTTGCGACCGATGCCATAGCAACGGTAGTACTCGTCGAACTCGATATTTTCCTGCAGCATCATGCAGTCGGTTCCGGAATCGTTGTAGGCCGCGAAAAACTCATCCGGATTTTCGACACGGGTCACGCCTCTCCAACCTCCGCCGTCATGCGGCTTCAGAAACGCCGGAAAGCCGATGTAGCCGAAAATGGAAGCCCAATCGATGGGGTATTTCAGGTTCCGGAATGAGGAGCCTTGCGTATTGGGCGGATGCTGGCGATGCGGGAGGATCACGGTTCTCGGTACCGCCACGCCCACCTGTTCGGCGATGATGTTGTCGATGAACTTGTCGTCGGCGCTCCACCAGAACGGGTTGTTGATGATGGTCGCCCCCTTGAGCGAAGACCATTTCAGAAACGACCGATAGAACGGCACCTCATGCGAGATGCGGTCGATGATGACGGCATACTCGTTGGTTCCGTTCTGGTAGACGGCATCGAGCTGCACGAACTCGGCCGACACGTTCTTATGGGCGTAGTCGGTGTTGATGTGATGGACCAATGCGTCCGGGAACGTGGTTTCCATGCCACGGAGGATTCCGATTTTTTTCATGTCAAGGGATGTGTTTCTGAATCATGTTCCGCCACCAGGGCCAATCGTGCGCCGTGCCGTTGCCCCAGATGTCGAGAGTGTTGTGAACCGACTTCGAATTCAACCGCCAACTCATGTCTTCTGTGGGTTGCCGGCAGATGTCGTATTCGCCAGCCACCAGCCGGATGTCCATGCGCCGCATGGCTTCAAGGTGCTGATGGTCATGCATCTGCGGAAGGTAGTCGACCGGATTGTTGAAATAGACGTTGTCGTCGTAGAACCCGTGCATGAAATTGCGGATGTCGTACTTGCCGCTCATCGCGATCAGCTTATGGAAGGTGTGCGGGTACTTGAAGGCGACATTCAAGGCATGATAGGCGCCGAAACTGGCTCCCGTGCTGATGATATGCGGGTTCGGGTTGTTCGTCCGGATGAACGGAACCACTTCGTCGATGATGTAGGCATCGTATTGCCGATGCCGGACGATCCGGACATAGGGATCCGCGAATTTGTTGTAGAAGCTTTCGGAATCCGCCGAATCCACACAGAAGAACTGGTTGTATCCGCTTCCGATCTGATGGCCGCAGGCCTCGATCATCTTGAAATCCTCCCATTCATGGAAGCGTCCCATGCTGGAGGGAAACACCAGCACCGGGGTTCCGGAATGGCCGAACACCAACATCTCCATATCGCGTCCGAGACTCGGACTCCACCATTTCACATACTGTCGTTGCATTCGGTTCTCTATTTAATAGGTTCGCAGTCGGGCTGCGCTGTCGGGATAATCGGTAATCAGTCCGTCAACATCAAGGTCGAGGAGTCGACGCATGTCGGACAAGGAGTTCACGGTCCACGGAATCAGGCGCACGCGTTCCAGTTCGGTCACTTTGCGAAGGGTCTCATCCACCAGCATGTACGAGGGCGAATAAATGTCGGGCTTGAACCCGAGTCGCTTCACGTTGGCCTCGTACCCGTCGAAATTCTCGACCAGCAGCGCGATTTGGATGTCCGGAGCCAGGCGTCGGACGGCCTGTAGCGTTCTCACATCGAAAGATTGGACGATGCTCCGTTCAGAAATTCCGAGTTCCCGGATCGCCGTGATGAGCAGCACGGCGAAGGAATCGGCTGGCGGAGTGAACACATCGTCCCAACCGGGTTGGATCTTGGTCTCGATGTTGTACCAGAGGGGATTGCGGGACGAATCGGCGGTTTCGGTTTCCAAACGGCGGACCACCTCATCCAGTGTTGGCTTGAACGCCGGTTGGGCGACCTGGTTGGGAAAGCGAGGATGTCCCAAGGATCCGCAATCGACCTTGGCGATCTCCGCATAGGGAAGCCGATAAAGATTGGTGTCGAGACCTTCGGGGATGTCGCAGATCACGCGGTTGAACCAAGGCTCATGGGAGACCACAAGGCGCCCGTCTTGGGAGACAACGAGATCGAGTTCGATGGTGTCGACGCGATGGTCCAAAGCGACCATGAACGAAGGAAGGGTGTTTTCAGGGGCGAGTCCGCGGGCACCGCGATGGCCTTGAAGATCCCAGGTATCGGAGGCCTCATTGACCGCACAGGAGGC
>CAYVRS010000016.1:0-20241 GCA_964454075.1 uncultured Chitinophagales bacterium
ATTCCCACTATACCGACTCCCGAATTCTACCGGGAGCAATTGCGGAAGGTGTTCGCTCGGTTGAATCAGACCGGGTCGACGCTCTTCGTCAGCACGATGCCACCGATCGGTGACGACAACGGATCGGTATGGAACGTCTCGGTGCGGCACCACAACCGGATCTTGGAAGAGGAAGCCAATCATGCCAACATACGCGTGATTCCGCTCTATGAGAAGCTGATGGGCAGTGTGGATGAGGGACGAGTGGGGGCCATCGACCGCACGGATTGGGGGATGTGGATTCCGGAATCGCAGCGTCTTCACGACGAAGACGGATGGGGATGGGACGCCATCGCCGACCGCCGCGGGTTGCAGCTCACGCATGACGGGCTGCACCTGACCGATCGGGCCGGTCGGATCTGGCTGGATCTCTTACTGGAGGAATTCGACGGCGCCGGTGGACACGTCGTACATGGCATCGACCACGTTCAACGACCTTGAATGGATCGGACTTTTCAGTGTCGGGCTCTGCTCCGGAATCCGGGCCACGATGTCACGCACGGTCGCGGAAAAGGTGGTCGGTGGAATAGGCCATCATCATGATAGCCATGGCGAGGATCGATAGAGATCTCACAAGTTGCAAACGGTTTGTTTCCATTGCGCTTAAGAATGACTGCATATCACTCTGCCGTATATTCACCGACATCACGAATCTCATTCCATTTTCTATCATTCCGCCATGAGTCTTTCCGTCATTGTTTTGGCCAGCGCCGCCATCCTGCTGATCGCCTACCGCACCTACGGCTTCGCCTTGTCCCGCCTGTTGAAAATTGATGATGCCACTCCGACTCCCGCGCACACGTTGCGAGACGGCGTCGATTACATCCCAAGCAAGGCTCCAGTGGTGCTCGGGCACCACTTCGCATCGATCGCCGGTGCCGGACCGATCGTCGGTCCGGTGATCGCCGTCGCCTTCGGTTGGATTCCTGCTCTGATCTGGATCCTCATCGGCGGCATCTTCTTCGGTGCGGTGCACGATCTCACCTCCATGATGGCCAGCATCCGGCACCAAGGCAAATCGATCGGTGAGGTGATTCAGCGCTACATCGGAGACACCGGAAAGCATCTGTTCATGATCTTCGCGTTCTCCACCTTGGTCCTCATCATCGCCGTATTCATGGACATCGTGGCGCGCACCTTCGTGAACGTGCCGTCGGCGGCCAGCGCCTCGCTGATGTTCATGGCCCTGGCCGTCGTGTTCGGGGCTGTCCTGCGCCGATCGACACTTCCATTCTGGCTGGTTTCGGTGATCGGAGTGGCCGTGATGTACGGAATGATCTGGCTCGGCACCCTCTACCCGGTCACCCTCAGTTACACCACATGGGTGCTCATCCTTCTGGCGTATTGCTATGTGGCCGCCATCGCGCCGATCGACCTCCTGCTCCAACCCCGCGATTATCTGAACAGTTTCCTGCTGTACGGGATGATGCTATTCGGTATCCTGGGCATCCTGGTCGCCAATCCACAGATCGAAATGACATCCGAAGTCAGCATGAATGTACCCGCTTTGGGTTACATGTTCCCGGTCTTGTTCGTGACCATCGCCTGCGGTGCGATCTCCGGATTCCATTCCCTGGTGGCTTCAGGAACCACTAGCAAACAGCTGGATTGCGAGACCGATGCGCGGCGGGTCGGCTACGGCGGCATGCTCATCGAATCGTTGCTGGCCGTGGTGTCGGTCGGAACCGTGGTGGTGATGACCAAAGGGCAGTATGTGACCGATCTGGCGGCGATGGGACCGGTCACCTTGTATTCGAAAGGGCTGGGTGGTTTCATCTCCACTCTGGGGGTGAACGCGACCTTGGCGGTCTCGTTCGTGGCGCTCACGGTGAGCGCCTTCGCGGTGACCACACTCGACACCTGCACCCGTTTGGGACGTTTCGTGATGCAGGAAGCGATGCAGACCCAGGCGCAGAACAGAGTCACCATCGGCATGCAGAACCGGCACGTGGCGACGGGCACGGTGGTCCTACTCAGCCTCGGCTTGCTGACCACCGGTCAGTTCCAGGAATTGTGGCCGATCTTCGGCTCGGCGAATCAGTTGTTGGCGGCACTCGCCTTGTTGGCTGTCACGGTCTGGCTCAGCCGAAGCGGGGTCAACCGGAACTACACCCTCATCCCGATGGTCTTCATGTTCGCGGTGACCTTGAGCAGTCTGGCCATCTTCGCCTGGGTACGGATACAGAACGGAGCATATGTGCTGGCCATCGTCGCCAGTCTGCTGTTCGTCTTGGCAGTCGCCCTGATTCTGCTTGCGAAAAAGGCGCTGAAACAGGAACAACACGCTTGAAAAGACGGCACAGTGGAGTGTTGATCCCAAACCCAACCCTTCCGTTGCAATTGTGACACACACCACATCCATTCTGCTGATTTTCACGGTAGTCCTGACCTCCTTTTCCAACTTGAGCAACCTCACAAAAAGCACACTGATCGGCGCCGCCGCATCGAAGTCGCCATCTTCGCCAACGAAGAGTACGTGAAGAAACTGCAATCGCAGAACTGAGTCGGAAGCGACAGACTGTCTGATCCAGCCCGGGGCCGACCGCTCCGGGCTTTTTTTATGTCTTCCACAGCCAGCCTTTTCGGCTGGCTCGGGCGGTGATCCAGGCCACGATGCCCGTATAGACCGCGCCTCGAAGCACCCCGAGCCAAGGGGAGGCGGTCAGCGAAGCGATCCATCCGGCCAACCCGGTCAGATTCAGCACCGGATAGAGCAGGTTCATGAAGGCGACATACGCGAGCATGGGATTGCGTCCGCAATCCTCGACCCAGGCACGCAGGCGCAGCAACCTCCGGTTCTGCTCCATCCACACCCATCCGAACCAGAGGAACACCGTGAGCGAGGAGGCGACGAAATAATAACTGAACGTAGATGGATCTTTGTGGATACCGCCCTGCAAAGGCTCGAGGATGAAACCGAGCGCCAGGCCACCGATGGCCCAGATCAGGACAGGATGGCGTTCACGGTCGGAGACCCAGAGCCAGATCAGCAAACCGGCGGCCACGATGGCCGTCCACAGCGTGAGCCGTTGATGCAGACCGATCACGGTCACGACGGTGACAAGGAGGCCGGTGAGCGCGAGAGAACCTGACACAGCGCGCGTTCCGCCCGTGCGGACGAGCCAGTCTCCCAGCAAGGTGCCAGGCAAGACGATGAGCAAGTATTTCAGAAAGTGGAAATTCGTCAGCCAAGGGAAGGGTGAGCCGCCGCCGCTCGGATGGAGAAGGATGAAGCCGGTCACCGCAGCCATCACAAGAAGGCGGTTGCGGACGGAGTCGCGCGTCCAGTACCACGCCACCCCGCCGTAGAACGCCATGTTGGCGAGCACGAGGAGGATGATGTCGCTACGGGCTGGAGAAAACGTGACCCCCGTATATTCGGTTAAGCCTATAAGCAGGATGACGCCCATCAGAACCATACCCAGCGCCATCCAAACATGCTTATCTGCTTTCAAATATGTAATCCATAGCGCGATGAATCCGGCAAGGGCGAGGAACCAGGTCGCCACGTCGGGCGACGCATTCATCGCATAAGGACGCACATGCTGGAGGAAGATCGCAAAGCCGGCGAGCATGAGCCCCCGCTTGAGCAGATCGCCGTGGAGCTTGAGCGGCGTGGTGGCGGCGTCGCTCAGCCGGCGTGTGAGCGCCAGCGGAATGGCCACCCCCATCGCGAAGAGAAACATCGGAAAGACGAGGTCGACCCAGGTGATGCCTGCCACGGCAGGGTTGAACGCGTTCGTCGGAGGCGGGAGCTGCGCATGGTACATCCAAGCCGGAAGCACCTTGTACGGAATCACGCCGGAAAACACCATCATGAGGATGGCGAGTCCGCGGATTCCGTCGATCGACGCGTGGCGCACGACCTTACTTCAGCAAGGTCATGCGGATCGTGCGCGACTCCGATCCGGCGGTCAGCCGGACGAGATAGATGCCTGAGCTGAGTGCGGATCCATCGAAGGTCACCTGATGGGCGCCTGCAGACATCACTCCATCGACGAGAACTGCCACTTCCCGTCCGAGGGGGTCATAGACAGCCAATCGTGAGTGTACAGGCGCAAGATCTTGCGCCTGTACGGCCAAATCGAATCGGATCACCGTGATCGGATTGAACGGATTCGGGTAATTCTGATGCAATTCGAGGCGATCGGCGCGATCCTCCTCCGATTCGATGGAAGTCGCTATACCGACCACCGCACTCATCATCAGGTTTCGATTGAAGGACGTCCATCCACCATCATTGGGACGAAAGACGGAGGTTCGACCGGAGAGAGGTTGCCCGTTATCTGCGGCTAGAGCGAATTCGTTTACCTCGAATTCAGCCGATACAGCCACGTGGACATCTTCTCCCAAGCGAAGGCGGTGGTTCCATGACGAAACGTCGATCGAGTTCACCTCACCGGGGACCAGAGAAGCCAAAGGCACGAATTTCGAGTTGATGAAGGTTCCCGGCAGGTTGCCGCTTTCATTGCCATATAGAACCAGAATAAGATCGTCTGTGATGCCTATCGCACTATTGACTTGAAACAGGCCGCGCACACGGAAGATGTATTCGCTTCCGAATTGGGTGTTCTGCATATAACGCCAAGACCCACCCGATGGTGTCTGTTTGTAGGCCGCAGAACGTGAAGAAGGTATGGTCTCGGCACTATGGGAAATCATGGCTAGCACATCCGGAGCGCCGACTTGCACCAATTCGGCGCTGATCCAAAGATTCTGCCCTTCTGCCACTTCAATTGCCGAGGGCAGCACAATGGTATTCCATGCATTCCGGTTCATGGAAGACAGTGGCAGAGATACCGTGGCTATGGACGCGTTCAGGTTAGGAGTGCCCGCATCGTTCTCGGCGAGAATCGCATCAGCTGGATCCAGAAGTAAGGCGCGGGTCCAGAGTTCGGCGTTTTTGGCCTGAGTGGCACTGTAGGCCGTGGATACATCAATGGTTTTCCAGACGCCACTTTCAAGAATCAGGCTTCGCTGCAATGGAGATGGGTTGGATGCGGCACTAGCAAAGGCCAAATGATCGGCCAATCCGACAGTGATGAGATCGAACGTGATGGCGAAATCGGTTCCGCTCTTCACATACACATTGGTCGGATACAGATCGATCTGATTCCAGGATTTGTTCGTGATGGCACTCATTGGAATCTTGCGCTCACCCATAAGAGTTGTAGGCAGCTTGGAAGAGGGATCCACTTGCCAGATTCGAGTGCGGACAGTATCGTTGTGAGGCGTATCGCCTGCGGGAAGGAACGTGTTGTCGTTGATACCGTTGACGAAAAACTGAACCCCGCTCACTCTGAAGGAGTCTGCTGAGGTCGGCGCCGTGTAGCGTGTTCCATATGAAGTGCGAGCTGTTCCAACGGGTATGTAGAAGTTCCAGACTGGATTGTTCTTCACACTTTCTGTGCCATACTGGCCCGTAAGGTTATTGGTCCCGATAGGCCGCATCCCGCGAACCCGCAGAGTGTCGTTAAACCCGTCCTCGGAGGTCGTCCCACCCCAAACGAACAGGTCCACACTTTTGAGGCGTCCATTTCCTGGGGCTGTGAACAGAACCGCCTGCTTGAGGAAGGTCTCTGGCACATGAGTGAAGGGGATCGGCCAAGCGAACATCGCCTCGGGACCATGGTATGAGAGACTCTGCTCCGTGGCACCACCTACTATGGAATCGAACCAAAGGTCTACACGCTGAAGCATCTCCCCTCCCTGGGGGGCACTGAATCGAACGGAATATTGGGTGGCCGCTTCGGCACCGGTTCCTGGCATTTGCAAAGCGGCGTTGCGTGGACCATGGTATTGAAGCACGGTTTGGGCGTTGGCGGGCAATGCTACGCTAGCAAAGAACAGAAGGCTAAGGATATGTTTCATAACTCGGAGTGCTCCAAACCGGCTTTGTTAAGGTGTTTAAACCAAGAGAAATACAGGATGATGGATAAGACCAGCAGGATGGAGCCTGCATAGGCGAAATAGGTCCATTGCTTGGTCACGAACAACATCGGCGTGATGCCCATGAAGAGCATCCAAGGCACGGCCACGAACGTGGAGAAGATGTCGCGGCGGTTTTCCTTGTTCACGGCAGCCATTTCGATGTCCTTGGCTACCAAAGTGCGGACAGGACCCCAGAATCCGAACGGACGAGTGCGGATGTAGAACGCTTTCAGGGTCTCCATGTCGGTGGCGGGGAAGAACAGCGAGATCACGATGCTGCCGATGAAGGTGACGCCCGCCGTCGTGAAGAACATCTGCATTTCGGTGAAATCACCGATCACGAAACGCATCACGATGGCCACAACCATACCGACGAAGGTTCCGCCGGCATAACCGAATCCGTTGAACCGCCACCAGTACCAGCGGATGAACTGCGGGACGATGAGTCCGACACCGAAGCCCATAGTCAGGAATCCCCAGACATCGTTGAGACTGTTGAAGGCATAGGTCGACAGTAAACCGAGGATCACAATCGCGACTGATGCCATGCGGCTGTGAAGGATCAACTCTTTGCGATCGGCTTCCGGCTTGATGAATCTCTGAAAGATATCATTCACCCAATATGCCGCGCCGGAGTTCACGATGGCCACGTAGGTGGACATGGCCGCGGCCAACAAACCAGCCACGAGCAGACCTTTGATTCCTGCAGGGAAGAGCTCCATCAATACCGTTGGAAGCACCACTTCAGGATTCGCGATAACCTGCCCATTCGCACTCAAGGATACCGCCAGAATGGCGATCGCCATGATGAAGGGCCAGCGGAAGGAAAGCAGAAAGATCCAAAACACACTCAAGAGACCGACTTCCCGCTCGTTCTTCGCCGCCATGAACCGTTGCATCATATACCCACCGCTGCCGCACATGCCGTCGATGGTGGAACGCAACAGATAGAACATGGTGGCCATGCCAATAAGGTTATACTGGCTGTATTCGCCGGGCATGTTCATTTCCCATTTAGGGAGGAAATCGACCCAATTGGCCAAGGTCTGCTTCACTTGGATAAAGGTACCGTCGCCCTTAGGCACCGATACCATGAATTCGGGTGGGAGGGTGATGTTCATCATGACGTGGGTCACTGTGTAGACCACCACCACGAGGATGAGAAGGCCTTGGAAGACTTCGGTGTACACGACGCCGTAGAGTCCGCTGAGGGCGGCATAGAACGCGCAAAGCGTGATCATCAGGATACCGGCCAGATCGGGGGAAATGCCCAGCATCTGACTCAGGAAGATGCCTGCGCCTTGAATGAAGTAGGAGATGGCCCATATGGCGAAGGTGAGCTGAGCGATGGCCGCGAGCATGCGGGCGGCTTGACCTTGAGCCCCTGTGCCGAAGCGGAATTCCATCCACTCGGCGATGGTCATCACGTTGGCGCGGCGATTCCATTTGCCCATGAAAATCATCATGAAGGCCAGGATGAGGACCACCCCACCTCTGATTTCAATAAAGAAGCCCTGAACACCCATCGCGTACACCAACGCGGCGATGATCATGGTGCCGCTCACGTCCAGGTTCGAGGCCATACCCGAGGCACCCAGCGCCCACCATGGGAGGTTCTTGTCGCCCAGGAAAAAGCTTTCCGTACTGCGCGATGCCCGATGCTGCAGGTAAATGCCTATTCCGATGAGAATCAGCAGATACCCGAGGATGATGAGGTAATCGATGAGGATCATTTGAGCAGGGTCATGCGTTTGGTGAACGTTTCTCCACCCACCGTGAGTCGGTACAGGTAGATGCCCGACGCCAGGTTCGAGGCGTCGAACTCGGCGCTATGGCGCCCGGCGGACAATCTTTCATTCACGAGAACCGCGACTTCGCGGCCGAGCATGTCGTAGACGGCTAGGTGTACGGGCGCATGATCATGCGCCACAACAGACACTCGAAAACCGATAACCGTAGTTGGATTGAACGGATTCGGGTAATTCTGCTCCAACTCGATGCCCGTCGCCGTTTCGATGTCGTCGTTGCCGCGGTCGATAGAGGTCGGCACTGGAATCAGGACATCGGGTGATTTCTGACGGTCGAGCAGGAGCATCACCGCATCGGCGTGGATGGGTTTGCCATCGGTCGCGTCATTCGCACGGATACGCACTACCGCATTCAACAGCGTCAAGACGAACATTTCCAATAGGCATCCAACCGCCATTTCGGACCAAGGCTTGATTGATGACGGTGATCGTACTGTCTACCCCACCGTTCTGATAGGTGATGTAGGTGGCGGTGCTTGTGCCTTCGGTACTGTGTGGAACATAGGCGAAAACACGATAGTGTGCATTGTACGGCACATCGGCCACGTAAAGGATTTCCGCACCAGATCCGGCTTCCGCTCGTAGCGAACGATCTGTGTATCCCGGAGGTGTGAGGCCAGCCGCGCTCACGAGTTGCCAATTGCCTTTGCGATGCACATTGGATGCATCTGTTTCGTTGACGATTACCGGTGGTGGGCGGCGCAACATGCGATTCCGAACGGGTAACAGGGCAGGTTTTAAGTATTCATTCCTACCGAGGGAGTCGGCTAGGAAATTGTTCAACGCACCCATTCCCTCGTAGAAGAAATACACTTCCCCATTGATGTTGAATTGGCGATTGTACTGCACCATCCGACGGACTACCGATGGAGGTATGACCTCGTTTCCAGCCCGAGTGAGTATCCCGGGAGATAATTTGTTCCGGTATGAACGCTTCACATACCCACCGCTTGAATTCGGAATCGGTCCCACAGCATCTCGCAGTCTCTCCGTATACACGGTATACCCGAAATCAGGTCCCGATCGGTTTGGGGGATACATTTGAGGATGGATCATGTCCACATAGTTCGAGTCCAACCACAATGGAATCTCTTGCAAGTACTCCAAGAAGCCGAATTGCCAGATACTCGGCGAGAGTGACACCATCAGGTTTGGGTCTTTTTGCTTCACGCTGGTGTACCAACGTCCCAAGAAGTTCACGAGGCGGTCAGAGCGCCAATACAGCCAATTGCTGTCTTTGGTGTTGTTCGGAGGATTCGCACCATTGTGGTCGGCTTGATATTGGGCCACCGTCCAGGGATCATATCCCCCCTCACTGGGCATTGCAGGAAGTCGATCGTCGCCTTGCACACCATCCACATCATACTTGTCGATAACCTCGTGGATGAGGCTTAGCATGAAGGCTTGCGGCCCCGGATGCAGTCCGTTCATCCAATCGAAGCCATTTTTGACCACAAGCTGCCCGGCCGAGTTTTTTGCGGCCCATTCAGGGTACTTCGCGATGATGTGACCTCCATCGGATGAAAACGAGGTGGAAAATCCGAATTCGAACCAGGGCATGACCTCAATGCCATTGCGATGCGCCTCAACGATCAGTTCAGCGAGCGGATCCCTCCCTTGTTGGGCGAAAAACGGATCGATCGGAATATTGAACTCGTTGCGCATCACGGTGCTCTGGTACTGTGTCACTCCTTTGTTCCAAACCACTGGAAACACCACATTGATGCCGTTTCTACCCAGGTAATCCATCGCTTGGGCGATATTGGCCTTGCTGTGCAATACATTGCTGGCCACGTTGGTCACCCAGACGCCGCGGACCTCTTCGACATACTCGGTGGTGGGTTGTGCGAACGAGAGAGTGGTGCCGAGGAGCATCCATCCGGTCAAAAGTCGAAGTTTCATGGTCGTCAGGGTTTGGATCGGTCGATCAGGTAAAGGGTGGGAACGGCGTCGGGAGCCACGGATTTTCCGGCACGAAGGGTCACGGTTTCCGAATAAGCCCAGCCTCCGTCTTGCCAGAGATACTTTTTGTAGTTGCCAGTCACTTGCACGCGTTGGGCGGTGTCAGTCACTTCAATGCCTTTGAACCTGCGGGGTTCCCCGTTGCGGTAAGGCAAACCCGCAGGTTCTTGATAGAACCAGGCTTTCAGCGAATCACCCAGTTGCTGGTTCTGTTCGCGTAAGCCTTCATAAAAGAAGAACACTTCGCCGTGCATGCCAAGAGAACGGTTGTGAAGCATCGCTTCTTTGACATACTCCGGACCGTTGAATTTCATGCCCGATTTGATGAGGATTCCCGGCGCGATGAGCACTGTGGTGTTGGAAGAATCGGTGAGTCCGCCATGAAGCGCGACCTCATCGGCCGTGATTTTGTAACGGTCGATCTCATAGCGATAGGCTTGGGGATGGAGCATGTCGACTTGTCCGCGGCGGATCCACTCGGGTGAATCCTGCAGGTATTCGTCTTTCGACCACGGATAGGGCGAAGGCGACATCGAGACGATGAGGTCGGCGTCATGGGCTTTGACCAGGGTGTACAAGCGTCCGCCGAAATCGCTCAACCGGTCAGCTTTCCATTGCAGGAAGTCGGGCTCGCGCGGATCATCAGGCACGTCCTTTCCGGTCTGATCTTTGTACATGGCCCTGGTGAGGGCATCGTAACCGCCTTCGGCCGGATTGGCGTAGGTCCGGATGAGTTCATCGACCAAATCGAGCAGCAGTTGTTGCACTTCAGGATGATTGGGGTTCATCCACTCGAAATTGTTCTTTTTGAGGAGATTGCCATCGCGGTCTTTGGCGGCCCATTCGGGTTTCTGGGCGATGATATGTCCGCCATTGGTGTTGTAGGAGCTCGAAAATCCGAACTCGAACCAAGGGATCACCTCCATGCCGTGTTTGTGGGCTTCGATGATGAGTTCGGCCAAAGGGTCGCGTCCTTGCCGGGCGAAGACCGTGTCGATCCGGTAGGCAGCGCCGAAGGTGCGGGCCATCACCTCGCTCGGGTACAGCGTGTACCCCTCGTTCCAGACAACGGGAAAGACGACGTTGAAGCCGCGATCCGCCAGATACTGCATGGCTTCAGCGGTGGCTTCGCGGGAGAACATGACGTCGGAATCGATGTTGGTGATCCAGACGCCTCGAATTTCGTGCGATGCGAAAGGCGCGATGTGCGAGGTTTTCTGGCACGAGACCACAGACATCCCGATGAGGATGAGGAAGAGCAACCGGTTCATGCGGAAGTGCGGATGATGAGGGTGGGATCGAGGAGCACGCGTTCCGGGATCATCGGCGCATTGGTGTGGATCAGATCCATCAGTTTATGGAAGGCCTGCACACCGAGGTCGTACCGCGGCACGCTGATGGTGGTGAGCGGGACTCGCGCCTCGCTGCAACGGTCGATGTTGTCGAATCCGATGACGGCGATGTCCTGCGGGATGGAAAACCCTCGTTCGAGCAGGGCTTTCTGGAAGCCCATGGCGATGAGGTCGTTGAACAGGAAGACGCCTTGGGTACCCAACCCTTTGAGATCGAGACACAATCCCAACTTGTAGCCTTCATCGAAAGCGGTGGCTTCCGAGCCGAAGGAGCAGCGGAGGATCAGACAGTCTTGTTCGATGGAGACGCCGTTCGATTTGAGTTCGTCGATGAAGCCCTGAGTGCGGTTGTCATCCACACGATATCCCGTCTCGCCCATGATGGCCGCGAACTTGGTGATTCCTCGGTTCGCCAAGTGCCTCGCCGCCAGCCGACCGCCCAGATAGTTGTTCACATCGAAGCAGTAGGTGGGCGAGTCGTAGATGTCGTGCAAAAGGACAAACGGAACGCGCAGTTTCAGCAGTTTGTCGAAGATGCTCACTCCATACAGCGATTTGCGGCGGCTGGTGACGAGCACACCTTCCGACTGGTCGCTCAGCATGCCGTACAGGGCGGATTCATGTTCGTGTTCATCGACAGAAAGGGTCACCAGGAGCCGCTTGTTGTGCTGGGCGGCACCTTCCGACAATCCGCGGTAAATACCCGAGAAGTACGGTCCGTCGAGATCCCGAATCAGCAGGCCGATGTGGTCGGTCTCGGGGCGGCGGCGCACGCCGGGAATGGCGTCGAGCACCGCGAACGAACCCCGTCCGACGCGCGAAGTCACCACACGCTGGTCCGCCAAGATTTTCATGGCTTTCTTGATGGTGGCCAGGCTGACGCGGTAGTCCCGGGCCAGGTCGCGGTAGTTCGGAATGCGGCCATCCGGGTCGAAATCACGTTTGGCGATCCGAGAACGCAGGTCGTCAGCGACCTGGTCGTAAAGGGTGTCGGCAGAGTCTTCGATCAAAGGGTGCATGTGGGTCAGAATCCGAGGGTGAGTCCGATGACGTTGGTGGTTCCGAGGAGGCCACGGTCGCTCCACGCGTAGTCGGCCATCACGCGGTCGCCGATCTTGATCCCGAAGCCGGCACGAAGAGCGCCTTCGGCATCGTCGAGGAAGTTCTGCGTGCGTCCGCCGCGGATGGACAGCAGGTCGTTGAAGACGAATTCCGCACCGGCGTTCAGGTACGGATCGTTGTTGTTCGGGTACATCGCGTCAGCGTTCACATTCAGCTTGTAGGTGGATGTGCCCAGCGAATAGGCGGCGCCGATGCGGAAATTCAACGGAAGGTCCCATGAACGGACCAAGATGTTCGCCAGAAGTCCGTCGTTGTTCCCTGTCGCATTCGGGTCGATGTCCACGCGGATCAGGGTATTGTCCCCATCCAGGCGCATCTCACCTCCGAAATTGGAGATATTGAACCCGAGTTTGAGGTTCTTGAACGGGGTGTCGTACTGCATGCCAAGATCCAGGCCGATGGTCGACGATGACATCCGCCAGATGCTGGAGCGGATATACTTGGCCGAGCCGCCGATCGCGAAGCGGCTGGTGAGCTTGCGCGCGGCCGTCAAGCCGATCATCATGTCCTGCACCTTGAACTGCTCACCGGTGCCATCGGGGAAGATGATGTCGGTGACGTCCATCGTGCCCGAGTCGAACAGGTAGACCTGAAGCCCGAACGTGGCCACATTCGGCACGGGAACGGCCACAGCGGCGTAACTGAGTGTGGTTCCGGCGATCCATTGGTTGTATTGGAAGGTGGCTTGGCCACCGGTGAGCTGGGCGATGCCGGCGGGGTTCCAGTACAACGAGGTCACATCGTTTGTGGAGGCGACATTCGCCTCACCCATGGCCACGCCGCGGGCGCCCGCTCCGATTTCGAGGAACGGCGCGGCAGTGGTTCCGACTTTGGTCTGCGCCGACACGGCCGCGGGAAGAACGAGGAGGAGTGCGATGAGGATGGATTTCATGATGGTGCTCCTCAGTTGATGATGGCGAATTTTCCGACTTTCTCGCCGATGCCTTCCGCCTCGAGGTGGTAGAAGTACAAGCCGTAGGCGGCTTCGAGATTGTCTTTGGTGCGGAGGTCCCAGACGGCATAGCCCAATGAGCCAGATTCGATCTGACGGACGAAGACTCCGCTCAACGTGTACAGCCTCAGCACGCTGTTCGCGGGCAGGTTTCGGAACTCAATGCGCCGTTCGCCGCGTCCGCTCAGGAAGGGTCGGCCTTCGGTGATGTTGGCGGCCACGTACGGGTTCGGAACCACGCGGACCTTATCCAGGATGGATGTCGCTGCATTGTCGACAGCACGTTGTGCGAAGGAATCGAACCGGTACGAGTCGTTGGGCTTGAACGGAATTCTGGACCGCATCACAAACATGTCGCCTGGAACCGGAATCTTAATCTGGTCGGCCGGAAGAGGATTTCCGGAAGCGTCGTTCGGTACGCCGAACTGGATGCGCCAGGTGAGCTGGTATCTGGAGTCGCTCGGAGCGTCCTTGTACACGATCTGCAGCACTTCGTCGGCCTCGATGATGCCGTTGCGCGTGGCGAAGGGTTCGTTGAAGACGAAATCCAGGTCGCGGCCCGATCCCAATTCCCTCACTTTGAACCAGACCGAGCGTTTCACGTTGCCTGTGGTCGAGGTGAAGGCCGAATCCAATGGCGGACCTTCCGGATCGCCGATCTCGATCTGCAGCGACAGAGGCCATTGGATCTGCTTGCCGGAATAGGCGCTCGTTGAAGCGGCCACATCCTGGTCGATGGTAGTGAACAGATTGGTTTGGCTCGTACTCGTCCATCCCGAATTCTGCTGTGTGTTGGATAACGTCGGAAATTGGTTGTTGAACTGGAGGATGAATCCTTTCTCGATCAGTTCGTGGGTCCAGCTGCGTTGGTAACTTCCATCGAGATTGCGAGGGACCGGAATCTTGTCCGCGATCACTTCCCCGATTCCATTGGTCACGGTAAAGGTCGAGGTTTCACGCTCCACCAAGGCGCGTATACGGACGTCTTCAAAGGTGACGGTATAGCTCATGTCCTCAAACAACGTCGGCGAGACGGCGATGGCCTGGATGGATCCGGTGGAGAGTCCGGCCGTTTTGCTGACCGATTTCAACTCACCCGGAATGATGTCGCTCGGCTGGGAATTCGGTCGCACGGCGGCGGTGTTCGGATCGAAGCGGGTGATCACGCCGTTGTTGAGCGTGATGCTCGCCGGCGATTCGGACGGAGTGATGTCGAAACCTGTTTCAACCGTGGTGATTCCTCGGGCGAAGAAGTCCTGCGCGTAACCCGCGTCGTAGGCGATCACGGCATAGTAATAGACTCGGCCGTTGATCACATCATCGTCGATGTAGTAGTGGCGCAGCCCGGTGTCGTCGCCCATGTAGTAATGGATGCCGGTCGGCGCTTCGATCTCTTCACCGAGCTGCAGCGGGTGCGGACCCACCAATCCGTTCAGTTTGTCGTACTGGGCGATGGAGACCTTGTAGCGCGGCGTTCCGAGCGCGTCGGTGATGTCCTTCGCGTCGCGGAAGCTCGGGTCGGTGGCTTTGATGATTCGGTATCCTTCGAAGTCGAAGCCGTAGATCGGGTCGTAGGAGAACTCGGAAATCTCGTTCCATTGAAGGATGACGCGGCCGTCGTCCGGAATCGCCGTGAGCGTGGGCTGTAGGGGCGGCCGCGCGAAGCGGTAATCGGCGTCGTAGATCCGTTGCGCCACTTGGGCGTTCCGGAACATCTCCCGTTCGTTGGCGCCGAAGACGAGTGCGGTGGAGAAGCGCTCGGTCTGGTCGGGAACAAGGCTGAACGGACCCGATGCGAAGATCCAGATCTGGTTCTGGCCTTGCAACGGCACGCCGAAGAAGCCAGGTTGGAAGAACGGCCAGAGGTTCTGTTCGTTGTTCGGGCTGAGGGCCGTGTTGAAGGCGGGCGCGTAGAAGGCGGTCAGGCCGATCTGATCGGATTCGTTCTTGTCGAGACGCCCGAAATTCGGCTCGCCCTGGTCCGGGCGACCATTGCCCTCGGTGCCATCCGCATCCGCACCCGGATAGTTAGGATCGAGCGGACCGATTCCATCAGCACCCACATCATCGATGAGTGGGTTCCAGTTGCAGTTCTCATCCCCTTCCCAGCGCATCTGCGGATCGTCGTAGACACCGCAGGTGCCGAAGACATAGCTACCGGCGGCATTGTCGCGTCGCTCATCCACGATGCCGTCGCTGTCGTTGTCGACGCCATCGACAGAGATGCCCGGACTTTCGAGGAATTTCCAGCCGATGTAACCCGGGGCGATTTCACGGAACTGGCTCCAGAGGCCTTGTCCGGTGGCCGACCAACCATACACGATGTTCGTGCCGCGGTTGAAGGCGGCGGCGTCATCCGATCCGCCTGATCCTTGCGGGTTCACGTCGGTGTAGCCCCCGAAGATCATCGGGTTGTTGTTCATGTTGTAGGTGTAAGGGATCTCGCCGATGTTGGAGACCTCGTACTGCATGAAAATGAGGTCTTTGGCCAGAGCTTGCGACCATTGGAATAGGCGGACATTGATTTGGAGTCCGAGGCCTTTGACGGACGTGTCTGCGGCGACGGGATAGACAGGGAATTTCGATTCCCAGGTGTCATCCATCACATAGAAGACTTCCTGGTCGGCATTGAACTGGTTCAGGCCGAAGAAGCCGTTCCAAGCGCCATCCCAATTGGCGTCTTTGCCGGGCCAAGACGTGGGCCAGCTTTGAGGATTGCGCGAATTGGCGATCTCGCCGGAGGAGGCGCTGCGGTTGTAGTAGCCCGGCACCGGTTGGAACTTTCGCTGCACGCCTGTGGCAGGATCCGTGTATTCGGACACGTTGCCTTCCTCATAGCCTTCGGAAAGCAGGACCTGTGTGGTGTTGTCGGGTTTGGTGACGCGTCCGCTGACCAGGCCCGTTAGTTGGTGCAAGTGGCCGTGTCCGGTGCCGCGAGGCCAGACGCCCGCCTGGTTGATGCTGGCATTCCCCCGACCGATCGTCCCGTAATTGGTGATGATCGATTCGGTGTTGTTTCCATTCATGTTCATGTTGGTGCGCCAATCCTGGCTGCTTCGGTTCGGATCCACATAAACGCCGCTTTGTGCGACGGAGACCGAGACCGATGCGGTGGCGAACAGGGCGAGAAGGGAGAGTCTGCGTATCATCGGGTCACCTTAGAAGTCAAATTGGATGCCGGCGCGGATGTTGCGCGGATTGGGCTGCACGGCGGGGTTCCGTTCGAATTCAAGACGCGAGTTGACGCGTTCAAGGCCGTTGGTGCGCGAGAATTCGATCTCGTCCGGACGGATCACAGGGAAGCGGTCGTCGCGGTAGAACCCGAGCAGGTTTTCGCCGATCACGAAGAACTGGCCGGTGACCTTGCCCACGCGGATGATTCGGGAGAGTCGCGCATCGAAATAGATCTCGGATTGGTAGCGGGAGGCGTTGCGTTGCTCTGTGATGCGCTGGCCTCGGATGTCGTCGGGCGTGAACGGATATCCGGTGCGGAATTCGCCGGTGAGTCCGACGTTCCAGTTGGCCAGTTTCATGGCGATCTGCGAGGTCAGATTGTGGCGGGTGTCCCAATCCAGCGGAATCAGGACGGCATTGGCCTCGTTCGAGCCTTGGGCGTCGAAGAAGGCTTGAAGCGGATCGGATCCGTTGCCGCGTGCCGATTGATACGTGTAATTCAGTCCGATGCTGACGCCGCTCCGGGGATCGTTGAAGTTCAGGGCACCGGTGACGCCCCGCACGGACCCGAAGTCGTTGTTCTCGTACCGCCCGTATGAGTCGCCCCCGAAATAGCGGGAATACAGGGATGTGCCCAGAAGGAAGCGGACGTCACGATGGTAGACGGTGAGGTCCATCGACATGAGGTCATTGATCTGCTGCTGCAAGCCGATCTCGTAGAGCACCGAGCGCTGGGCTTCCAGGTCGGCGTTCCCGAGCACGGTGTTGAAGGTGCCGCCACGGACGTTGAACGTCGGATTTTCATAGAGGCGGAGGAATTCGGGGATCTGGAAGAACTGACCGTAAGAAGCATAGATCACGCCCGTCGCGGTGATCGGAAAGGCGAATCCGAGGCGTGGGGAAATCTGCTGCTTGGGTTTGGCCATACGGTAGGCCTGGTCTTCCGGCGCGTTCAGGAACGAATTATCGGGGTCGCGCAAATCGGTAGGCACGCGGCTTTGCGAGTCGAAATAATCGTAACGCAGACCGATGTTGATGATCAGATCCTCGATTTCGATCTTGTCTTGGATGTAGGCCGAAATCTCGATCGGCTTGCGCGTATAGTCGGTGTAGAGACGGCTGTCGTCACGATTCTGCCGTGGAGTGGTGTCGCCGTAGAGGAAGGGGTCGACGACGATGGTAAAATCCTCCACATCCAGCTCATTCCAGCGGTATTCGAAGCCGGTTTTCACAAGATGCGACTTGCCGAATTGCCGTGTGAAATCCAAGCGCGTGGCATACGTGGCGCTGAGACGGTTCACGTGGCGGGCATCGACGCCGCCGGTCGCGAACATGAACGAGATGCGTTGGTTGCGTCCGAAGATGCTGCTGTATCTCGGGTCGTTCCAATCCTCATACACCTGCTGCTGAAAATTGGTGAAGTTGGCCGTGAACCGCAGATTGTAGAACGTGCGGGGATCGATGACATGGTTCAAGGTGACCAGATGGTTCCAGTTCTCGCTGTACTGGGTGGGCAGGGAGAACGGACTGAGCCGGTACAGATGCGAATAGGCTTTGGCTTTGGTATGGCCGCGGGTCACGGAGTAGGAGACTTTCACGTCGCGGGTCACATCCCAGGTGAGCTTGCCCATGGTGGTGAGGCCGGTGACCGGGTTCATCGGGACCGTGCTCGAATCGCCGGTGGCCTCGATGTACCAGTCGTTGAAGTCCGTCGCGCTGAAATTGGAGGAGTCCGCCGGATTGAAAATGTGCCGGCCGAAGAGATAGCCGTCGTTGTCGGTATAGCGGGCGTTGACGAAGAATTTCAGGTTCTTGAGCAAGGTGGGACCCGACAACGAGCCCTCGAACGACTGGATGCCGTACATCGACGCCTCATCGATGCGGTGGTACAGGTCGGTGCGGTCTGAGAGATAGCTGCCCACACTGCTGATGAAGGTGCCCTGCAGGGTCTCGCCGCCTTCGCGGGTCACGATGTTGATGATGCCGGAGTTCGCTTGCCCGAATTCCGCGTTGTAGGTTCCGGAAATGACCTCCACCTGCTGCACCGCGGTGTTTTCCACGGGCACGGAGAGTCCGAAATTGAACGGATTCGAAACCGCGATCCCATCCACATAGTATTTGACCTCGGAGGTCCGGCCGCCGCGGATATGCAGCCCGCCGCCTTGGCCCCGGGTCACGCCGGCCTGCAAGCCCACGGCCTGCAGGAAATTGTCGGTGGGAAGCACTTGGAGCTGGTCGCCGGTCACTTTCGAGGAGGCCGAGGTACGGTCGCGTTCGATGCGGACGGCATCGGCGGATACCACGACTTCACCGAGCGTGAGCGATTCTTCGCTGAGGGTGAAATCGATGCTCGTGGTGCGGTCCACCGAGACCTCCACGCCGGTCACTCTGGCCGTATTGAAGCCGATGTAGCGGGCCACAAGCGTGTACGTTCCCGGACGCACATTCAGGATGAAGTAGTATCCGTCCAGATCGGTCGAGCCGCCTCGCGTGGTGCCGTCCACGAAGACGTTCACACCGACAAGCGGTTCACCGGACGCATCTGTCACACGTCCTTCGATCTTTCCGGTTTGGGCGAGGGCGGGCCCTGCGGTGAGCATCAGAACGCCGACAAAAAGGGCGCAGAAGCGGGACACATTCATACGGTGCGTGAGCTTGGGAGAGAAAAAAGATCCCGGCACCCCACCCTAAGGAGTGCCGGGACAACCATGGAGAACCTCTGACTACTTGATCAGGGTCATCGTGCGGGTCACAACGTCGGTACCGTTGGTGAGACGGTAGATGTACATGCCGCTGCTCAGACCGGAGGCGTCGAAGTATACGCTGTACTCGCCAGCGGCTTTCGCTCCGTTGACCAACACGGCCACTTGGCGGCCCAGCATGTCATACACGGTCAGATTGACGGTTCCCGAATTGCGCATTCCGTACACGATCGTGGTGCCGGGGTTGAACGGATTCGGGTAGTTGCGGTCGATGTAGATCGACGCCGGGCGATCGGTATCGCGTCCGATCTGCTCGTTTTCGATAGACGTAGGCACGATCACCGGAATGCCGCTGGCCACGATGTTGCCACGCATGCCGAAGCTCTTCGAGTCGCGCCACAGAGAGGGTTTGCGGCCGAGACGGAGGTAGCGGTTCAGGCCCCGGTTGCCTTCGTCAAGGTCGGTGACATCCGCGTCGAATGCGATCACCGTACCGACGATCGGCGTGAAGGTCGGCCAGGTGAACTTGCCGGAATACGGTCCCGTTCCTTTGGCCACATTTCCGGCCAAGGACGCGAAAGGCACTTTCCATTCGAGGAAGTAGCCGGTTTCCAAGGCATCGTACGAGGCGGCGGCAACGGTTCCACCGATGGTGGTGTCCATGTACGCGCCCGAATAGGTGTGGGCACGCGAGTTGAAGACGGCGGGATCATGCTGAAGCGCACGGATCAGCAATTGGTAATCCGGACCCAAGGTCGTGGTGGTGTTGTCTTGGCCTGGACCGATGCGGTACGTGCGGTTGGCCAATACCGAATCCTTGCGTTCGTTCTGCGCGATGTGGTAGAACTCGCCTGGTCCTTCCACGTGCGGCGAGGAAGCGGCCGTGCCCATGTTGAACAAGCCGAGGTACACCGACAAGTGGTCGTAGTTGAAGGACAGGTTCGGGGCGTCCGGGGTTTCGATCATCGCCGTACCCTCATCCCGCACGCGGATGGCGAAATAGGCGTTCTGATCGTCCATTTTCATGGCATAGTACATCGAGAAATCGGACGGCCCTGCAGGCGTGCCCTGGATCAGGTTTCCGTTCACGTCCAGGAAGTGCGGATGGTCTTGCGATTTACCCACAAACATGGCGTCGGTCCAATCGTCGATGTTTCCGTCGATGGTGACATTCTGCGTGGGTTTGTAATCGATGTAGT
>CAYVRS010000016.1:20251-23463 GCA_964454075.1 uncultured Chitinophagales bacterium
GAAAGCGGTTTAGCCCGCGGTTGCCTTCATCCAAATCGGTGATGTCGACATCGAACGGAATGATGTGCCCGTGCGCAGGCTGATAAAGAGGCCAGATGAACTTGTTGGCAAAAGGACCCGTTCCTTTCGCCACATTTCCAGCCAGCGAGGCGAACGGAATCCGCCATTCGATGGTGTAACCGGTCTCATCCGGGAAATAGGCGCCCGCTGCCAAGGTTCCGCCGATGGTGGTGTCCATGTAAGCGCCTGAATAGGTGTGCGCGCGGGAATTGAACGTGGCGGGATCGTGTTGTAGGTTGCGCAACAGAAGTTGGTAATCCGGACCGAGTGTGGTCGATGTGTTGTCTTGTCCGGGACCGATGCGGTAAGTCCGGTTGGCCAGCACGGAGTCTTTGCGTTCGTTGTTCGCGATGTGGTAGAACTGACCCGGTCCCTCCTCATGCGGCGACTTCGGACGGTTGCCGATGTCGTACAATCCGAGGTACAGACTCAAATGGTCGTAGTTGAAGGACAGGTTCGGCGCATCCGGGGTTTCGATCATCGGCGTGCCCTCATCCCGCACTTTCAGCGCGATGTAGATCGCCTCATCGGTCATCTTCAGCGCGAAATAGCCGCTGAAATCGCTCGGGGAAGCCGGAGTGCCTTGAATCAGGTTCCCGTTGATGTCCAAGAAGAACGGGGAATCTTGGCTCATGAAGTAGAAATGGGCGTCATTCCAGTCATTCAGGTTTCCGTCGACCACGACCGGAATTCCTTTGTAGGCGATGTCGACCAGGTTGTGGGCGGATTGGGCCACCACCGAGGTAGCGCTTCCAACCCAAGCCAGCATGGCGACCAACAGTATCCGTTTTGCCATATCAGTGAAGCCTTAGTTGTTGTAGGGAGGGATTGAAACCATCACAATGATCTCTGGATTGGGACGGTCGTTTTCCAAAGTAACTCAAGCCGTCTTGAACCGCAAGAGCGGGATGAAATTTAATGTGGTAGCGCTTTTTAATCCGATTTGGAACTTGTCTTTCGGGATGAGTACCTTGGAACCCAACGTATCCACTCCACATTGTGCTCTTTGTGACGGTCTGATAAGCCGCCATCGAAATCCCCGTATCTTACCGTTCCGAATGGAAGCCACCTCCCATAAAACCGCCATCGTCGTCTCCCATACCCATTGGGACAGAGCGTGGTATCTCACCTTCCCCACATTCCGCTTCCATTTGGTGCGCCTGGTCGACCGTCTGCTCGACCTTCTGGAAACCCGCCCTGAGTTCCATTCCTTCACGCTTGACGGACAGACCATTCTCCTTGAAGATTACCTGGCGATCCGTCCCGAAAACCGGGCGCGGTTGGAATCCCTGATCCGTTCCGGACGCTTGATCTGCGGACCTTGGTATGTCTCGCCCGACCTGTTCCTCATCAGCCCGGAATCCATCGTCCGGAATCTTCAGACCGGCGCCCGCATCGCGGAGTCGTTCGGCGGATCCATGAAGGAAGGCTATGTGCCCGACCCTTTCGGCCACATCGCCCAGCTTCCGCAGATCCTGAACGGCTTCGGGCTGCGCTCCTTCCTGTTCATGCGGGGTCTGGGCGCCGAAGACAAAGCCCGTGCCGGGTCCATCTTCCTTTGGCGCGCACCGGACGGATCGGACGTGCTCACCTCCTACCTGGCGGACGGTTATTTCAATGCGGGATCCCTCGGATATCCGTCGGTCTACGGCCGTCATGAAGGCCTGACTGCGGATTTGGAAGCGGCTCAAACCCAGGTCCGCACCACCATCGACAAATTCTCGTCGCTACAGAAAGAGCGGACCTTCCTGCTGAACAACGGCTTCGACCACATGCCGGAGCAACCGGATCTTCCCGAAATCCTTGCCGAATTGAACAGCCGGAACGAGGGATTGAACCTGCGCCACGGCACGTTTTCCGACTATGTGGATGCGGTGCGCGCCGAGGGTCATCCCAGGGACATCGTCGAAGGCGACCTGCTCGGAAATGTGGACCAGCCGATTCTTCTGAGCGTCTATTCGACCCGCGTCTACCTGAAGCAACTCAATCATCGCGCGCAATCGCTGCTGGAGCGTGTGGTCGAACCGATGGATGTGTTCGCATCCACGCTGCCGGCTCGCAAAGACACAGGGGTGTTCCTTGAAACCGCATGGAAGCAGCTCATGGAAAACCATCCGCATGACGACATCTGCGGATGCAGTCATGACGGGGTCCATCAGGACAACGAAGCGAGATACCGACACCGCCGAGGCCGTTCTGGTGGAAGCCCTCGAAGCCATGCGTCTCTCCGGCCTCGTACCGCCCCCCTCCACCGCGCCACGGCAGACCGAGCTCATCGCCTTCAATCCGCATCCGTGGCCTGTCGCCACCCGGTTGCGGGCGCGCGTGCTCCTTCCCGATGGCGACGACGACGCCGTCACCGTGTACGACGCCAGCGGCGCGCCCCTCCCGATGCGCATCGACGCCATGCATCCGCGCGTGCTTCGCAACCACTATCTGGAGCAGACCTGGGGGCGCGCGTACGAGCTCACGTTCGACGCCACCCTACCCCCGCTTGGCTATCAGCTCTTTCACGTGGCCCCGAGCACAACCACGCCACCCGCGCTCCCGGCCGCACCGGAATCCTCGGCCCTCGCCACACTCCGAGACAGCCTGTTCCTGCATTATGAGCACGACCTGGGCGACACCTACAGCTTCGGTCCCGATCCCTCCGGCGTCCAGTTCCGGTCCAACGGCGAAGCCATCATCGTCCCGCGCCGACCCAAATCCGCCGAACTGGTCCGCATGCCGATCCGTTGGACGTCCGATATCCATCACGACTCGCTCCATCTCACGCTGGCCTACCGCAACGAAGCCGAGAACGGACGCATGCGCCTGGCGATCCCCTTGCCATCCCTTCCGGATTCTTTCGTGGCCGACGCGCATTTCCGCCTCGCCGAGCGGCAACGTGTCGAGCTCCGCACACCCGAATCCGATCCGGAACGCCACGCAGGCTACCCGGGCGAGTTCGAGTACCCGACGCAGCATTTCAAGGACTTCGTGCTCGTTCCCTTTGGCAAACAGACCTTGCGGGTGTCCGCCCATGGGCTTCACGAAGCCGAGCTCACCCTCATCGACGATGTGCCGGTTCTCGCCATCACCTTGCATCGCGCCGTCGGCGAGCTCAGTGTGGGCGGCGGACGCCTCCGCCGTGTGCAAGCCGGTCCGCAGAT
>CAYVRS010000016.1:23473-24261 GCA_964454075.1 uncultured Chitinophagales bacterium
CCTGGCGCGCAGTGCCTTCGCGAACTGAGCTTCGAGCTGCATTTCGGATTCGAGAACGCGCCGGACGACCGCGCGGCACGCCGGGCCATGCAGGACTCGCATCCGGCCTGGGTCCGCGAAATGCCGTACCTGCCGCATGTGCCATATGGAGATGTCGTACCAAGAGAGGCCTCCTTGCTTGAGATTCCGCATCCGAGCGTCGTTTTGTCCGCCTTCAAGCTGGATGAAGCCAGCGGCGACCGCATTCTGCGAGTGTTCAACCTAAGCTCGGAGACCATCCGAACCGCCATCCGCATCGCGACGGAATCGGGTACCGTGTGCGAGACCGATCTGCGCGAAGGCTGGAATCCCTCGACCGCACGTCCGTTCTCCGGACATCACATTCCGGTGGAGCTGGGTCCGCACAAGATCCTCACCTTGCGCATCCGGTCATGAAATCCAAGGTCTGCTGCTTGGCCTTGGCGCTGCTTGCGGCCTGCTCGACCTCGGACCCGGGCGACCGACCCGTCGCGACATGGAACGGCATCACCGTCAGCAAAGACCAGTTCGAGACCGAATACCGTCTTTACGCCACGTATGCGCCGATCGTGGATGACGAGGCCACACGACGGGATTACGCCCTCTTGATGCTGGAACGTCAGATCATCGCCGAACTCGCACGCGAGTCGAAGCTCGACACGTTGCGCATCGTCCGCGAGACGGTGAAGCGCCGCCGCGACATGGCGGCTCGGGCGCACCTGTTCACAACCGTAGTGAAACCCGAGGTGCCGCCGGTGACCGAAGAGGAG
>CAYVRS010000017.1:0-632 GCA_964454075.1 uncultured Chitinophagales bacterium
GGATCAGGGTCTTCACGTAATCGATGTCCGACAGTCCGTGATCGGCTTTCTGATGGATGAAATCCACCATCACGATGCCGTTGTTGATCACGATCCCGACGAGGATGATCATCCCCAGATAGGCGGGAACACTCGTTGCCGTACCAGTGAGCCAGAACAGGAAGTACGACCCGAAGAACGCCAGCGGGATGGAGAACATGATGACAAACGGATCCTTGAAGTTCTCGAACTTGGCCGCCATCACCATGTAGGTGAGAATGAGGCCAGTGAGCAGGGCCCAAAACAGGCTTTGGTTCGATTGCCGCTGATCCTGATTGCTGCCCGTGAATTCGAACCGGTATCCATCCGGAAGCACGACTTCCTCGCGCATGAGCGTCGTGATGCGCTCACGATGCGTGGCCGCGTCTCCGGTCACGCTGATGCTCACATCCATGATGGTCTCCCGGTTGCGGCGTGTGATGCGGTTCACGCCCTCGGTGGCCTCGAAATAGCCCAACTGCGCCACGGGGATGCGTTGGTCGCCGACTTGCAGGATCTGGAACTGCTCAAGGTCGCGCAGACTCTGACGGTACGATTCGTCGAGACGCACCTCGATGGGCACTTCGCGTCCACCCACCCGGTAGAAACCGACC
>CAYVRS010000017.1:642-4830 GCA_964454075.1 uncultured Chitinophagales bacterium
GAAATTGAGCTCTGGGGTTCCGCTCACTCTCGGATTGTCCACCGAAATCCCGGACGAATCCTGCAGCATCACTTCTTCAATCTTGGTGGTGATGCCTTTGAGCACGTCGGTATCGGGGCCGATCAAGGTCACGCGGATGTCCTGTCCGAATCCGGATCCCCCACGACCGCCACCCGGACCGAATCCGCCGCCGGCGTTCACCGACAATCGCACTCCCGGAATGTCGAAACGCCGGCGAAGCTCGATGGCGATGTCTTCGCTTGATTTCTCCCGTTCATCCGCCGGTACAAGTTGAAGCGTGATGCGCCCGTAATTGGCATCGGCGCGCCATCCGCCTTGACCGATGCTGCTCACCACGGTGGCCACTTCCGGATCGTTCTGAAGCGTGGTGGCGATGCTCCGAACCGTTTCAGCGGTCTGCACCAGCGTGCTTCCGGCAGGAAGTTCTACGTTCATGTTGATCTGACCGGAGTCCGAATTCGGGAAGAAGACGTTGGTCAGCTTGCTGTTGAAGAAATAGCTGCCGTAAAAGACGCCGATCACCAGAAGCACGACCACTTTCTTGTGCAGGAGAGCCCATTCGAGCCCCCGACCATAGGCGCTTTCCAACCGGACGAACAGTTTCGAAATCCGCGTGTTGTTGTCGATGCCGTCTTTGTTCAGAAGCTTGGAGGCGAACACAGGGATGAGGATGAACGAGGCCAGGAAAGCGAAAGTGATGGCCAATGAGATGGTGACGGCGAGGTCGTAGGTGAAGACCGCGGTCTGTCCAGTGACGAACAGGAATGGGATGAACACAACCAGGGTCGTGAGTGTGGATCCCCAAAGAGCTCCGATCACTTCTTTCGTGCCGTCGATGATGGCCCTCATGCGCGGCAACCCGTCTTCGAGCTTGCCGACGATGCTCTCCAAGACGACGATGGAGCTGTCGACCAAGAGCCCGATCGCAAGGGCGAGTCCGGTGATGGAGACGAAATTGAGCGTCAAACCGAGCGCGTACATACAGGCGAAGGTCGCCGTCATGGAGATCGGAATGGACAGGGCGACCACCGTCGACGACCGCCATCCACCCAGGAAAATCAGAAGGATGAGCACGACCAGCCCCAAGGCCACAAGCGCCGATTGCGCCAGGTTCGAAATCTGTGTTTCGATCGACGTGCCGTCGTTGGTGAGCACTTGCACATTGACCCCGGCTGGCAGGCGTTGGATCACCTCAGGCAGCGAAGCCAGCACCCCTTGAGACACTTCGAGCGTGTTCGCATCGGAGCGTTTCTGCACTTCGATGGTCACGCTGTTCTTGCCGTTCACTTCTTCGAGCGCCGTGATATCGATGAATCCATCGTTCACGGACGCGACATCTTTCACGCGGACCGGAACGCCGTCCACTTTCATGGCGACGATGGTTTCCGCGATCTCCTGCACATCGGTGTACACCGACTGCGCCCGCACATTGTAGCTGAGGCGGTCGGTGACCAGGCTCCCCACCGGAATCTGTTGGTTGTTCTGCCGGATGGCGTTTTCCAACTGCGCCGTGGTGAGTCGGTTTTGCGCCATCAGGTACGGATTGAGATCGACGTAGATGGTTCGCTGGAGTCCGCCACGGGTCTCGGCCGACGCCACACCGGGGATCCGTTCGATCAGCGGCTCGATCAGCTCGACAGACACCGTGCGGAGCTCATCCAGACCTCGGTTCGTGGCTTGGACGCTGAGACGCATGATGGGGAAATTCTCCGGATCGAACTGGAAGATGACCGGAGGCGTGGCTTCCCGGGGCAGGTTGTTTCGGATGCGGTCGAGCTGTTCCCGAGCCTCCAATTCCACTTTGCGCGCATTGGTGCCTGGTTTCAGTCGCAACGTGATGAAGGCGCTGCCTTTCCGCGCGTTTCCTTCCACCGTCTCAACCCCGTCGATGGAGCCGACGGCCGCTTCAATCGGCTCGACCAGAAGGCGAAGGATGTCTTCGGGCGACACGTTCCTATATCCTGTCGAGATGGCGACCACCGGAATGTCGAACGCCGGATACAGCGTCACTTTCAAACGAGCCAAAGAAAACAACCCGAATCCGATGACCAGCAGGGAAAGCATGGTCACCGTCACCGGACGTTTCATGATTCCATCAATGATCGAGTATTTCATCGGCAAGCGGATCGGTTTTATGGATGGCATCGAAGCCGAGGCGTTCGATGAGGCTGTTGATCACGTAGTAGAGGCTCGGCACCACGAAGAGCATGAGAAGGGTGGAGAAGGTGAGTCCACCGATCACCGTGCGGGCCATGGGTGACCAGGTCTCCGAACCGGCGCCGAGTTCGAGCGCCAAAGGCACCATCGACAGGATGGTGGTCCCTGCGGTCATCAGAATCGGACGAAGGCGTCGTGCGGCGCCCTGCACCACCGCCTCCATGCGCGGCACGCCGCGGGCTTGAAGCACTTTGATGTAGTCGATCATCACGATGCCGTTGTTGACGACGATGCCGGACAGGAGGATCAGACCGATCAACGCGGTGACGGAAACGGCAGTCCCGGTGATCGCCAGCATGAGCAAGACCCCGGTCAGCGCCAAGGGGATGGTCATGATGATGATGAAAGGTTCGACAAGGCTCTCGAATTGCGAGGCCATGATCATATAGGCCAGCACGGCAGCCACGATGAACGCGATCATGAGGTAGTTGAAGCTCAACGCCTGATCTTCGGCGGTGCCCCCCACCTCATAACGGTATCCATCCGGCCATTCGGCCGCCGAGAGCTCGGCGCGGGCGTCGTCTGTGACACGTTTGAGGTCGGCATCCCCAAAGTCGGCTTGGATTTCGGTGACCCGCTCCTGGTTCACCCGCAGGATGTTCGACGGACCCTGATACCGTTCCACGCGGGCAATGCTCCGCAAAGGGATGTACGACCCATCTGTCAGGCGGATCTGGATGTCTTCGATTGATTTCGAATCGGTTCGGTTCTCGGAGGCGAGCTGCACCAGGATGGTGTACTCGACGCCTTGGTCGACAAAGGTCGTGGCTTGGGAGCCGCGCACCGAATTGCTGATGGTCTGCGCCACGGAGGACGTTGACAAGCCAAGCCGGGCGATGCGCTCACGATCCATGATCACCCGGAGCTCCGGGCGACCCGCATCCGCCGAGCTGGTGGCGCTCACGACGCCTTCGACCCGCATCAGCGCGGTTTTGACGCCATCCGCCAAGTCTTTCTTCACATTCAGGTCGAATCCGAAAATGTTGATGATCAGACCTTCCTCTCCTTCCGGATTGAGCGGATTCTGGCGGACTTCCCGGATTTCCGCGCCGGGCACATCCTGCAAATCGCGAAGCAGTTCCGCGGCGATCTCGAACTGGGATCGGTCGCGTTCTTGTCTTGGAACAAGTTCCACTCGAACAGTTCCTTGATAGCCGCCGGGGTTGTCCGCGCCTTCCACACCTCGTTTGTCGCCGTAATCGGAGACCACGAGACGGGCTTCTGGCACGGTTTCGGCGATTACCGATTCCACCTGGTAGATGGTGTTCTGCAGCTCGAAAAGGTTGACGCCGGGCTCCCGTTTCACGTTGAGCACGAATGCGTTCTCATCCACCGGAGGGAAGAACTCACCTCCGAGGAGGGTGAACAGAGGCAATGAGCCGAGAAACAGAAGCACATTGAACGTGATCATCCGGGCATTGCGGGTCAGCGCGCGCTCCAAGACGGACTGATACTTCCGGTCGAGGCGGTTGAAAAACGATTCCAAACCGGCCGCGAGGCGGTTTTTCTTGCGATCTTTTCCTTTTTCGACATCATCCTGACGTTTGAAGAAGGTGGCCGCAAGCAACGGAACCACTGTGAGCGCCGCAAAGGTGGACATGATGAGCGCGAAAGAGACGGTAAGCGCCAGATCCTGGAACAGCACACCGGCGATGCCAGGCACGAACAGAACGGGCAGCAGAACGACCAAGGTGGTGAGGGTTGACACGACCACCGGAATGGCCACTTCCTGCGAGCCCATCACGGAGGCTTTCTTCCCTTCGTAGCCGTCTTCGCGATATCGGAAAATGTTTTCAAGCACCACCACTGCATTGTCCACCACCAATCCCACCGCCAAGGTGAGGCCCGACAGCGAAATGACGTTCAATGTCACATCCGCGAAATCCATGACGGAGAATGTGGCGACGATCGACACCGGAATGGAGATCGCGATGATCAGCGCCGTGCGGA
>CAYVRS010000017.1:4847-23822 GCA_964454075.1 uncultured Chitinophagales bacterium
TCACGATGGTGCAACGTTGCCGGTGCACGTGGAGACACGACTGGTGAATTTCCATTTCAGTGCGGAAGCTCTGCAGGAAGATCAGCAAGATCACCACGACCAGCACGATGGCCTGGATGGCGGTCGAATACAGGTTGTCGAGGGAGAGTTCGATGAAATCGGCTTTGTTGGTGAGCACTTCCAGACTCATGTCGCTCGGCAGCACGGCTCGGATCTTGTCGAGCTCTGCAAGCACGTTCGACGCGGTCGTCACCACGTTCACGTCGCTCTGGCGGTATAGATTGATGACCAGGCCTTCCTCGCCGCGCACGTGCACGTTGCCGATGGGCTGGGCCACGCCATCTTCGACATCGGCCACATCGCGGAGCATGACCGGCACCTCATTGCGCACACCGACAATGGTGTTCCGGATCTGATCGATGTCTTTGAATTCACCGATGGTGCGCAGCGAATAGACGATGCGGCCTTCGATCAGCTCACCGGCCGGGACCTGGATGTTCTCCTGCCGGAGGCGGTTCGAGACCGTGGCAAGATCCAACCCGTATCCGAGCAGCTGTTCATTGCGGATCCAGATGTTGATCTGGCGTTCGAGTCCGCCGGCGGTTTCAGCCGCGGCGATGCCCGGTATGCGTTCAAGCCGCTGCTCGAGCTGCTGCGTGGCGACCGTGCGAACCTCGCTCGAGCTTCGCGTCTGCGACGAGAGCGTGAGCACGATGATCGGCTCCTGGTTCGGGTCGTAGCTGAACACGATGGGCTGGTCGGCATCTTGCGGTACGGCACGGCGCGCGAAATCGATCTGCTTGCGCACATCGGCTTCAGCGATGAACAGATCCGTGCCCCAATTGAAATACAGCTTGATGACCGAAGCGCCTTGGCTGGACAACGACCGGATGCGCTGCAATCCGCTCACCGATCCCACCTGCTCCTCGATGGGGCGTGTGATCAGGGTTTCGATGTCTTCCGGCGCCACCCCTTCATAAGTGGTGTAGATGGTGATGGTCGGGAACGACACATCCGGATACAGGTTCAGACTCAGCCGGCTGAGTCCGAACAGTCCGAACCCGATGACGATGATCGTCATCATGACAAAGGTGACCGGACGATCGACCGCCAGTTTGCTCAGATTTTTCATTGAGCCTTTGCTGTGGAATCGGTTTGAATGGTGTTGCCGTTCTGATTGAAGCGGGGAAGTCCCGACACGCGGATTTTCGCGCCATCTTCCAAGCCCGATTGGCCGGTGATGATGAGTTTGTCGCCAGGCTCCAGACCGGAAAGGATTTCGATGCGGTCACCTTGCTGAATCCCGAGCTGAAGCGTCCGCCGCAGGGCCAGCGAGTCGCCTTGGGTCACAAACGCGGCGTAGGTGCGCTCAAGGCGGATCACGTTGGACTCAGGCTGGATCACGGTCTGCACATTCTCCACAAGGGCGGAACGCGGAATCACGACCACGCCCGATTTGGTGAGCACGTTGATGCGGGCTTCGACCAAGGCGCCGGGCTGCACCGCCGCGGAACGGTTGGTGACGGTGATCACAACCTCACCCAAACCGGTGGTGGCGTCGAGTTGGGGAGCGATGCGGGTGACGACACCCGTCGCGCCGGCTTCCGTGGCGTTCGAAAGTCTCAGCTCCACCGACTGACCCACTTTGGCATTGCCCCAATCGGCCATGGTGAGAAACAGTCGCACCTCATAGCCGCCGGAATTGGACAGTTCGAAGAGGGCTTGTCCGCCGCCGGCGATGTCACCCACGGCGAGATTTCGCTTGGAGATATAGCCGCTCACCGGAGCGCGGACTTCCGAGTAGCGCATGTTCTGAGCCGATTGCGTGTACGCGGCCACCGCAGAACGGTATTGGGCGCGACTGGACGCCGCGAGGGCTCGGGCGTTGTCGAACTCCGCCTGACTCGTCAAGTTGCGTGAGAAAAGGTCCGTGGCGCGGGAGAGGGCGAGGCTGTCGCGTTCCATCGCGATCCTGGCCTGCTCCATCTGAGCCTGGTCACGCAGCATCTGCTCACGGAACGCAGTGTCGTTGAGCTTGGCCAACGATTGTCCGGCTTGCACCCGGTCTCCGAGATCGGCCAAGATGCGGACGATGCGCTCGGTCACCTGGGCCGTCACTTGCACATTGTCTTGGGCTTTGACCGTGCCATATGCCCGGATCTGGTCGGAAATGACGCCCTGTTCGACATCCCGCACTTCCACAGAGGTGGAGCGCTGGCCGCCGGGACCACCCGGACCTCCCGGTCCGGCTTGAGGGGAACCGCCGCCACATGCGGCAAACAACAGAAGGGAAGCGAGCAGAATCGGTGATTTCACAAAAATAGGGCTGAAGAATGAACGTTGGTTCTCAAAGGTACCGTTTCCAACGCTTCAAGATTATCAAGCGTTTACGGAGTCGGGGTGAATTAATGGCTTTTTACAAGGGAAAGGAGGAATCGGAAAACGGGAATCGGAAATCACGTAAATTCATGTCAACCTCTTCACCGATATCCTTATCCACATCCACCCATGAAATTCTTCATCGATACCGCCGACCTCTCCGAAATCAAAGAAGCCCATTCCATGGGAATTCTCGATGGAGTGACCACCAACCCCTCGCTTTGCGCGAAAATCGGAGTGCGTGATTTCGAAGGCCACATCGCCAAAATCTGTGACATCGTCGAAGGGGATGTGTCTGCGGAAGTGGTCTCGACCGATTACGCCGGCATGATGGAGGAAGGCCGCCGCCTGGCGAAGATCGCCCCGAACGTGGTCGTGAAGATTCCACTGATCAAGGACGGCATCAAAGCCATCAAGAGCTTCTCCGACGAAGGCATCAAAACGAACTGCACGCTCTGTTTCAGCGCCACACAAGCCTTGGTTGCCGCCAAAGCCGGCGCCACCTACATCTCGCCGTTCGTCGGACGCCTGGATGACATCTCCAGCGATGGGATGATCCTGATCGAAGAGATCTGCACCATTTATGACAATTATGGCTACTCCACCGAAGTGCTCGCGGCATCTATCCGCCATCCGATGCATGTGGTCGCTGTGGCCAAGCTCGGCGCCGACGTGGCCACCATGCCGCTGAGCGTGATCGAGGCGATCATCAAGCATCCGCTCACCGACATCGGCCTCGACAAATTCCTGCAAGACTGGGCGAAGCTTCAGGCTAGTCTGAAGTAAAGACTCCGGCTAAAAACAGGATATGCGCGTCGAGCTCGGATCCGATGAGCTCAGCGCCAAGGCGGATGTCGTCCCGGCTCACGGCCGCGGCGAATTTCGGATCTTTCAGCTTTTTGGTGACGGATTTCGCCGACATCCCGACAAAGCCTTCCGGACGCATCCACGAGACCGCGTGCATGAACCCGCTGAGTTCATCGCAGGCAAACAGATATCGCTCGATTTCGGTGTCGGGGTGCTTGCCCGTCCTCTCCGGCGCATGGGCCTTGATCGCCTCCAACACCTCGTCCCACAGGCCACGGCCAGGTAAGATCTGCGTCAGCGCATAGGTCGGATGCTCTTGCGGGTGCTTCTCCCAGTCCAGATCGTGCAGCAGCCCCGCCAAGCCCCACTGATGCCGTGTCTCGGCATCCTTCCCGAGCTTGTCCGCATATGCGTGCATCGCCGCGGACACCATCCTGCAGTGATGGCGTAACGCCGGGTTGTCGATCCACGTCTCGAGAAGGAAGTCGGCGTCGGGCTGGGTCATAAGACGGTTTTCAGTTTTCTGTTTTCGGTTTTCAGTCGGAAGTTCAACATTCAACCTTCAACATTCAACATTCTCTTACCGAAGATCTTCGTCCACGAGCTTCTCCGCGATGATCGAGCTGGACAACACGCCCGGCAAGCCCGCGCCTGGATGCGTTCCCGCGCCGACAAAGTACAAGCGCTCGACATCTTCGCTTCGGTTATGCGGCCTGAACCACGCGCTCTGCGTGAGCACCGGCTCCACCGAAAACGCCGATCCCAGGTAGCTGTTGAGGTCGTTCTGGAAGTGCAGAGGATCGATATGATGCTCTGCCACGATGTTCGCCTGAAGATCCGGCAGGTAATTCTCTTCCAAGAAATTCATGATGCGGTCGCGGTACGTTTTCGCGAAGGTGGTCCAGTCGGTCCCCGAAGCCAAGTGAGGCACAGGTGAAAGCACATAGAACGCCTCTCCCCCATCCGGCGCCATCGACGGATCGGTGTAGGTCGGCATGTGCAGATACAGCGAAAAATCGTCGGCCACATGCTTCTTGTGGAAGATGTCGTCGAGCAAGCCTTTGTAGCGCGGACCCAGAATGATGTTGTGATGCTTCAACTTGGTGTCGGTGTACCGTTTCTTCGTGCCGAAATAAATCACGAAGAGTGACATGCTGTACTTCATCCCTTTCACTTTCCGGTCGGTGTACTTGCGGCGGTGTTCGGGCTTGATGAGATTCAGATAGGTGAACGGCACATCGGCGTTCGAAACCACCGCATCGGCGGCGAAGGTGGTTCCGTTGGCCAGCTTCACCCCACGGGCACGTCCATTGGAGACCACGATCTCTGCGACTTCCTGTTCAAAGTGGAACTTCCCGCCCATGTCTTCGATCAGTTTCACGAGGGCGTTGATGATGGCGCCGGTTCCACCCATGGCGTAATGCACGCCCCACTCGCGCTCCAGATAATGGATCATCGCATAGATGGAGGTGGTGTCGAACGGATTTCCGCCCACGAGCAGCGGATGGAAGGAGAAACACTGACGTAGAAAGTCGTTTTTCACGAAGCCGCTCACGTAGCTGTAGACGGATTTGTATGACTGCAGCTTGATCAGGTCGGGCGCCACGCGCATCATGTCCATGACCTTGAGGAAGGGCTGGTCGGCCAGCTCGACAAATCCTTTCTGGAAGATGGCTTTCGTGGTCTTGATGAAATCGAGATAGCCTTGTTTGTCCTCAGGGTTCCATTTGTCGATCTCACCCAGGGTGAAGGCTTCGTCACCGTTGTAATCGAACTGGCGGCCCTCATGGTTGAAGATGCGGTAGAAGGGATCGCAAGGCACGAAGGTGATGTAGTCCTCGCGCTTTTTTCCGGCCAAGGCGAAGAGGTCGTCGAACATGAACGGGGCGGTGATCACGGTCGGACCCCCATCGAACTTGAATCCGTTCACGTCATAGACATAACCGCGTCCGCCGGGTTTGTCACGTTTTTCATAGAGGTCGACGGAGTAGCCCTTGGCGAGCAAACGGACGGCGGCACCCAAGGCGCCAAAGCCTGTGCCGATGACAATGATGTGCTTTTTCATGATGTGACCAACAAGATACCGCGAACAATTCGTTCAATTCTGAACTTGTTTCACGAACCCGTCAATCCCTTGCCGCTTAAGCTCTTGCATGGCCTCTTCGGCCAGCTCGCGGCTTCCGTAGCGGCCCACCATCACACGATAGACGCGTTGGCCGTCCACCCGGGCCGGAAGCACCCATCCGCCCCGCAATTCGTTGGCCCGCGCACGGGCCGCATCCGGGTCAGCCAATGAGGCGATCTGCACCCCGAAAATCTCCCGGCTCAGCTCTCCGATGATGGGTCTGTCGGTGTGGAGCACTTCCAGTCGCACTCGGGCGGTGCCGGCTCCGATCATCGACACTTCTTCGGCTGCGGCGCGGGACAGATCGATCACCCGACCCCTTAAATACGGGCCTCGGTCATTGATGCGCACCACCACCTGCTTTCCATTGTCGAGGTTGGTGACGCGGACCACGGTATTGAAAGGCAATGTCTTGTGCGCGGCCGTGAGCTCACGTTGGTCGTAGACCTCGCCGTTGGCGGTCCGTTTTCCATGGAAATCGGGTCCATACCAACTGGCCATGCCGCTTTCCGTGACACGCTTGGTGCTGGCGCAGGCGCCGAACAGCATCGTAGTCAGGATGATCAGGATCGCAAACCTCATTCAGTCTCAGGCAACTCGTACAATAAAAACATCAAGATACTGCGTTTCTGGCATTGATGGAAGCACCGGATGGTCGGCCGGTTGCCCGCCCCGATGCAGCAGCTGGACTTCGCGACCTTGTGCGCCGGCGGCCATCAGAACGGTATCGAAAAACCGGTCTGCCTCGATGTGGTGCGAACAGGTCGCCGTGCAGAGGATCCCTCCGGGCTTCAAGAGCCGCAGCGCCGCCTCATGCAACTTGGCATAGCCTTTCAACGCGGCGCCTGCCAGTTTCTTGTTTTTGGCGAACCCGGGCGGGTCCAGGTTCACGACATCGTAGAGCTCGCCACCGGCTTGTTTGGGGAGCCACTCCATCAGGTCGTGCGCTTCGAAACGGATGCCACTCAAACCGTTGATCTCCATGTTCGCCTTCGCACGTTCCAGCGCGGGTTTTGACGAATCGATGGCCAGGATGTCGGCCGCACCGGCTTTGGCGGCGTGCAACGCGAACCCGCCATCGTTGCAGAACGCATCGAGGACGCGGTCGCCCGGACGGATGAGCTGCCGGAATGCCCAGCGGTTTTCACGCTGATCCAGATAAAAGCCGGTTTTCTGCCCGTCGAGCAGGTTCACACGGTAATTGACGTCGTACTCGCGAATGTCGATCGGATCGGGCTGCTCCTTCCCCTTGATGATCTTGACGTACTGGGGAAGTCCCTCAAGCAAACGCAGCCCGGAGTCGTTTTTCAAAAGGATGGTTTCCGGATGGAGATGCTCTTCGATCGCGGCCACGATCCAGTCCAGATGCCGCTCGGCACCGGTGCAGACGATTTGGATGACCACCGCCGAGTCGAATTTGTCGATGACGAGGCCAGGCAGACCGTCGGCCTCGCTATGGACCACGCGGTACGCGTTGGCATCGGGGTAGCGCCGCGTGCGAAGATCGAGCGCCGTGCGGATGCGGTCCGTATAGAACGACGCCTCTGGAACGACGCGTTCATAGGTGAGGATGCGGCCGGCGATGAGGGAATGGGGATGGTAGTAGGCGTAGCCGATATGGTGCCCGTCGGTGCGGCGCACCTGCACCACCTCTCCGGCTTCAGGTTTGCCCTTGATCTCCGCGATTTCGTTGCTGAAGATCCATTTGTGGCCGGTGGCCAGACGGCGGTCCCGTTTCGGGTGGAGCTGGATGTGATTCATAGTCCACCAAGATACCGCTTAAATGGCCGGGATAGGCCATGCGACCTACCCCGTCACCACGATCAGGCGTCAGCCTTGTCCGAATAGAAGAAGGCGGCTCCGGCGAGGGCCATGTCCTTCAGGAAGCTGCCCATCGCCATCTGGTCGCCACCCATCACGGCAACGAGATGTATGGTGAGGGCGAACACGAGCATCAATACGCCAAGCAGGAAACTGGCCAGCTTGGCCATTTTACCGATCATGATGGCAAGGCTTGCGGCGACCAAGGCGATTCCGGTCACATAGACCCAGATCACGCCTCCGGGGACAAACGACGGCACCAGGCCCGCCATGTTGGCACCCATCATCAGGTGCATCGCTCCGAAGACAAGAAACGGTAGGGCGAAGATGTATTTCGCCTGTTTGGTGATCATTTCCATTCGACAGACTCCTTTGGTTTGGTGTGTGTTGAGCGGAGGCGGCCATAAATGGAAACGCCCCGCTTCCTTAATGTAGGAAAACGGGGCGTGAATTGAGCCGAAGATCGGACTTGAACCGACGACCTATTCATTACGAGTGAATTGCTCTACCAACTGAGCTACTTCGGCACGACGGGCTTTGGCCCGTAATTTACAAATCGTCGTCGTCGAAACCGAGAACGACGTCTTTGGCGGCGATCGTTTCGAAGACCTTGCTGGCAGCCTCAAGTCCTTCATTGTCGGCTTTCGAGCCCACGATGATCTCGTTGTATTTGCGCAGACCGGTACCTGCAGGCACTTTGTGACCCACGACCACATTCTCTTTGAGGCCGAGAAGTTTGTCTTCTTTGGCTTCGATGGAGGCTTGGGTGAGCACTTTGGTGGTCTCCTGGAACGATGCGGCCGACAACCAGCTATCGGTCGACAACGCCGCACGGGTGATTCCCAAGAGGATCGGACGGGAAATCGCCGGTTCCGCTGCGCGGGCTTCGATTTCCGCCTTACCGTCTTTGATCAGACCCGCATTCAGTTCGCGGATCTCACGACGGTCGAGCAGGATGCCGATCGACACGGCACTTTCGCCGGGGTTCGTCACGACGAACTTGCCGATGAGGGAGTCGTTGGTGCGGTTCACTTCGAAGCGGTCCACTTTGTCGCCTTCCAGATACATGGTGTCACCCGGATCGGTGATTTCCTCTTTCTGCATCATGGTGCGTACGATCACTTCGATGTGCTTGTCGTTGATTGTCACGCCTTGCAGACGGTACACTTCTTGGATCTCGTTCACCAGGTACGATTGCACGGCGAACGGTCCGAGGATGTTGAGAATGTCTTGGGGCAGGATCTGACCGTCGGACAAACGCTCACCGGCTTTCACGTAATCGTTCTCTTGGACAAGAATGTGCTTGGCCAAAGGAATGAGGTACGTTTTGGTCTCGGTGCCGTCTTTGCTCTTGATCACGATCTCTTGGGCACCGCGCTTGCGGACACCCATCGACACGATGCCTTCGATTTCGGAGACGACGGCAGGGTCGCTCGGCGGACGCGCCTCAAAGAGCTCCGTCACACGCGGCAGACCAGCCGTGATGTCTTTCGATTTCGTCGCTGACGAACGCGGGATTTTCGCGATGACCTGACCAGCGAAGACCATGTCTCCCTCATCCACGACCACGTGCGCGCCAACAGGAAGCGACACTTCGCGGTTCTGTTTGCCTTCGCCCACGAGGACGAGGGCAGGCACCAGGCCGCGGTCTTTGGAATCGGTGATCACTTTTTCACGGTGACCGGTCTGCGCATCGGTCTCTTCGCTGGATGTCGCGCCTTCGACGATGTCTTTGTACTTGATGGTCGCGTTGATCTCGGAGATGATCAAGGCGTTGTACGGATCCCAGCGGCAGAGGGGCACGCCTTTCGGAACCAGGTCTCCCTCTTCGCACAGAAGTTCGGAACCGTACGGAATGTTGTAGTTGATGAGCACTTTACCGGTCTCATCCACGATCTTGATCTCACCCACACGGCTGAGGACCACGCGACGCTCTTCCTCGCCATCGTCGAACGACACGGCGCGGAGGTTTTCGAACACGATCTTTCCGGCGAATTTCGATTTGTGCATCGACTCGGCTTCCATCCGAGCGGCCGTACCACCTACGTGGAAGGTACGCAGCGTAAGCTGGGTACCAGGCTCACCGATCGATTGAGCCGCGATGACGCCGACCGCCTCACCAACCTGGACCATCTTGCCACGGGCAAGGTCGCGTCCATAGCACTTGGCGCAAACGCCACGGCCGGTTTCGCAGGTTAGCACCGAGCGGATCTCGACCTCTTCGATCGAGGTTTCGGCGATCTTCTTGGCAATGCGCTCATCGATTAGGTCGTTCGATGCGACGAGCAGGTCGTCAGTCAAAGGATCGTACACATCGTGCATCGATACGCGGCCGAGGATACGGTCTTCCAAGCTCTCCACAATGTCTTCATTGTCTTTGAGGGCTTTGATCTTGATGCCACGGAGCGTTCCGCAGTCATCTTCGGTGATGATCAGATCTTGCGACACGTCCACAAGACGGCGGGTCAGATACCCGGCGTCAGCGGTTTTCAGAGCCGTATCGGCAAGACCCTTACGGGCACCGTGCGTCGAAATGAAGTACTCGAGAACGGTAAGACCTTCTTTGAAGCTCGACAGGATCGGGGTCTCGATGACCTCGCTACCCGACGATTCGACCGACGATTTCTGCGGCTTGGCCATCAGACCACGCATGCCGCCCAACTGACGGATCTGGTCTTTGGAACCCCGCGCACCCGAATCCGCCATCATGAAGACAGGGTTGAAGCCGTCACGGTCGCGAGCCAAGGCATTGAACAGCGTCTCAGACACACGGTTCGTCGTGGAGGTCCACTTATCGATGACCTGGTTGTACCGTTCGTTGTCGGTGATGAAACCGTTTTCGTAACGCTCTTGGATGGTGGTCACTTCCTGCTGGGCCGCACGGATGAACTCCATTTTCTCATCCGGAATCACAATGTCTTCCAGGGAGAACGAGAGCCCGCCGCGGGTGGCGGTCGCGAATCCGAGATCCTTCATGTCGTCCAGGAATTTGGCCGCTTTCGCCGTACCGCAGACCGTGAACACTTCGGAAATGAGGTTACGCAGTTCTTTCTTGCCGAACGTCTGGTTCTTATAACCCAGCTCATCCGGAATGATTTTGTTGAAAATGGCGCGACCCGTGGTCGTCTTGATCACTTCGCCATTCTCCCACCGCAAGGTGATCTTGTCGTGGATGTCGACCACTTGCTGGTCGAAGGCGATGACCACTTCATCCGTACCCGAGAACATGCGTTCTTTGGTCGGCGTGATGGGGCTCATCTTCGTCAGGTAATAAATGCCAAGCACCATGTCCTGCGACGGTACCGTGATCGGTGTTCCGTTCGCCGGGTTCATGATGTTGTGCGAACCGAGCATCAGGACCGCGGCTTCCAAGATGGCATCGTGGCTCAACGGAAGGTGAACAGCCATCTGGTCACCGTCAAAGTCGGCGTTGAACGCGGTACAGCTCAGCGGATGCAAGCGGATGGCCTTGTCTTCGATGAGAACCGGCTGGAACGCCTGGATCCCGAGACGGTGAAGCGTCGGCGCGCGGTTGAGCAGCACCGGGTGTCCGTTGATGACATTCTCAAGGACGTCCCAGACCACCTCGTCGCGACGGTCGACCACTTTCTTGGCGCTTTTCACCGTCTTCACATAGCCACGCTCGATGAGGCGGCGAATGATGAACGGCTTGTACAATTCGACCGCCATTTCTTTCGGAAGTCCGCACTGGTGCATTTTCAGTTCCGGACCAACGACGATTACGGAACGACCGGAATAGTCGACACGCTTACCGAGCAAGTTCTGACGGAAACGGCCGTTCTTGCCTTTGAGCATGTCGCTCAAGGATTTCAACGGACGGTTGTTGCTGCGGACGGCGTTCGTCTTACGGGAGTTGTCGAACAGCGAGTCGACGGCTTCCTGGAGCATGCGCTTCTCGTTGCGGAGAATCACATCCGGAGCCTTGATGTCGATCAGGCGTTTGAGACGGTTGTTGCGGATGATGACCCGGCGGTACAGATCGTTCAGGTCGGACGTCGCGAAACGACCGCCTTCCAAAGGCACCAAAGGACGCAGTTCGGGTGGAATCACCGGCACCACGCGCATCACCATCCACTCAGGACGGTTTTCCACACGGCGGTTGGCCGCACGGAAGGACTCAAGCACTTGCAGGCGCTTGAGGTATTTCTTCTTGCGCATCATGGACGTCTCGCGCTTCACCGCTTCACGGTATTTGTACGCGGACTTGTCCAGATCGATGGCTTTGAGGAGTTCTTCGATCGCTTCGGCGCCCATTTTCACGACAAACTTGTCGGAATCGTCGTCGTCGAGCTCACGATGCACATCGGGCAGCTGGCCCAGCACATCCTGATACTCTTCTTCGGACAGCATGTCGCCCATCTTGTATCCGAGGTCGCGTGCCATGCCTGGATTGATCACCACGAACGATTCGTAGTAGACGATCTTCTCCAGGTTCTTGGACGACAAACCCAACAGATATGCGATCTTGTTCGGGAGCGATTTGAAATACCAGATGTGGACCACCGGTACGCTGAGCGAAATATGGCCCATGCGCTCGCGGCGGACCGCTTTGCGGGTCACTTCCACACCGCAACGGTCGCAGATGATGCCTTTGTAGCGGATGCGTTTGTATTTGCCGCAATGACACTCCCAATCCTTGACCGGGCCGAAAATCTTCTCGCAGAACAAGCCGTCTTTCTCGGGCTTGAACGTGCGGTAGTTGATCGTTTCCGGGTTCAACACCTCGCCGCGCGAACGGGACAATACCGTCTCGGCCGAGGCAAGTGAAATTCGGATCAGGTTGAAATCTTTGGTTGCGGGTTCGCTTTTGGTGAATGCCAAGGGAGTACCTCCGTGAGAATTTGAATGTCGTTAGTCGATGTGAACTTCGAGACCGAGGCCTTGCAGTTCGCGGAGCAGAACGTTGAACGATTCCGGAGTTCCGCCTTCTGGCAGGTTGTCTCCCTTCACGATCGCTTCGTACACTTTCGAACGGCCTTTCACGTCGTCACTTTTCACCGTCAGCATTTCTTTCAGGATGCTCGCCGCACCGTAGGCATACAGCGCCCAGACTTCCATCTCTCCAAGACGCTGACCGCCGAACTGGGCTTTACCACCCAGAGGCTGTTGAGTGATGAGAGAGTAAGGTCCGATCGAGCGGGCATGCATCTTGTCTTGAACCAAGTGGTTCAGCTTGAGCATGTAAATGTATCCTACCGTGGTTTTCTGAGCGAAGCGGTCTCCGGTGCGTCCGTCGTACAAGTACGTGCGTCCGTCGATCGGTAATCCGGCTTTGCCCAGCCATTCTTGCACATCCGAGTAATGGGCGCCGTCGAAGATCGGGGTGGCGAACGTCACACCCAATTTGCGGCCTGCCCATCCGAGGATGGTTTCGTAGATCTGTCCAAGGTTCATCCGCGATGGTACGCCCAGCGGGTTGAGCACGATGTCGACCGGCGTTCCGTCTTCCAGGAACGGCATGTCTTCCACCGGAACGATCTTGGCGACCACACCTTTGTTCCCGTGACGGCCGGCCATCTTGTCACCCACTTGAAGCTTGCGCTTCTTGGCGATGTAGACTTTGGCCTTCTGCACGATGCCGGGGGTCAGTTCGTCACCGACTTGGATCTGATATTTCTTACGCTTGAGTTCCGTCTCGTACTCGCGGCGCACGCCCTTGTAGCTTTCAAGAAGGGTCCAGACCACTTGGTTGGTCTTCTCATCGGTGCACCACGGCTGGCGGGAACGCAACTGAAGAGGATCCATCTCGTCGAAATGGGTCTTCTTGTACTTCTCGCCTTTCGGAATCACTTCGTAGCCGTTGCGGTACACCACGCTCGGAGAGGTCTTGTCTTTGAGCAGTTTGTACATGCGCTCGGACCAGCTCGCGTTCAGACGAAGAACCAGTTGGTCGAACTTGTTCTGTTCGGCTTCCACCAGTTCCTTCTCCTCCTTACGGGAATACTGCTCGTCGCGCTTGCGGCTGAACAATTTGGTTTCGATGACCACCCCGTTGATGCCCGGAGGCGTTTTCAACGACGCATCCTTCACATCACCGGCCTTATCGCCGAAGATGGCACGGAGGAGTTTCTCTTCCGGCGTCGGATCTGTCTCCCCTTTCGGAGTGATCTTGCCGACGATGATGTCGCCCGGACGGACGACCGCGCCTACGCGCACAATGCCGTTCTCATCCAGATTGCGGGTGGCTTCCTCGCTGACGTTCGGAATTTCGCGCGTCAGTTCCTCTTCACCGCGTTTCGTATCGCGCACATGCTGCTCGAACTCGGTGATGTGGATGGAGGTGTAGATGTCTTCCGAAACGATGCGCTCGCTCACGACGATGGCATCCTCGAAGTTGTAACCGCGCCATGGCATGAACGCGACCAGCAGGTTGCGGCCCAAGGCCAATTCACCCATGTTGGTGGCGCAGCCGTCGGCCAGGGCTTGTCCGGCACGAACCCGGTCGCCGACCTTCACGATGGCGGTCTGGTTGGAGCAGGTGTCCTGGTTGGTCCGCTCGAATTTGCGTAGCTCGTAGCTTTTCACGCCTTCGTCGAAGTAGGCGAGGGCTTCCATGTCATCACGGTCGTAACGGACGCGGATTTCGGTCGAACTCACATACACGACCGTACCGTCGCCTTCGGCGGCGATCAAGGCGCGGGAATCGCGGGCAGCACGGTATTCCATGCCGGTTCCAACCACCGGACGCTCCGGACGCAACAGAGGCACCGCTTGGCGTTGCATGTTTGATCCCATCAACGCACGGTTGGCGTCATCGTGTTCGATGAACGGAATCAACGCCGCGGCCACCGAAGTGATTTGGTTCGGAGCCACATCCATGTACTCGACTTGTTCCGGACGGGCCAAGCCCACGTTCGAATCACGGAAACGGGAGAAGATGAACTCGTTGCTGAACCCCGATTTTTCATTGAGCTGGGCATTCGCCTGAGCGATGATGGTTTCGTCTTCCTGCTCAGCGGCGAGATAATCCACATTATCGGTCACCACGCCCGCTTTCACTTTGCGGTAGGGGGTTTCGATGAAGCCGAAGTCGTTCACTTTGGCGTGGACGCAGAGCGACGAGATCAGACCGATGTTCGGTCCTTCCGGCGTCTCGATAGGGCAGAGGCGGCCGTAGTGGGTGTAGTGGACGTCACGCACCTCGAAACCGGCACGCTCACGGGTCAGACCGCCAGGTCCGAGGGCCGACATCCGACGCTTGTGCGTCAGCTCGGCCAGCGGGTTGGTCTGGTCCATGAACTGGCTCAACTGGTTGGTGCCGAAGAAGGTGTTGATCACACTTGAGATCGTGCGCGCGTTTACCAGATCCTGCGGGGTGAACTGCTCGGCGTCGCGGGAGTTCATGCGCTCGCGGATGGTGCGGGCCATGCGGGCCAGACCCAGCGAGAATTGCTGACCCAGCTGTTCACCGACCGTACGGACACGGCGGTTGCTCAAGTGATCGATGTCATCGACCTGAGATTTCAGGTTCTTCAGACGAATGAGCTCTTTGATGATCGCCACGATGTCGTTCACGGTGAGCACCGTCGTCTCGAGCGATTCCTCCAGGTGCAGGCGCTTGTTCAATCGGTAGCGGCCCACTTCACCCAGATCGTATTTCTTGTCGGAGAAGAACAGACGCTCCAGGACCTGACGGGCCGTTTCCATATCCGGCATCTCACCAGTACGGATCTGGCGGTACACTTCGGCCAGGGCAGTCTCTTCGTTGAACGTCGTGTCTTTGCGGAGGGTGTTCAGAATAACGGAACGGTCGGCATCCTCGTTGGAGATCTTGAGGATGTGGATCTTCTCGTATCCGGCTTCCTTGATCACACCGAAATCGTCTTCGGTGATCTCATGGTCGCGAGGAATGATGATCACGCGCTGCTTGCGTTCGCTGACTTCACCGGTTTCCTCGTCCACCACCTCGACCACTTCCTCTTGGCTGATATCGGATGCCAAGCGTTTGCCGATGGCTTCGGCGAAGGTCTTCTTCGTTTTCAGGTCGACTTCCTGCGAAAGGTCGAACATGCGCAGGATGTCGAAGTCGCTGGAGAACCCGAGGGCACGCAAGAGCGTGGTCACTGGCAATTTCTTCTTGCGGTCGATGTAGGCCCAAAGCACGTCGCGGATGTCGGTCGTGAATTCGATCCAGGATCCTTTGAACGGAATGATGCGGGCGGAGTACAGCTGGGTGCCGTTCGGGTGGAGAGACTGGCCGAAGAACACACCCGGTGAACGGTGCAGCTGGCTTACGATCACGCGCTCCGCGCCGTTGATGATGAACGTGCCGCGCTCGGTCATCCAAGGAAGATCGCCCAGGAACACTTCCTGCTCGATGGTTTCGCTGGCTTCGTCGGTCTGGTCGACCGAAGACAGGCGCAATTTGGCTTTGAGAGGAACGGAATAGGTCAGGCCGCGTTCCTGGCACTCTTTGATGGTGTAGCGGGGAGTATCGATCGAGTAATAGAGAAACTCGAGGATGTTCTGCTCCCTGGAATCCGTGATGGGGAAGTGCTCGTGGAAGATTTCCTGCAAACCGGAGTCGTCGCGGTCTTCAGGATCGATATCCCACTGGGTGAATTTCCGGAAAGACCCCAACTGGATGTCCAGGAAATCGGGATAATCAACGACGTGTTTTGTTCGAGCAAACGAGATGCGGTCGGTGAAGGGAAGAGTTTGAGTCTTGGTAGCCAAGGAAACCTCGCGATTAAGTGAATGAACTGCTCAAAACAACGGGAACGTGCACGGTAAGTCGCAGTCTTGCCAGGATGCCGTGCGAATGAAAATCAAAAAGACAGCATAAGCCAATGCTGTTTCCAGCATTGGCTTAGCCATCAAGAACCATCGGATGCGAACTTACTTGAGTTCGACTTCAGCACCAGCTTCAACAAGCTTGGCTTTGATGCTCTCAGCTTCTTCTTTCGAAGCGGATTCTTTCACCGTGCTTGGTGCGCCATCGACGAGGTCTTTGGCTTCTTTCAGGCCGAGGCCGGTCAGAGCGCGGACTTCCTTGATCACACCGATTTTGTTGGCACCGGCGTTTTTCAGGATAACGGTGAACTCGGTTTGCTCTTCGGCAGACGGTGCGTCAGCCGCAGCGGCTGGAGCAGCCACAGCCACAGACGCAGCTGCAGGCTTGATGCCGTAGTCGTTTTCAAGGATAGCTGCCAATTCGTTGGCTTCTTTGATGGTGAGGTTCACCAGTTGTTCTGCGAGGGCTTTTACATCTGCCATTGTGTCGATCTCCAATTAGTTGAATTTAGTTTTTCTTTTCGGCGATAGTCTGAACGGCGCCCACCAACGTGGAGCCAGGAGACTGAAGTGCGCCGAGCACGTTTCGGATCGGGGAAAGAAGCAAGCCCATGATGTCGCCGATCACTTCGTCTTTCGACTTCATGGTGGAAAGCGCCTCAAGTTGGTTTTCACCGAACACGACGCCATCCATGATGGCTCCGCGGAACTTGGGTTTTTCACTGTCCTTCAAAAAGGCTTTGAGCACTTTCGCCGGCTTGGACAGGTCGCCTTGCGCGAACGCATAGGCGGTCTGTTCTTCCAGGGTCGGGAAAATGGCGTCATATCCGCCGATTTGTTTCATCGCGCGTTTCACCATCGTGTTTTTGTACACTTTGTAGGTGACGCCGGCTTTCTTGAATTCACGACGCAAGGCGCTGATCTGAGCGACGGTCATCCCACTGTAATCGGTGAGGTATACCGCGTCGGACGTCTTCAGGCGCTCGGTCAATTCCGCAATTACGACTTCTTTTTCTGCTTTGGTTGCCATGGTGGATGTCCTTTCAGCTCATTCCAGCACGGGAGACCGGAATACCGGGGCCCATGGTCGAACTCATGTTGATACTTTTCACGTACGTGCCCTTCGCTGAGGAAGGCTTCAGCTTGATGACCGTCTGGATGAACGCTTCGGCATTCTCCTTCAGCTGATCGGCATCGAAACTGGCTTTGCCGATCGAAGAGTGCAGGATGCCGAACTTGTCGACCCGGAAGTCGATCTTACCGGCTTTCACTTCCTTGATGGCGTTGCCGACATCCATGGTCACCGTACCGCTTTTCGGGTTCGGCATCAAACCGCGGGGACCCAGCACACGGCCGAGCTTACCGAGTTTGCCCATGACATCCGGCGTAGCGACGATCACGTCGATATCCGTCCAGCCTTCTTCGATTTTCGCCATGTAGTCGTCCAGACCGACGTGGTCGGCACCGGCTTGACGGGCTTCTTCCTGTTTGGCTGGGTTGACCAAGGCGAGAACGCGTAGCGTCTTACCGGTTCCGTGAGGGAGCGATACCGTACCGCGGACCATCTGGTCGGCGTGACGGGGATCCACACCCAGGCGGATGTCAATATCGACCGAAGCGTCGAACTTGGTCGTTGTGGTTTTCTTCACGAGCGCGGCGGCTTCCGCAAGAGCGTACTCTTTGCCAGCTTCAATCAGCTTGGCCGCGTCGGTGTATTTTTTTCCGTGTTTTGCCATGATGGATTCCTCAGATTATTTGGTGCGGTCCACACGAAGACCCATGCTGCGGGCCGTTCCTGCGATCATTTCCGCACCAGCGATTTCGTCATAGCAGTTCAGATCCACCAGCTTCACACGGGCGATATCCAGACATTGCGTCCAGGTCACGCTGCCGACTTTCGCACGGTTCGGTTCAGCGGATCCGGATTTGATTTTGGCGACTTGTTTCAACAGAACCGGCGCAGGTGGAGTTTTCGTGACAAACGAAAACGACTTGTCCGCATAGACCGTGATCTCCACCGGAGTGACGACACCGATCTTGTCTTGGGTTCTGGCGTTGAAGGCCTTGCAAAACTCCATGATGTTCACGCCGGCCTGGCCCAATGCCGGGCCTACGGGAGGCGCCGGGTTGGCTTGGCCACCCGTGATCTGGAGCTTGATGATTTTAATGACTTTCTTTGCCATCGATAGGATTGATTAGATGTTGCGCCGGGGTTCCGTGTTGGCTCAGGCTTCCGCTTCCACCTGGTTCACATCCACCTCGACCGGAGTCTTCCGGCCGAAGATGCTCACCAGCACACGGAGTTTGAGTTTGTCCGGATAGACTTCCTCAACCGTACCGTCAAATTCTTTGAACGGCCCGTCGATGACACGGATCAGATCACCCTGCTTGTACGGAATGCTCACAGTTTGACCCACCTCGTGGTTATGTTTGACGACGCCCAGGATCCGATCCACCTCGTCCCGGCGGAGAGGTGTCGGTTTTTTGAGATCCCGGTCGTTTTTCAGGAATCCGATAACGGACGGAGCATTGCTGATGAGGTTGTTCACACTGTCGTCGTAGATCGCCTCGACGAGTATGTACCCCGGGAAATAGTTCTTTTCCCTGGTCCGTTTTTTTCCACCACGTATCTCGACTACCGTCTCGGTAGGGACAAGAATTTCCGTAATCTTCTCGCCTAACCCTTGAGAAGCCACTTCCTCAAGAAGGTAATCGCGTACCTTCTTTTCGTGACCGGAAAAAGACCGGACCACGTACCATTGCTTGGTGTCGGAATGGCTCATCGGTAGAGAAGCTCTAAGACCGTGCTGAATACGTTATCGATGCCGAAAATGAAGAGCGAAACAATCAGCGTGAACACGAATACGACCGTGGTCTGCTCGACGAGTTCGTTTTGAGTCGGCCAAGAGACTTTTGCCATCTCCTTGCGGACGTCGTCAAAGTATTGCGTGATTTTACTCATATGTTTCGTTCGTTGCACGGGTGAAGGGACTCGAACCCCCAGCCAACGGTTTTGGAGACCGCTACTCTACCAATTGAGCTACACCCGTTTGTGCCTTATATATTCTTTGATTATTCTATAACCTCAG
>CAYVRS010000018.1:0-5445 GCA_964454075.1 uncultured Chitinophagales bacterium
CGGCGCGTCGGTCCGCATCCCGCAATCGAACCGGACAGCAGTGACAGGCGCCGACGGCTGGTTCGAGCTGGCATCGGTGCCCTCGGCCCTGGTGCGTCTTCAGTTCAGGCATCTGAGCTACGAACCGGTCGACACCCTCATCCGCCTGACCGGCGACCTGAGGCTCACCATCCGCTTGAATCCGCGCGTGTTCAATCTGAACAGCATCACCGTCGAAGAACAGGCCATAGAGAGCGACCTGTCGACGCAGACCCCGCTCAGCACGGTGTATGTGCCACAATCCCGAATCCGGCAGTCGGTGAGGCTGGCAGGGGAATCCGACCCCATCCGATACATCCAAACTCTGCCTGGTGTGAAAACCGAGAGCGATTTCTCCGGCGGGTACTCGGTGCGCGGCGGTCGCAATGACCAGAATCTGATTTTGTTCGACGGGATGCCGGTTTACAGTCCGTGGCACCTTTTCGGTTTGTTCAGCGCCTTCAACGCGCAGTCGGTTTCCGGACTGGAGTTTTCCAAAGGCGTGTTTTCCCCGCGATACGGCAGCCGGATCAGTTCGGTGATGCACTTGTACGCCACCGATGGGGCGAATTCGAAAGGCTTGGATGAGCTGAATGTCGGCATGGTGAGCTCGAGTCTGACCGCCGGCATACCGTACTCCGACAAAGGTTCGGTCTATCTCTCCATGCGCCGCACCTACATGGATCCCATCCTTGCCGCGTTCGACCGGCAGGAGAAGGCCGACGATCAGCAGACCTTGTATTATTTCCATGATATCAGCGCTAAGTGGAAACACGTCTGGTCGCCGCGTTGGGAGAGCGACGGATTTATGATCCATGGCAAAGACCGGTTCCGTTTCCGCACCGCCGAAAGCGGTTCGGAAATTGTGGATCCGCAGGATGGCGACTACGAGACATTCGACGATGCCAAACGCACCTCACTTACCTGGCAGAACACCGGCGCGAGCGTCCGCACAAGGTATATGACGGAGCAACTTCAGGTCGAAGCGCAGACCTATCTGTCGAGCTACCGCTCGGTCTCGATCGACAGCACCGATTTCTACTTCGATTTTCAAACCACGGAACGCTACCTGCTGGCCAACCGGGTACTCACCCAGCAGATCAGCGAACAACGGGATTATGAACTGAAGAAGCGTTTCGATCAAGATATTCTGGATCTGGGGGCGCGATTGCGCGGCACGTGGTCGCCGACGCCGTTCTTCACGCTGGATGCCGGCTTCGAAACCATCCGGCACCGTTTCGAAGACCGTGGCACCTTGGATGAGCGTACGGAAATCACCACCTTCGAAGTGGTCACGGGTTACCCTTCTCGGACGCTGGTCGACGAATCGGAACTCACCCGGCTCGTGCGTGCCGACATCGCTTCGCAGCAGACCGCCTTCCATGCCGGCTTCTCGCTGGAAACCGCACGCTGGTCCTTGTATCCGGGATTGCGGGTAGAGAGTTATTCGTTCGGGTCGCATACGTCCGTACTCCCCCGCATCAACGGCGTCACACATCTTACCGCGGATTGGAGTCTCACCGCCGGGTACGGATGGTTCCGGCAATACGTGCAAGCCGTGGGTATCGACCTGCTTCAAGTGCCGGTGGAAAAGTGGATCTGGGCCTCGCCGACGGTCGATCCCCTGGAAGGACGCACAGTCACCCTGGGCACCCGCTACAGACTGTCGGACGAATCGGCAATCACCGTCGAAGCCTACCAGCGCCGCAGCGACAACCTGCTCGCCTTGGATCCGGTCGAAGTCTATCTGGCTGTGGGAGGCACAGGAACCTTCGTTCCGGTCTATCGCGACATCACCGTGGTGGGAGAGGGCAGGGCGATGGGTGTGGAAACCATCCTCGATGCCACGAAAGGCCGATTTACGGGCAAGGTCACCTACACGCTCAGCCGGACTCAAAACCGGTTTCCTTCCATCAACAACGGCCGATGGTTCGATGCCCGAACCGATAGCCGGCACGATGCCGGCGCCGAACTGACCTACCGCTCAGGCCGCTCGTGGATCTTCGGGGCGCAGTTCCGGTTCAAATCGGGCCAGCCGATCACCATGGCATATTCGGGGTACGACCGCGTCGACGATCCGCTCGGCATCGGCAACGAATTCGACAATCCGCCGCTCATCTGGAACGAGAAACACAATTACAGGCTTCCCGACTACCATCGCCTCGATGTCTTCGCTACTTGGCAAAGCCGACCCTTTGGACGCTATTCCACCGATGTCACGTTCAGCGTGATCAATCTGTACAACCGGTTCAACGTGCTGGCGGTGAACACCACCACCAAGGTGCTCCGCACCCGCAGCGAAGCGTCCGTAACGCCTAAGCACCGGTTTCTGGGCCAGTTGCCGGTCTTTCCCATGCTCTCCATCCGAATCCACACCCCCTCATGAGCCGCTTCGTCCTTTTTCTGGGTCTTTGGATCGTGAGCGCATCCTGCGTCAGGGAATCCTATGTGGATGAACCCGCCGACCGCATGCTTCAGATCGACGCCATCTTCTACCGCGGCGCGCCGATTCCGGAAATCCAGATTCGTCATGCCTTCAAGGCCACGGGTCGGGAACCGTTCCGCTTCAACCGCAACGAACGGTGGACCCTCGGGGCCAGCGTCCTGCTCCGTACTTGGGATGCCAACCAAGCCGATCCCGATACCCTTGAAATTCCGTTGAGGGAAGTTCAGCCGGGACGGTTCCTTCCGTTGCAGCCGAGCCTGAGGGTGCTGCGCGGCTTCGCGTATTCGGTGGAGGTGCGCTGGGACGGCCTCCATGCTTCCGCCGAAGCCCGTATTCCCGATTACGACGCCTCGGGTATGCAGATCACCAATGAAACCCCGCGTTTCGCCGGACAGTCCGTTTTCGTGAACCGCATCGATCCCGCACAACTCATCTTGCCGCCGTATGCCGACACGATGTTTGTCTATGCTTCAAAAGTGCGCATTGAATACACGGCAAGCAACGCGTTCATGGCCGTGCAGTATGGTACAGACCATGAATTCGAAGCCTTAGCCAAGTATGTGGATTTCAATCACGACCTGGTGGATCCCTCCATCTACGAATCGCTGTATCTGGATGAACGCAATCCAAGATTCGTACTCACCCGCGATGTGTATGGATTGTATTCGAACCTATCAACCGGAACCGATCGCCAGCCTGCCATCCTTCGGGTCGTGGTGGTGCTGCCTGAGGACATCTATGCCGATTATGCCCGTACCGACGGCGACTTCCTGCTTCCTGCCACACCCACGAACGTGACCAACGGTGTCGGCCTGTTCATCGGTGCCGTGCGCGACACCTTGTATTACGAAATCCCCTTCTTCTTCGACCTATGACTCCAAAAGACATGGGCTACCGGATGCCTGCCGAATGGCATCCCCATTCCGCCACCTTGCTCAGCTGGCCCTCCAACCCCGAGACCTGGCCCGGAGAGCGGCTGCCTAGGGTCGAGCGCGTATACCTGAACATCATCAAGGCGCTGCATGTGCACGAACCCATCCATCTGCTCGTGAACGACGCGTCCGTCAAAGCGCGGGTGCTCGGACTGTTCAAGGAAGCCGGCTTGCCGCCGGATGCGGTCACCTTCCATATCCGGACCACCAACGACGTCTGGGCGCGCGATTTCGGACCCATTTTCGTGAAGCGATTCGACGAATCGCCCGCCCGGCATTCGACGCATATCTACGGCCCGCACATCGCGCCGAACGCCCCGTCCGAGCTCATGGCCAACAAATGGCCGGACATCGCCCTCTGCGATTGGGGCTACAACGCCTGGGGTGGGAAATATCCTCCCTACGACAGCGACGACGCCGTTCCGGAATATTTTGCGAACACCTATGGATTGCGCCGGTTCAAGCCCGGAATGATCCTGGAAGGCGGCTCCATCGAAACCAACGGCAAAGGGGTGATGCTCACCACCGAATCGGTGATGCTCACGCCCACGCGCAACCCGCATTTCACGAAAGCCGAGATCGAGCAGCGCATGAAAGACTACCTCGGTCAGGACCGCATCATCTGGCTCAACGAAGGCCTGGCCGGAGACGACACCGACGGACACATCGACGACCTGTCGCGGTTCCTCAACGAAACCACCATCATGACCATGATGACGGACGATCCGAAGGACGTGAACTACCGCGCCTTGAACGAGAACCGCGAGATCCTGCAAGGCACCGGGTTCGACATCATCGACATCCCCATGCCCACCACGCGCATCGAAGGCACCACGGTGGATGGGAGCGAGCACGTGCCCGCGAGCTACGCGAACTTCTACATCGCCAACGGCGTGGTGCTGCTGCCGATCTACGATCCGCGGCACGACGGAAAGGTGATCGAGATCTTCCGTCATTATTTCCCGGATCGCGAGATCGCGGCGATCCCCTGCCAGGACCTGGTTTGGGGACAAGGCTCCATCCATTGCATCACCCAGCAACTTTACGGCGTGCATTAATCCGGCTTTTTGTAATTTCCGCACTCACCAACACAGGTTATAAGTTCTCCTTTGGATACGGACATACGACCCGGCACCTACGAGACCGTCATCGGTCTTGAAGTGCATGCCCAGCTGCTGACCAAAAGCAAAGCCTTCGCACCCGTCACCACCGAATTCGGCGGTGCGCCGAACACGCATGTGACGCCCTTGTGCCTGGGTCACCCGGGCACGTTGCCGGTGCTCAACGAGAACCATGTGAGGTTCACCGTGAAGATGGGCCTGGCCACGAACTGCCAGATCGCGCCACGCTCCATTTTCGCCCGGAAAAATTACTTCTATCCGGATCTGCCCAAAGGCTATCAGATCTCCCAGTTCGACACGCCCATCTGTTTCAACGGCCATGTCGACATCCAGCTGGAAGACGGGTCCACCAAGCGCATACGCATCAACCGCATCCACATGGAAGAGGATGCGGGCAAGTCGATCCACGACCAGGATCCGTACAACACGCTCGTCGATCTGAACCGAGCCGGGACACCGCTCATCGAAATCGTGACCGAACCGGATATCTCCAGTCCGGCCGAAGCCTACGCCTATCTCACCAAGATCAAGCAGATCGTGCAATACCTGGAGATCTGCGACGGAAACATGGAAGAGGGAAGCCTGCGGTGCGATGCGAACGTGAGCATCCGTCCGGTCGGCGAGACTAAACTCGGTACCCGCACGGAGATCAAGAACGTGAACTCGTTCCGCAATGTGGAACGCGCGCTTCATTTCGAGGTGGCCCGCCAAGGCAAGGTGCTTGACAAGGGTGGAAAAGTGGTGCAGACCACACTCTTGTGGGATGCGAACAAGCTCGAAACCCGGGAGATGCGCTCCAAAGAGCAAGCCCATGATTACCGGTATTTCCCTGAGCCCGATCTTCCGCCCGTGATTGTGACCGAAGCCGTGCTGGCCGACATCCGCGCCGAGCTTCCTGAAATGCCGGAACAGCGCCTTCAGCGCTACG